>JALZHG010000038.1 GCA_030914045.1 Chloroflexota bacterium | reverse complement strand
GTTTTGTTGGGGGGGGCGGGAGCAGGCACCTCGAACGTGACGCTTGGCCCCTGGCTGAACTCCTCGTCGGGGTTCTCCGTGCCTACCACGTCCATGCGGAAGGGGTAGCTGCCTGGTGAGGAGCCAGGGGGCACGGCAATTTGAACCGTGAACTGTTGTGTGCCTGCTATTGGGAAGTCTCGCTCGGCATCGTCGGAGATGGTAATCCAGGTCGCGGAGGCCTGGTTTTCGGAGACGATGAGGGCGCGACCCCGCATGGCACGGCCGCTGTTGTTGAACGCGGTGAACGATGTTTGCGCCTGGCGTGTGTCATCCAGGTGTATCGTGTTCGTGGCGGCTGTAATGTTGAATGGATTTGCCATGAGTAGTCGCTCCCATGTTGCTCGTAGTGCGGTACCTACCCCGCCTGCTCGACGTGCAGGTCATACGTTACGTAGGCGGGCTTTTCCATTTCTATGATGCGTCTGATTAGGATCTCGTAGGCCGCGGCCTCGGTCGGCATGTGGACCCTGATATGGAAAGGTTGGGCTTGCAGGGCGGGGCCGGGCGGGTTTTCCACGACGGAGAAGCCTTGTATGCCGGTGGCGATTTCGAGGGAGCGTAGCAGCCCGGTGGCTGTGCCCCTCCACTTGGCAAGGAAGGCGGCTGCGGCTACTAGCTCACGCAGCCTTCCTACACCGGTAGGGAAGGGGGGTGGCGCTTTCTCCCTGAGTTCGGCTGGATTGGCTACTAACAGCCGATCGAGGTCTACCCAGCCGGCCAGGTAAGGAATGAAAGCGTCAGGCGCGCGCAGGGGGTCAAAATAGCTGTCGAGATCATCCAGCACCCGCTCAGATGGATCGTGGAGCATCTCCATGACAGCCAGGAGGGTATGGAGCGGGTTGCCCTCCCTGGCGGTGCGCCCGATTACCGCAGGTAGTAGGCGCTCAATCTCTGATTGCTTCATCCTCGCTTACCACCTCTATCTCATGATCGCCAGAAACGAACAGCCACGTCTCTGGAAGGGTCACCCGGTCCTCGAAGCTCCTGCGTGCGGCGACTTCGTAGTTCACGCCGCGGTCTCTGCTGAGGTAAACGCCCCTCTCCGCGCCACCAGCCATGATATAGGTAGCGTCGGGGTCCTGGCTGGCCGCAACGGTCAACACAGGGTAGAAAGGGCCAGGCTCGGTACGAGGCCGCAGTGGAAGGCCACAATTTACGTCGCACTGCTGCCATTTTGGCTTGTCGGTATCAAGGTCAAGGCGAAGCACGCCAGCACGGTGGGTAGCCGCCAACACACGCGTGCCGAGGAAGGCAAGAGACCAGCAGGTACCTCCCGTCCAACCGGAAGTCGCGACATCGTAGCGCACCCAACCTTCAGGGGGATCTTCTCGCCCACGCAGCAACTGCCAGCTAGCGCAGCCCTGGCCGGGGTCGTCGCCAATGGTGGCTGCTCCGGCCCACAAATATGCGTTCGGCCCGTCGCGGCGCACTTCCAGCACTCGTATGTCTTTGCCTTGCAGGCCGATGTTTCGGAACGTCTTGGTGGTGCCGCCTTCGGTGGAGAGGTATACTCCTGCCGTGTTTTCACCGGCCACCGCTACGCTTGTGTTGCCCCAAACATCGGTGAAGACGGCAACCTGGTAGAACCCAAGGTCCTGCTTAGCCTGGTCGACCAACACCGGCACGGGCGAGCCACCAGGCTGTACGTCAAGCTCGTGCAGCCCTATATCGGAGGCGAGCAGTAAGAAAGGTATGCCACCCCGTAGCGTCCAGGCTAGATCGTAAACGCGGAAGCCGGTTTGGTAAGGCGGCTCCTGCCAGGTCTCTCCGCAGTCCTGCGATATGTGGACGGTGGTTTCGTTCACGCCCTCCTCTCGAGTGGCGACCGCCAGGAAACCGGGTCGCTGTGCGTGTGCGGCGATCACTACTATTCTGGTCTTGTCTCCGCCAAAGCGGCCCACCGGCTCCCAGCCTTTTCCGTCGTTGAGCGAGCGGTAGAGGGTGTTGCCCGCAGCCGCGTACCACGTATCGGGCTGAGAAGGGTCGGCAACGATGGAAGGTACTTGCTTCTCCGGGCCTTCGTCCACGACCAGGCTCACGCGATCGACGTAGCGCACTTCTGGTTCTTTCAGCGCCACGTCATATACGAGCGACGTACGTAGCGCCCCACCGAAAGGCCAGCCATCAGTGTTGTAAGTGGTGCGTAGGGGGTTGATAGTGCCATGCAGGCGCTCCACCACCCTCGCCCGTACCGCTTCCAGGTTTTCCTCTCGGCGGACTACGATACGCGCCTTTACTCGTACGGTCTTGTAACGGGCCCAGTTTACCCGGCAGGTAGTGCCCAGAGGCTTGCGCTCATCTATGGCCCTCTGGACCAAGTCGAGCGTCTCGTCGCTCTCGTGCTCCCGCAGGGCACTGAGTGTGACCTGTTGCCCTGGCCGGTTTGATTCCGGCAGGTACGGCACCAGCAGTAACTCGACCGTACCCGGCGTGGCATAGGTCCACAACTCGGCCCTGGTGATAGCCTTGGCGCGGTCTATCCCTCCAGAAACGACCCGGGCCACCAGCTCGTAGTCGTGAGCCGTCACCGCCCTGTCGAGTGCGTAGAGTTGTTGGGGACCCCGTACCAGGGCGTTCGCAAGGGTCTCCGCGGCCCTGCCACCCGTGGCGGCGGCCGGATTAGTGACTTCCTTCACCCCCACCAGAGGGTCCTTTAGCGCGTTGAGGGTGTTGGGCGCTACGTTACCGTCCGGGCCGCCGCCGCGCCAGTACCAAATGCGTATCTCTCGCCCCGCGCCCGGCACCATTGCCAGCGCGCGTGCGGTGTCGCTCAAAACACCGTCCTTGCCAGGCATGCGGGCCGCGGGGGCGAATGTGACGACACCTGTCATGCGATCCGCTACGTAGACGTGAGAGTCCGGGGCCAAATTGCTGAAGCGTTCCACTTCGCTCCATAGCCGGTACGTCTTGCCTTCGTACTTTATGGCGGGTACGCGCTCGTCAAGTTCCCCTGTCGCCGCCTCAACACCTACCATCAGATCGCGGTTGTCTCCGGTAGGGGCGATTATGGGAGGGCGGCGGACCTTTACTGTAAGCCCTGGCAGGCCGGTCCCTACACCCACTAACTCTGCCGTTACGATTTCACAGTTGCGCGCGCGTACCGTTACCTGGGCCTGCCCATCGGGTATGGTAGCCACCTTCTCCGTTACGAACACCGGCGCTTCCCCCGCACCCCTGCTACTTCTGCCGCCACGAGATGTGCCGGTTGTCACGCGTGTGCCACGTGGTATGCGCACCTCCCCGCGCGCGGCGTCTGCACGTGTGAACAGCAGTTCAACGACGGCGGCGGCCGGTGGCTCCAAGCGCACCCCAAGCAGGTTCAGGAAGGCGATGTACACTTTGTCGGGAAGGCGGTTCAGCCGGTAAATCATCGTATCGGTCAGGTAGGCAAACAGCTCCAACAGTACGATCCCAGGGTCGCTCGGTGAGCGGTCCGTCCACTCAGGGCTGAGTTGCTCGATCTTACTGATTGCCTCGGCCACAAGTTGCTCAAAGTTGCGGTCATCGAGATTGGGCGCAGGTAAGGGCATCAGAACTCATCTCCTGTGAGGCTGAAAGAAAAGGTGGCAAGCTCGACCTGCTGCGTGGCGCGAACGCGATATTCAAGGAGGAGAATCAGCCAGCCAGGGGCCTCGGGGTCGCGCCGCGCATCGAGGCGGTGTATCTCGATGCGCGGCTCCCAGCGCTCCAGGGCGCGGCGCGTGTAATGGATCGCCAAGCCCGCCGTGGTATCGTCGTTGGGCGAAAACACCAGGCGACGTAGCTCGCAACCGTAGGAGGGGCGCATCACACGCTCGCCAGGAGTAGTCGACAACAATAAGAAGATAGCCTGACGCACCGAGTCGTTGCGCTCTACCATGCCGAGACCACCACGCGCCGAGATGGTCAGCCCCGCAGACTCGTCCGTGGCGTCTATGTTGGAGAGGAGGAAACGCAGGGCGCGGTAAGGAGGGACCCCGGTTCGCCTCATCAAAGGATTGCTCATCTACCCCCCTCAGTAACCAGTTGCTGGCCTGGGTCTTTCACGATGTAATGCACGGTGCCAGGTGGAGTGCCGTCGGTCAGGCCGGTAACGGTATCGAGGCTGACGGGGAACTTCTTGCCGTCAATCACCACAAAGATGAAGTCGGAGTAGCCCTTAGTGACCTTGAGGGTATTGGTGCAGGGTTTTATGTTGATGTTGATATTGGGGCACATGGAGATAGACCTTCCTTCGGGGTCCGGTTCAATCAGCACTTTGCGGCCCTCCACCGTCACCCACGCCTGAGAGGGACGGTTTGCAACCCTGCCCCCGTGCTTGCATATGAGCTTGGCATCCTCTGTAAGCCACTTCACCGTCTTTACTCCCTCCGGAAATCTATGGTGTGACCCCGTATCACGATGGCTTTACCTGGGGCCTCGATCTCCAGGTCGGTCGCGGCATGGAGTGACACGCGCTCAGGGGCAAGCTCCAGGTAGCTCCCATCGCTGTTTTCAAGGCGTAACATCTTGTGTTCATCATCGAGCAGCACAAGTTGTCCGCCGGGCGTTCTAAGGGTGTACCGCTTGACGGAGCCATCCACCACGCCGGGATCGTAAGCGCCACGCGCGCCATACAACCCACCGAGCACCACTCCCTGCGCTGGGTCCTCATGCGAGAAGAGCACCAGTACCCTGTCGCCGACGTTGGGCATAATAACAAGGCCCTTATCGGCTCCCGCGCCGGGTGTGAGGACACCCATCCAGCCGGTCTCTACTCCGGCGTAGGTAAGCAGCTTGGCGCGCACCCGCCCGAGGCCATCGGGGTCGTCAAGCTGCGTCACCTCGGCAGGGGTGAATCCGACTCCTTTGGACCGGGTGCGCGGCGTAAGAGGTGTGCTGGAAAGCTCCGATATGAAAGCCATACGGCTGTCTATCGTGTGTGTCACGGAGGTGAGCACGTAGCTCCCTGAGAGTTCCGCTTCCACTCCCGAAACCTCTACACGGGTGCCCGGGCGCAGCAGCGGATTGCCCTCGGCTATACCCCAGAGCGTCACTTCGCCAGCAACACGCAGGTCAAGCTCCGCGTGTGCCAGGCCACTGGCGTGTGTATCGTCTTGCGCCACCTCACCCACAAGTTCCCGACTACCACTTCCGCCTACAGCCTCCGGGCTTACTCCGGCGACCACATTGCGCCCGACTCTGGGGTCAGACGCGCTGCTCTCGTGGGTTTCGACAAGGAGAGCATCCCAGCCCGTAGCAGTTACCGTGCGGCACGCAGGGTCCCCGTTGACTTCGATGCGGGTTTCGAGCAGAGACTCCCCCAGGGTCAGCGGCACCGGGTCTCCCATGCCACGCAACGTAACCAGGTGCAGAGTATCCTGTCGCACTGTCATGTACAGCCCACACCTTGCGGCAACTTCCTGCAATAGCTCAAAATTGGACTGGTTGTGCTGGATGAGCAACTGCCAGAGGGGGCCAGGCTCCTCGGCTTGCACGGATAGACCGATGTCAGCCGTTAGCTCGCGCGCCAGGTCCTCCACAGTTACCTGCACGTGCGCACGCACCTCCTGTTGTTTGCGTAGACGATGCAACATGTCGTAGCCGCGTACTCGAATCTCCCGCCAGTTGGCGGGGCCGTAAACATGTTCGACAGCGGTTATCTCGCCCTCGAAGAGGGGCAGGCGGTGATCTTGCACGGACACGCGCAGGGTAGTGCCGGGGCTGAGACCCTGAGCAACGGAGAGAGGGCCGGGCGGGTCTCGGAACGTAAGCTCGCATAGGGTGGGGAGCGAGAGACGCTGCTGTACGCGCACTTCCGTGAGGGCGTGCAGGTCGGCGGGTGAGAGCGAGGAGCCATCCCGCTCTACGACGACCTGGGGGAGCGCAAGCACAAGTCCAGAACTCATACCGAGGTCTCCAGCGAAGAGAGGGCCGGGATTTTCAGCAAGGTGCCGCACGGCAGATGCGTGGGATCATCTATGTCATTGCAGGCAGCAATGAGCCGCCACAGGTGGGCGTTGCTCTCTCCGTAGTAACGTACTGCTATTTCTTCCAGGCGCTCTCCGGCACCACGCCTGGGGGAGTCGCCGCTTACTGCCTGGAGCATTGCAGCTTCTAGAGTCAGTTCAGCTTCCACACTCAAGTCGCCTTCTTCACCCTCTCTACCTTCCATGGCCTCCCTGGGTTCTCTTGCTTCGACAAATACTCCAGCTTCCTCGTTCTCGTCCTCGTCCTCACCTCCGCAGATTACCTCGTGCATCTGCATAATGTCCTCACAACCGTCGCCGCCCCCGAAGCCCGACAGGTCCTCCGGCAAGCCGGGCAAGGTGGCTAGCGTTTGGTCGCCGCCCACCCCCGGTGATAGCGGCTCACTAACACGTACCAGGCGCATCCGCAGCCAGGAACGCTGTGGCGCTCCCTCGGCATTGAATTGTTCCAGCCTCTCTGCCACCGCCGTTACGATGCCGAGCACATTCCACGTCTTGCCCCATACGAAGCGCACCAGGCGCGGCTGGGCATAAGCCCCGGAGCCTGGACTACCTTTGTTCTCCGAAAGCTCCCACAGAGGGCTGGTAAGCTCGCGCACGTTACCCGTCAGCAGGGAAGAACCGGCCATTGTTACGTCGAACAGCAGTTCAAACTCTAGCTCTGTTCTGCCGCCGCCCGTGTATAGGAGCGGGTCGTCCGACAACCCCGCGCCGGAGAGAGGCCCACTGATTGAGCGCCTGGGACGCACTCCCGCCACTCGGCGCATCAACAGGCTCTCCGGGTTCAGCAAGGCCCCTAGCCGCTCGCCTGTATCCTCTATCAGGAATGCTACACGCTCCATCGAAGGCCTTCCTGCTCTCTGTCGAGCCTCTGCCTGCGCTCCCATAGCAGGTAAGCGGCCTCAATGTTACCGCCAGCGACAAGCTCGTCCTCGAGTTCTAATTCCGGTTCGGGTGATTCCGGCAACGCGGGCCAGAGGCCGGTGAGCGGCCCCTGATCGAACTTGGCGCTTGGCTGCTCCACGTGTCTCGTAGCGGGCGAGGTCATCCCCAACACCAGAGGATTATGCCCAGGTGGGGTGTCATAGCGCGGGCTTTGAAAGCCCGCGCCAGATGCGTTTGACCGTGCCACTTGGCTGAAAGCAATCTCACCCACCTGCGCCTGCCGTGTTCTGAGCGGCCGGGCCTGCGCTGAAGCATAAGGTTGCAGTTGCCCAATTCGCCGGGGGGTTCGCCCGAATGGCACAGGTTCGTCCACGGTGCGCTCTGCAAATCGGTGCGCTCTATGCTGAGCGGCGAGACGGCCAGGCAAATAGCTTGGTCGAGGGGATGGGGTTGCAGGCTCACTGTCGAACGGGGTGGCTTTCACCTGGGCGCGCAGGGGACTCCGTGCTGGTCTCGCCCGGTCCATATGTACCCGATAGGGTCTATGTCCGTTAGCGACTTCGGCTGATCCCTGTGTCGTACCCGAGCCTCGGACCTTCGGTTCACGAGTTGCGTGCTTCCAGGCAGGAGCGTCGGACACGTCAGTGCCACCAGGGGGCCTTAAAGTGCTTGTTGTCTGAGTACCTATGGCACTTGCTGTGGGCATGAGTTTGCGCGCGTGTCGTTGCAATCGGTCCTCAATTCTGTCCATGAAGGCTTGCCAGCGGCTGAGTGGCCCGCCGACAACCTGCCTGGAACGGCGGCCAGGCGTTGGAGGGGGAGGCTCGCGTCGCGCACGAAGCATCTTGGGGACGCCAGCTTGCGAAGGAGCATTCTCAGAGGGTGCTTGCAGAGCACGCTCCCTGTGGGTCGGTGCTTGCCCAAGACCAGTGACCCTTCTTTGGGATAGTCTATTTGTTGGCGGCAGCGTCGAGCCTTTGCTGACCTGCTCAGCGCCTCGCTGCACGGACGCTGCAACCGCAGGTGTATCTGTTGGTAAAGACGCATGTGGAGCTGCCGGGCCTTGTGCCGCGCCCCCTATTTCCACCGGCGTGGTCGCAGCCTGTTGGACCTTCTTAAGCCAGTGCGCGGGCGGGCCTGAGGGGGCGGCCTTCTCAAGCCAGTGCGCGGGCGGGCCACCGGTCTGCTGGGGTGGCATATCGGCTTCAGATGCCGCAAGACGGGACCTGTGCCGGTCTATCGTTGGAGGTTGAGGGCGTGGCGGTAGTCCGGCACGTGGGCTACGACGCCTAGCAGGGGAGCGCTCTTCGCTTTGCCTTAGCAGCAGCCTCCCCCATACCAGCAGCCGGTAACCCACACCTCTCAGCAACACGCCTCTCAAGCTTCTCTTAGTCATTCAGAGCGTAACCTATGCGCGTTGCAGAGTCTCGAACACGAGAGTTACCGTCTCGATAGCCATATCATGCTCCAGGGCATTCAACATAGAACCGCGCCACTCGGAGGGCCAGGCATTGAAAAGATCCCAGCGCATCACTTCGGTCACCCCTGAACTGTCGAGCATCACGATGGAAACGTTCTTACGGGTCACCCTACCGTTCACGGCGGTCATAAACCAGTCGAACAGTTCGCGCGACTGGGTGAGTCCGTACTTCAAGGAGACATCGGCATACTCCACGCGACCGGGTATGCAGTGCACAACCTGACCGGTGCCCCCTTCCCGGTATCTGATTACTTCTACTTTCACCCCGAGGCCTGTACACTCCGTAAAGTGCCCTTCGGTTACTCCTTGCACGATTAGTTTGAAGTTGTAAGCGCGGTAGGGCTCTACAAGAGTCCCAGGCTGTGCGCCCGACTGCTGGGCAGGGGCCGCTCCATCGGTACGACTAGGCATTGCTACCTCCAAGCGTTTCCACGTTAGAACCGCCAGCATACTGGCTGATGCGGAACACTACAAACTCAGCGGGCTTCACAGGGGCAATCCCTATCAGGGTAATCACTTCTCCTGCATCTATGCTCTCCGGTGTATTGGTCTCCTCATCGCACTTGACAAAGAAGGCCTCCTCCGGCGTTGCGCCCATGAGCGCCCCATCACGCCAGACTCGAGTGAGAAAGGCCGTTATATCGCGCCGGATGGACTTCCAGAGGGTGCGGTCATTTGGTTCGAAGACGATCCAGCGAGTACTGTCAGCTATTGACTCTTCTATCATATTGAAGAGCCGTCGCACGTTGAGATATCGCCATTCGCTGCTACCATCAGCAAGCGTACGCGCTCCCCAGACGCGAATGCCCTCGCGGGTGAAGAAGCGGATGCAGTTGACTCCGAAGTCGTTGAGCGCGCCCTGTTCTTCTCGTGTCAGGTAGTAAGCTACATCGAGTGCTCCGCGAACTACTTCGTTGGCCGGGGCCTTGTGTACCCCGCGTGCAGCGTCGGTGCGCGCCCACACGCCCGCTATATGTCCGGAAGGGGGCGCGCTTACCCGCTCGTCGGGAGCCAGCGGGTCGCGTATAGTGATCCAGGGGAAGTAGAACGCCCCGTAGCCGTTGTCCGACTGCCGGGGGCGCAATCCAGGCGGAGGGCTGGCCGCTCCCGCCGCTGGGGTGCCGGTAGCGGGTGTTTCGCCACCGGCTGCGGTCCCCTCTGCGGGTGCAGGTCCACCGGAGCGGCCTGTCCTGCGCGTGGCGGCGGCAACGGAGACAGTCGTCAGCAGATCGATATTGCCAACGTTCTCTGGAGCATCGAGGATAGCCACCCGGTCTTTCATCTTCTCGCAGTGGCTTAGCACCGCATCATAAGAGCCTGGGTCCGCGTAGCCCGGAGCTACCACAATGGCAACTTCGTCGATCTCTTCAAGCCGGTCGAGCCCGGTACGTGACCGCCCGCCGCCCGCAATTGCCCCGCCCGCCCCGACGTTGACCACATAGCACCTGCTCCCGCCGTTCTGGAAAAATCCGTACACGGCGTTGGATAGATGCGTGCTCACGCTTCCCTCGCGGTCGGCAAACTCCTTGAGGAATTGCGACCAGTTGTTGATGGCCCTCGCCTCGTTTACGAACGCGTCTGGATTGGGCGCGACCCCAACGAAACCGGCGGTACTCGTACCAACCGCCTGGATAGGTCTCGCACCTCCGCTAACCTCTTCTATATAGATATCCGGTGCCTTGTAGTTAGAAATAGGCATGCTGTTCCTCCTTTAGTCTGATAAATCAATCTCCACTGTAAAGGGGTTGCTTGTGGACGTAAGCTGGTCCACAGTGACGGTTTTCTCACGCCCACGGGCCCGGACGAACAACCGGGTCGAGACTGGCTGCCCGGGCACGGTGGCAAAGATGAACCGCCCCTCCCGGTCGGTACTGGTGTGCAGGTGCAGGGCGGGCAGTTCCACGCGCGCCTCGGCTAGAGGTGCCCTTTCGGTACCTAGCACCCCAACTACTACCCCGTAGAGGCTAGAAACGGGAGCGGCCTCTATTGTGAGTGGCTTGCGAACCAGGGGAGTAGCTTTGCTCGGACGCGCGCGGCGGAGGGGCACACATAGCATGAAAGAAGGTTGGGGAGGTGTGCCGAACGCCGTCCACGTTGCAGCGGGCAACGGCTTGAGATCGACTTCAAAGTCGTCTCTCTCCATTGCTGCGAAGACCACCTCTCCTAGCAGGCGTTGGGCCTCTTCCGGTTGTTCGGCCCACGTAGTCACCAGGTAACGTAGCTGTAACTGGAGAGGCGGGCGGTCCGTGCTGCGGGAAGGCGGCTTATCGGCAAGCTCCAGAAGATAGAGACTGACACCGCTGCTCCCCTCTTTTTGGCCGGGTGGTGAAAGGGAGACGCCGGTATTCTCTAAGAAACCTCTTAGCCACCCTGCAAGGTCCGAACTCACCCGATCGATCATGCCATGCGCGCCATCCATGATGTTCCTCACGTACTCGTGTCAGCGTTGCTCGTGTTCGGCTGAAGTCGGTAGCAAGAATGTTACGCGTAACGCACGATGCTCCCACCGTGGTTCACCTGCCAGAGTGCTACCGCCCAAGGTACTGTGTAAAAGCAGCTAACAATGCAGTCAACAGAGAGGACGCAGGATATGAGAGGACGCATGGAAGCCAGGAGGTCACTTTGCCTTAGATTGCCCGGATGGGGAATAGCGTACATGCTGTACAGTATAGATCTCGAGTGAGAATCATGGATACCGTACTAAGAATGAACGCCAGGATAATTGTGGACGGACTATCTAAGCGGCACTTGTGACCGTGGGGTGAATATATCACAGCTTTATGGACCTGTCAATACTATATCTACCAGTAGGTATATAGAGTATAGAGTCTCGGTTGAGGAACAGCCGTGGTAGCAAACCCCAGCCCGCCAGGGTAGTAGATCTAAGAATGCGTTTCAAGACCTGGCAGACAGTGGTTGCAAAGGCGGGCGCAGGGGCCTGCCTTTGTTGGACAATAGCACCAGGGCGTACCCCTTTGCAGCACTGAGAAATTGTGCCAGTATGTACGCTATGCACGCAGATGGGTTCATGCTCTCTCAATAAGACAATTACATAGAAACGCTTTTCGGCGGAAGCGCTCGTAGACGGGTACCAAGCAAGGCCATGGGACTCGCCAGGCCCTTCCGAAGGGTGCCAGGCAGAGGTGGCTCCGCGCGTGAGCCACCTCTGCCGTTTCGTTGTATTGCCACTGGTCCCCACGACCATTCTTACGCTCACGGCTATAAACTATGAGACTAACCACCACTGGTCAACTTCATAGTTTATTGCACTGGTAACATCAGACACATTGAGCAGGCCCGGTGTGGACTACTGGATGCACGGCCTGTTATTCTATATTTACAAGTACTTTCTTAATGAGCTGGCTCTCTTGAACAGGGGGAAGGGGAAATCCACATGCAGACGAAGCTGGTCCTGGTCGAAGGTTTGCCATTCACCGGAAAGTCGACGCTCTCGGAGTATGTAGCGCTACAGCTCGGCTTGAACGGCCATGCAGCGGAGTGGGTCTCCGAAGGGATGATGTTGAATAAATACTTCCCGCACGTAAAAGCGGTTCTGGACCAAACGCAGCCCGTCTCAGAAGTGTCACTATGGACAGACTGGAGCGCCTTTGTGCAGACGGTCAAGAGCGCGCCCACGATCTTTGTCGTCGATGCGGCGATCTCGTACGCGGCGGTGAATCCGCTCCTGCGGGAGGACTGGTCACACGCCGCAATCCTTGCCATGCTCGCACGTATCGCGGAGCTATGTGCCCCGCTGCACCCGCGAGTGATCCACCTGATGGGGGACCAGGAGCGGCTCGTACGTGCGAGCATCATCGAACGGGGTGATAAGTGGCAGAAGCACCTCGTCGACCAGTCCGATGCAGCGCCATACCAGAAGGCGCGCGGCCGCTCCGGTGTCGAGGGTGCGATCGCCTTTTTCGACGAAACGCAAGAGCTGATGCATCTGGTGCTCGAGGCAGGCGGGTGGCAGACCCTGACCCTGGATGTTACGTCTGCGGACCGGGACGATAGGGAGGCGAACCGGCAGGCTGTGCTGAGCTTTCTGGGGATCGACGAAGTACGGGTAGAGCCTCCGGCGCTGGCCGCTCCACTGCAAGCCTACACCGGCACGTATGCAGCGGAGGAGCCGGATGGACCAGTCGGAACACTAGAGGTGCGGATCGAGGGCGACCGGCTCGTCCTCTACCAACCCGGTATGCGGCTCGGCCAGCTCGTTCCCGTATCCGCGACACGCTTTCATCTCACAGCGACGCAGCTTGACGTGGAATTCGTAGTGGAGGAGGACATGGCACGGCGTCTGGTGATCCTCAGGCCGAGCGGCGAGAGACTTGCCTTTCGCCGGGCTTGACCGCGACACTGCGGAGGTCTATACTCTGGCCCTGACGACATGAGACCGTACAGAACGCTCCGGCTTGCGTGAAAATCGCCTCGCCGTGTTCGAGTCACAGGCGGTTCACAAACAAAACAGGCACGGAAGAGGCTCAGATGTTCTATGATCTGAGCCTCTTTATGTGTGTCCAAGATGAGGTGACGACGCTCTGCACCCGCCGAGCGAACCGACCACATTCGACTACTATTTCCACTGAACCACCGCATGTGCTTCAACTACCTCTGATCTCATGAACCAAAGCATGTGGATGACCTGACCTTTGTCCTATTGCCTCAAAGCAGCCTCTCAACTATAATATGAGTGCGTGTTAGCAGCACATTTGTGCGGTTTTATTGCGTGCCACGTGCCTACCATACTACTCTCACGTGCCTGCCCCGGCAAGGCAACTTCTCTCTAGTCGTCAGGTGAATATGGCTCTAAACTGGACGGCTGAACAAATCATCGCATTGGCCCCGGACACGGGTTCGGTCAAGTCTGGCAAGGAACTTGCCAGCCCGCGTAAGTGGGTTAGCCTGGGGCATAACGATGCCGCGGCATGGGGTCTCTGCCGAGGCAGCGGTGCGCAGCCCTACCAGGCTCAGATAGACCTTTCCGAGCCTGCCTTCCGGTGTACCTGCCCTAGCCGTAAATTCCCCTGCAAGCACTCGCTCGGCCTCTTCCTGCTGCTCGTCGGACAACCTGAAGCCTTCACTGAGACTGCACCGCCCGCCTGGGTAAGCGAGTGGCTGGAGAAGCGGAGCCAGAGTGCTGGGCAAGCAGCCACGCGCAAGAAGACCCAGGCAGAGTCCGCAACACCTGACGCAAAGGAGAAGCCCGGGTCCACCTCTCAGTCTCGCCAGGTGGCTCAGCGAGAAAAGCGTGTGGCGCAGGGGCTGGACGAACTGACCGTATGGCTTAAGGACCTGGTGCAGAACGGTCTGGCCTCCGCCCAAAACCAACCGGTCAGCTACTGGGAGGCGCGTGCGGCACGCATGGTCGATGCGCAGGCACCCGGTATCGCCAGGATGATACGCTCGCTGCCCGGCGTTGCCGTATCAGGTTCCGGCTGGCAGGGGCGGCTCCTGGAGCAGATCGGACAGATGTACCTGCTGGCGGAAGGCTACAGGCGCATCGAAAGCCTGCCGCCGCAGACCCAGGCTGATATACGGGCCACCATAGGCTGGACGCAGAGCCAGGAAGAACTGCTCGCCGGAGAGGGTGTAAAGGGACGCTGGCTGGTGCTGGGGCAGTACGTCGAAGAGGAAGACCGCCTGCGGGTGAATCGAATCTGGCTGTGGGAGCAAGACAGCGGCAGGTCCGCGCTGGTGCTACAATTCGCCTACTCCGGCCAACCTCTACCTGGGGGCTTCGCCGCAGGCACCTGCATTGACGCCGAGGTGGTCTACTTTCCAGGCTCCTATCCCCAGCGCGCCCTTGTGAAAGAGCGCCACGGCGCACCCATGCCCATAGAGAACGTCGCGGGCACCGGCATAGCGCCCGCCATAGAAGCCTATGCGGCCACCATAGCCGGCAACCCGTGGTTGGAGAGGTTTTCGATGCTACTCTCCAAAGTCGTGCCCGCCACCGACGGCACCGAATGGCGCATCAGGGACGAGGAAGGCTACGTGCTCCCAATCTCGTCCCGCTTCCAGAAGGGTTGGGACCTCCTCAGTGTAAGCGGTGGTCACCCTATTACGGTCTTCGGCGAGTGGAACGGCACCTTCTTCCTGCCCCTCGGCGCGTGGTGCGGCAGGTACATCAGGCTGACACAGTAGGGCTATGGACGACGAGCAAACACAAGACAACCTGTGGGCCGAGATAGTGAATACGGCTCTGCTGGGCACCGAACGCAGACCCTTTGCTGTGCCGCCTTCGCGCGATGCCCTGACCGGGCTGCTGCTATCGAGCCTCAATGGTGACAAGGAAGCGGCTCTGCTCAGCATGGCATCTACGGTAGCCATCTACAACCGAGTTGGGCAGCTACCTGTTAGAGACAATAGCCCTCTGCCGCCTGCTTGCGAGCCGGAGGAGCGCCCTTACGTAAGTGCTGTCTCCACCCAACATTTCGCAGCCATGATGACGTCCGCCTACCACGGTAAAGTGCTGGCTGAGTGGCTACGTGAGGTTGCAAGGATCGGGCGTGTAATCCCACCCGAAAACTTGGTTGCACTAATGGACCTGGGGGCTAATTGCGCCGAAATCAGGCAAGACGTAAGGCAGGTCGTAGGTAAGCGCGGTAGCTGGCTGGCGGCCTGTAATCCGAAGTGGAAGTATGCCATCGGAGTTGATGACAGCCAGCCACTGGACACAGCCTGGGAGTTGGGCGACAGCGACTCGCGTGTGCGCCTGCTGAAAGATTTGCGCTCCAGGGAACCTGCAAAAGCAATAGACCTGCTGAAAAGCACCTGGGGCCAGGAGAAGGCCGATAAGCGCGCTGCGATGCTATCGGCGCTGAGCATTGGCCTCAGCATGGATGACGAGCCGTTCCTGGAGTCAATGCTCGATGATAAGAGCAAGCAGGTGCGTGCAGCGGCAGCGGGCCTGCTGTCCTCGATCCCCGAGTCGAGGTTGGTGGCTCGCGTGGTGGGGCGCCTGCGGAACTTGCTTACCTATCGCAAGGTCACCCAGCGGGGCTTTCTCGGGCTGACAAGCTCCAGCAAGGACGTTATCGAGGTTACGCTGCCCGAAGATTGTGACGCGTCAATGCAGCGCGACGGTATCGAGCCTAAGCCCCCGTACAGCGGCATGGGCGACAGGGCGTGGTGGCTCTCGCAGATGCTAAAGGTGGTGCCTCCCAGGTACTGGTCTGACACGTGGGGAGCCGCCCCGCAAACCATACTAGAAGCAGCCCTTCGGGATAAAGACTGGAGAGTGCTGCTACTCACCGCCTGGCTTGAAGCCACAAACAAACATCGCGACGCGACGTGGGCAGAGGCTCTCTTGAGCATCGAAAATATGCCGTCAGGTGTGCCCGACGCGAGCAGTCTCGCCTCTCAGTTGCCCGAGAAGAAGCTTGAAGCTTACGTCCTGGCGCGACTACAGAGAAATGGCGACGTACTGAACAACCTGAATCGGTTCAAGGATATGCTCTGGGCAATCCCGTCACCCTGGAGCCCAGCACTCTCAAGGGCTGTGATGGGCGCTATTCGCCTGCAACTCAAGCAGCTCCAGCGTTCCAACTACAACTACAGCTGGCAGATACATGAGATGCTCACCAACGCCCCGCTCTACATACCCACCAGTTTCAGGGGCGAAGCAGCCGCCGCCTTGAACGATCTTACGCCACAGCTACCGGAGGCCCTGCGCGCCCGAGTAGATAGTTTCATCGACACCCTTGAATTCAGACACGAAATGCTAAAGGAGCTTGCCCAATGACCGCAATCCTGCGCCAGCACGCCGAACAGCAGTATGCCGAAGAATTGCTCGAACTCGCCCGCACCGACGACCGCCGACGCCCGCCCAACTGGAAGCTTTCGCCCTGGGCCGTGGCTACCTACTTGCTGGGCGGTAGGCTGAACAACGGCTTCACCGTGTCTCCCAAGTACATCGGGGACCGTCGCATCATCGAGGTGGCGATTGCTACGCTCACCACCGACAGGGCGCTGCTATTGTTGGGCGTGCCGGGGACGGCCAAGACGTGGGTCTCCGAGCACCTTTCGGCTGCGGTCTCGGGAGACTCCGCGCTGATCGTGCAGGGTACTGCAGGCACGGGCGAGGAGTCGATACGCTACGGCTGGAACTACGCCCGCCTGCTCGCTGAAGGGCCTACAACAAACGCCCTGGTACCCAGCCCCGTCATGCGCGCTATGCAGGACGGTAAGATCGCGCGCGTGGAAGAGCTTACCCGCATCCCGTCGGACGTGCAGGACGCCCTCATCACTATCCTCTCCGAGAAGACGCTCCCGGTGCCAGAGCTAAACACTGAAGTGCAGGCGGTGAAGGGCTTCAACGTGATAGCCACCGCCAACAACCGCGACCGGGGCGTAAACGAGCTATCTAGCGCTCTCAAACGCCGCTTCAACACAGTGGTGCTGCCCCTGCCGGCCACTATCGAGGAGGAGATGGACATAGTGCAGCGCCGCGTGGCAAGCCTGGGCCGCGCCCTGGAGCTACCCGCAGAGGCCCCCGCGCTGGAGGAGATACGCCGGGTAGTAACTATCTTCCGCGAACTCCGCGACGGCGTCACCACCGACGGCAAGACCAAGCTCAAGACGCCTACGGGCACGCTCAGCACCGCCGAAGCTATTTCCGTAATGACGAATGGCCTCGCCATGTCCGCCCACTTCAGCGACGGCACGTTGCGTAGCGCAGACCTCGCGGGCGGTCTCACCGGCGCTGTAGTGAAAGACCCGGTGCAGGACCGTGTTGTCTGGCTTGAATACCTGGAAACCGTGGTGAAGGAGCGCAACGGCTGGAAAGATTTGTATCGCGCCTGCCGGGAGCATATGTAGGCATACCAAACCCAGAGCGCCTACGATGTAGGCGCATAGGAGTTGGATACGTAAGTGGCCGATACGAGGAACCAGACACAGCAGGTATATATCTTTGGCATAAGGCACCACGGCCCCGGCTCGGCCCGCAGTCTCCGCCAGGCACTTGAGGCGCTACAGCCCGACTGCATCCTGGTCGAGGGGCCGCCGGACGCTGCCGATGTGCTGCCTTTGCTGGGGCATAGCGAGATGCAGCCCCCGGTAGCGCTGCTCATCTACAGGCCCGACGAGCCGAGACTTGCCGCTTTCTACCCGTTCGCCATGTTCTCGCCGGAGTTGCAGGCGATACGCTATGGCCTGCAACAAGGCGTGCCTGTGCGCTTCATGGACCTGCCTCAGACTCACCAATTAGCCGAGCCTCCACAAGTGCCCGATCTCGTCCCTGGTGCTTCCGCTCAACCTTCTACGCCCGATGCTCTGGAAGCACCTGGAGAAGGGACACCTGGTACAGAGACTCCCGATAATCAGTCTGAGCAGGGCCAACCTGCCGGGGATGTGCCCGCGAACCCGCACGAAGACCCCTTGCAGTGGCTCGCTCAGGCCGCGGGCTACAGTGACAGCGAGCGGTGGTGGGAACACCTGGTCGAGCAGCGCACCGACAGCAGCGACCTGTTCGCCGCTATCCTCGAAGCTATGACAGCTTTGCGCGAGGCGATACCCGAAGAGGTAGAGCCGTGGAAGGCCAGGCGTGAGGCGCTACGTGAGGCCCATATGCGGCAGACCATCCGTGCGGCCCAGAAAGAAGGTTTCGAGCGCATAGCGGTAGTGTGCGGTGCGTGGCATGGGCCTGCGCTGGCTCAAATGGGTCCAGCCAAAGAGGACGCCGCGTTGTTGAAGGACCTACCGAAGGTGAAGGTGCAAGCTACCTGGGTGCCCTGGACCTACGGGCGGCTTTCTTACTACAGCGGCTATGGCGCAGGTATCGAGTCCCCCGGCTGGTACCAGCACCTCTGGACCACACACGATGCCGGCAGGGTAGCCATAGGTTGGATGGCTCGCGTTGCCCAACTGTTACGCGAGGAGGACCTGGACGCTTCCTCGGCCCACCTCATCGAGACGGTGCGCACGGCTGAGGCCCTGGCTGCCCTGCGGGGCCGTCCCGCTGTAGGACTTGACGAACTGACCGAGGCTACCCGCGCGGTGCTCTGCTTCGGCAACGATGCGCCAATGCGCCTCATACACGACAAGCTTATCGTCGGTGAGACGCTGGGGAGCGTGCCCGCCGAAACGCCCATGTTGCCGTTGCAGATCGACCTGCAGAAGGAGCAGAAACGACTTAGACTGCCCGCCGAGGCTACCCAGCGCACGTTAGACCTCGACCTGCGCAAAGATACCGACCTGGAGCGCAGCTATCTCCTGCACCGTCTCAACCTGCTCGGCATAAGGTGGGGGCAGACCGAGCGCACCTGGGGTAAGAAAGGCACCTTCCACGAGCTTTGGAAGGTACAGTGGCAGCCTGAGTTCGCGGTGGACCTCATCGAGGCCGGGGTCTGGGGCAACACCGTCGAATATGCCGCCACAGCCCGCGCCAGCGACGCCGCCGGGAAAGCGGCGAACCTGCCCGCCCTCACGAAGCTGGTAGATGTGGCCCTTCTGGCGAACCTCTCGGAGGCGATTTCAGACCTGATGTCGCGTTTGGAGGAGATGGCGGCTCTCTCCACCGACACCGGGCACCTTATGGAGGCGTTGCCGTCGCTCGCTAACGTGCTGCGATATGGCAACGTACGACGCACCGACCTCAGCATGGTGAGCCACGTAGTAGACAGCATCGTGGCGCGCATCTGCATCGGCCTGCCGGGCGCTGCGTCTTCTCTAAACGACGAAGCCGCCGCCGAAATGTACAGTCGCATCATGGCGACGCACGAGGCGATAGGCTTGCTCCAGAACGATGAGTACGTGCGAATGTGGCAGGGCGTTCTCATGCAGCTTGTGGAGCAACGCGGTCTGCACGGCCTCATAGCGGGCAGGGCCGCCCGCATACTGCTCGACGCGGGCAAGTTCAACCAGCAGGAGGCGGCACGGCGCATGGGCCTGGCGCTCTCGACTGCCTCCGAGCCTGCGCACGCCGGGGCCTGGGTTGAGGGCTTCTTGCGGGGTAGCGGGCTTGTGCTCCTGCACGACCGAGAGCTACTGGGGGTGGTGGATAGCTGGCTTACAGAGCTGCGTCCTGAGGCGTTCACGTCGCTGCTGCCCCTGCTGCGCCGTACCTTTTCTACCTTCGCCGCTCCCGAACGTCGCCAGATAGGCGAACAACTGCGTGGTGGGCAGGTGAAGGCCACGCGCGATGATGGTGCCGGCTTCGACCGGGTGAGGGCCGAGCAGGTGCTGCCGCTGGTGGGGCGATTACTGGGTTTGAGCGGAGCAATAGAGGGGGAAGTACGTGGATAGTACAAGCTCAGCCAAAGACCCCCAGGAGGAGCGACTTCGACGCTGGAGGCTCATCCTGGGTGGGCACGAGGCGGACGGCACGGGAGTGAGCCTGGGCGGCGGGGACGCGGCTATGGACCGTGCGCTGGGCGCTCTCTACGACCGCGAGATGTCGCCGGAAGACAAGGAGCGCAACCGCAAGAACGTCGGCATGGGACCGTCTATGCCCAACGTGGCACGCTGGCTTGGCGACATCCGTACTTACTTCCCCTCGTCGGTAGTGCGCGTCATGCAGCAGGACGCTATGGAACGGCTCAACCTGAAGCAGTTGCTCCTGGAGCCTGAGATGCTGGAGGCGGTGGAGCCGGACGTGCACCTCGTAGCTACGCTGCTTTCGCTCAACAGCGTCATGCCCAACAAGACCCGAGACACGGCCCGGCTGGTGGTGCGGCGCGTAGTCGAAGAGCTACAGCAGAAGTTGGCGAACCCCTTGCAACAGGCGGTCCAGGGCAGTCTCAACAGGTCGATCCGCAACCGGCGGCCTCGGCATAACGAGATAGACTGGCACCGCACTATACGCGCCAACCTCAAGCACTACCAGCCGGAGTATCGCACAATCGTACCGGAGGTGCGCATCGGCTACGGTCGCAAGCGTTCCGCGCTTCGTGACGTCATTCTCTGCGTGGATCAGAGTGGTTCTATGGCGACCTCTGTGGTCTACTCGGGCATTTTCGGGGCAGTGCTCGCCTCTCTACCTTCGCTCAAGACCCACATGGTCGTATATGACACTTCAGTGGTGGACCTCACTGAGGAACTGAAGGACCCTGTTGACCTGCTGTTCGGCACTCAGTTGGGGGGTGGCAACGATACACCACGCGCCCTCGAATACTGCAAGGGTCTTATCCAGCGCCCCCTGGAAACTATCTTCATCCTCGTCAGCGATCTGTACGAGGGTGGCGGTAGTGCTGAGATGATAAAGCGGCTAGGGGCGTTCGCCACCGCCGGCGTCACAGTCGTCACACTGCTGGCCCTCAGCGACAAGGGCGCTCCTAGCTACGACAGCGAAAACGCCCGCCAACTCGCGGCAATGGGTATCCCCTCCTTCGCCTGCACGCCCGACCTCTTCCCGGACCTCATGGCCGCCGCCATCCAGCGCCAGAGCCTCAGCCAATGGGCCTCTAAGCAGGGTATAGTCACGGCGGGCAAGAGCGTAGAGTGACGCCATTCGATATCTAGTACCCCTGTTGTGGAGCGCAAAGCCACCTCGTGATGTGCAAGTTCAGGAAGAGAAGATGCTGAGCGCCCAATGCTCGCTGCCGTAAGCTATGAAATCAGTGTCATAAATTATGAATATTCCACCAGATGGTGGGGTCCAGATAAATTGGCTGAAAACTCGTCAGCCCAACCCATTGACAAGCCATAGAGAATCTGCTAATATCATGGGGCATCGCGTTTCCTCGCGGTGTAAAGACCTCAAAGGATCTCTCAAGGATCGTTTGAGGTTTCTTTTTGCCCGAAAGATCAGGGGCCAGCTGAGGAATTTTTGCGTTAGTCAATACGGCACATCTGCGATTAACAGTCAGCGGGACCGGGAGCGCTATGATGTACCGCTCGGGCGCTTCCGGGCCCTGCGATCAGATTACAGCCCTCCTCCGGCCACATGAGCGTCAAGCTGAAGAAAGTGAAACAGACCAGATGACCGCCGAGATCGAGAACGCATCCACCACACCCCTAGCCCGCACGGGAGAGACTGTTGAGTTCGGCGGCAACCTGATGACCTTCCTGGCCGTCGGCTCCGACACGGGCGGGGCTTACTCGGTCGCCAACTACGTCGCGCAGCCCGGTTCGGGTGCCCCCCTGCACCTGCACCGCAACGAGGTGGAGTCGTTCTACATCCTGGAAGGCGCGATGACCTTCACGCTCGGCGGCGAGAAGCTACGCGCCACCTCCAACGAGTGCGTCACCATCCCGAAGCTTACTCCCCACGCCTTCGCCAACGCCGAAGACACCCCCGCCCGGATGCTGGTCATCCTGACCCCCGCCGGACTGGAACACTACTTCGCGGAACTCTCCGCCCTCTTCCACCAGCCAAGCGGCCCCACCAAAGAGCAAATAGACTCCCTCAACGACAAGTACAACCTCGACTTCAGCCTCGGCCAACCCAATAAATAGCCCTCCAATCCTGTGCAATAGTCGAACAGCAGAACCATACTGCCCCCTGTCATCCTGAGCGTAGCGAAGGATCTCAAGAAGGCGGTATGGGTACATTGTTGATCGTGCAACCCGAAAGTGCGAGTTCAAAGCGCGAGAAGAGAGTCAGCCAGAGACTGCGGCAAGCAACGCCGGGCCGACTACTTAGCAACCACCTGGGAACCAAAGACAGAGCAGCGGGGTACCAATGCTATCTACACTTCCAGGAGTCACAATGAAATATTTCTCGCGGCTATCCAGCTTCACCATCCTCGCTCTACTCATCGCACTCACACCCTCGCACTATGTCGCGGGACAGAGCACCACTCAGACGTTCCCGGAGACAGGCAAAACGGTAAAGGGAAGGTTCCTGCAATACTGGCAGCAGAACGGCGGCCTGCCTCAGCAGGGCTACCCCATCACCAATGAGATACAAGAACGCTCGGACACAGACGGTAAGACATACACCGTGCAATACTTCGAGCGTGCCGTCTTCGAGTCTCACCCTGAGAACCAGAAGCCCCATGACGTGCTCCTCTCCCTGCTAGGAGCGTTCGAGTACAAAGCCAGGTACGGCACGACCGGCGCTCCAGGGCAGAAGGCAAGCACATCAGCAGGTGCCCGCAAGTTCGCCGAGACAGGTAAGACCGTAGGCGGCAAATTCCTCGACTACTGGAACAAGCACGGCGGGCTAGCGCAGCAGGGCTACCCCCTCACCGAAGAGTTCACCGAGGTATCAGCCCTCAACGGCAAGCCTTACACGGTACAATACTTCGAGCGTGCCGTGTTCGAGTTGCACCCTGAGAACCAGCCTCCATTCGATGTGCTCCTCTCCCAGTTGGGCACCGTGCGCTACCAGGCCAGGTATGGGGCAGCCTCAGCGGGCAAAGTCGCGCCAACGGCCAGTATGTCGGTGCCCAGGGCGGGGCATTCCGCTACCCTGCTACCCGGAGGCAAAGTGCTAATCGCGGGCGGCATGATACACGAGGGCCGTTACGAACGAAGCGCCGAGCTATTCGACCCCGGGACAAACAGCTTCAACCCCACCGGGAGCATGGCAGTTGGTCGCACCAGCCACGTAGCCATGCTCCTGCCGAACGGCAAGGTGCTGGTGGCGGGTGGCGAGTCGGGCAGCGGTACCACCGCCGAATTGTACGACCCCGATACGGGCACGTTCACCCGCACGGGCGACATGAACGCGGTCCGCGACGGAGCCACCGCCACCCTGCTGAAGAACGGCAAGGTGCTCATCGCCGGAGGCTTCGACTTCAGCAGGCGCGTGGGACAGTCAAGCGTCGAGCTATACGACCCTGCGACCGGCAAGTTCACCCCCACGGGCGGCATGAAGGCGGCCCGCAGCGCCCACACCGCCACCCTGCTGCCTGACGGCAAGGTGCTAATTATCGCCGGAGGCATCGGCAGGAACGTGCTCTCGGATGCCGAGACCTACGACCCCATGACGGGCCGCCTCTCCCCCGCGGGCAACTTGCCCCTGCCCAGGCACAAGCACACAGCTACCCTGCTGCCGGACGGGCGCGTATTCATCACCGGCGGCTCCGACAGCCGCGACTGGAACGGCCGCTACGCCAGCAGTCTGCTGTACGACCCCGCACACCGCACGTTTGCCCCCGCAAGCGAGATGAGCACCGCCCGCTTCAAGCTGCGCGATGCCATTGCCACCCTGCCAAACGGCAAGGTACTGGTAGCAGGCGGCGCAACATCGGTGGAGCTTTACGACCCCGCGTACGACACGTTCAACCCGGCACAAGGTTCGCTGGACACCGCACGGCTTTACCAGACAGCCACCACCCTGGCGGATGGCCGCGTGCTTATAATAGGCGGCTACGACAACCGCATAGAGAGCACCAACAAGGCCTGGATATACCAAAGGTAGGTGGGCAGATAAGCAAAGTAGCCCGGCGACAATTAAGCTCGCCGGGCTACTTTGCTTGTCGTCGAGCTACAACCCGGCTATCTGGTGATTGCGGAAGGCGTCCACGAAGTAGCGATAGTCGTCGCGCACCACGTCGCCGTAGCTCTCACTGAACCGCACCATAGAATTGACGAACTCTTCCTCCCGGCCCTCCAGTACCCCATTGAGCGCCTTGTCGGTGGAGAAAGGCACCAGAGTCAGGTCGCTGTCCACGTCGGACACGCAGTGCACCTTGGCGACCGCTTGCCCCAGGTAAGTCAGCAGCTCCAGTATGTCGTCCATGTCGTTGATGTCGGTCCAGTCGAGATCGCCGACGTAGGGGCTGGCCTCGGCCACAAGCTGCCCCGCGCCGTCCAGGGTAGTATAGCCAAGCCAGGGGTCGGCGTAGGCTTGCAGGGCGCGCTGCGACAGCACGGTGCGGTGGCCGTCATGCTGGAAGTAGCTCTTGATGTTCCGGTCCTCGATCACGCGGCTGGGGGAGGCGGTCTGCGCCTGCTTCATGTAGATGATGATGTCGTTCTCCAGCGCCTGAGTGTTGCCCTCTACCAGCACGTTGTACGACGGCAGCCCCGCGCTGCCGATGCCCACACCCCGTTTCGCCACCACGTCTTTGATGTTATAACTCACCCTGTGGAACCGCTTCGATTCGGGGATGGTAGTGAGGTACTCCTCGAAGGCCCGCTCCACCTTCTTGCGCATGTCGGCGTCTACTTTCGTGGTCGAGCGGTCTAAAATGAAACGGCGGTCGAAGTTGTCAATCGTGGTGAAGCGTTGGAGCAGGCCCCAGCGGGTGTTGAGGCGGGTGTTGCGCAGCACGTCGAGCAGCTTGCCTTTCGTGTTCGACAGCGTGAGAGCGAAGTTCTGCGTTGCTTCCGAGCTGGCGAACTTCTTCACCTGGTCCACGTACGAGCGCACGGCGGTCCCGACCATCTCGCGTATCTCGTCGTCGCTCAACGCTTTCTCGTAGCCTATTAGGGCCAGGCTGGCTACAAACCTCTTGACATCCCAGGTGAACGGCGCTACGTACGCTTCATCGAAGTCGTTCACGTCGAACACGAGCACGCCCTGGCTGTTCATGTAGGTACCGAAGTTGGCGGCGTGCAGGTCGCCCTGTATCCAGATGCGCGCGGTCTGCTCGTTGGCGAACGGCTCGTCATCGCGGGCCATGTCGGCGTAGAACAACGCGGCGCTGCCCCGGTAGAAGGCGAAGGGCGTGGCGGCCATCTTGCGGTACTTGCCGCGCCAGGCGTCGGGGTCGCGCTCCATGAGGTCGCTGTAGGCCGTGCAGAAAACGTCTATTATGTACTGCTTGCGCTTGGCGGGGTCTTCAGCCTTTATCTGGTCTGTAACTGGTGCCATTAGCTCGGTCCTTCCGGGTGTAGAATACGCCGCAAACGATCAAAAGCGGGCACGAACTTATACTCGGATGTGACATCGCGCACTGCTAAGGTCGTGGTCGGGGTATGATAACAAAGCCTCCAGGCGCAGTCAACATCGGATAAGCATGGTCGGCGCAAGGACCGTGCGGCAGGAGAAGGTCAATGAGGAAGATCAGCTACATGGGCGACATTCCGGGGCCGCTGAACATCCGCTGTCCCAGGTGCGGGGGCAGGGCTGAATACGACCTGTCTTTCGACCTCTACACGGCAGCCAAGGGCCAGCCTCCCGGCGAGGAACGCCCACTACACCGCTGGGGAGGCTGGCTGGTAGCCGAGCGTTACCCCTCCATCAAGCCGTGGGACGGCGCGGCTGAGGGCATCAGCGAAAGCGACGGCGTGGTAAAGTGCTCGGCCTGCCACCTTGTAGCGGGGCACACTTTACGCTGGCCGCACGACGCCTTCTACCAATGGCAGATCAGGGGCAATACCCTGTGGGCGTTCAACCTGGAGCACGCCCGCGTGCTGGGAGAGTTCCTGAGCGGCAAAGACCGGGACGTTACGTGCTTCCCACAGTACGCCCGCAACCTCATGAAGATACCCGGCGAGTTGCTGTCAGCCAAGGTGCGCGACGACGTAGCGAAGGAGATCAACGCTACCCTGCGGCATGAAGAGAAACAATAGTTTCCGTCTCGTACAGAACGTGCAAACTATCAATATGGTGCGTGTTGAGAAATCGTTGGCCGGCGCACGCGAACCTTACAAACCAGGAGTTACCTATGGCTGACAACGCGAACGCGGCGCTGCTCCAGGGGCTTAACGAAGTCCTCCAGGGCGAGTTCCAGGACCATGGACTGGTGGCATGAAGCGATGGACAAAGCTTTTGAAGAGCGTTTCGCAGACCTAAGAATTACCACTCCGTGCTGCGATACCGAGAGTTCTCTGAATGACCTGCGATACGAGTGGCCTGCTGGCTTCGCTCGATTCGTCGTCGAACTGTACGAACCCTTTTCTATCGATTCTGAAGGTGTATATCAGATGCTTGAACTAAACTAAGATCTGCTAGAGGAACTTCAGGACACCCTTGGATGCCACCTAAGGATTATCTGGGCACATTATTAGGGGCATCTTGGCATACAGCAATCCGGTTTTGTTAGGCGCTCTAAGGAAAAGACCTGCTCCAGAGCAGGTCTTTCGGACGTGAGCTACTACACCTTCATGACTACCACTACCAATCGCCAAAGAAAGATTGTGCGGAACATTCGTGACCAGTGATGAGCGTCAAGTCTATCTGAGCGTACTTTCGGCCCCCACAGCCGGGGCAATGGCCTTCAAAGTGCCCACGTCCCCTTACCTCAATGCTCTTTTGTCCTCCCGGGCTTTGCGTGAAGATGTCATGCGAGTACGACCAGTAAGGATGGTTTACATGCTGGCTCCCACCCACGCTCTTTGTCTCAATCCACCCGCCATGATCATATACCTCGGCGTACACGACCCAGCTCCATAGGGTATTTCCCATCGTTCCTTTGGCATCAACTTTGGCATGGCAACCCCACTCTACAACTTGGTTCCCCGAACCCCCTCCGGCTGGACCAACGATCTTCACTGCAAAGATGTAAGCGGCCACCCGAGGATCTGCATCCACCGGTAAATTCTCGGCATCGGAACTGGGCACCACAAGCAAGAACGCAGGATCGCCAGGACTCAAAACAGGGGTACTGAGGACCGGCGAGGTTGCTGAATCGTCCGCAGACGTGTTTCTAGCAGGGTATGCAAACACTGCAGCCGCTAGTATGAGGGTTAGAACTGAACTGATAAGACGCCATTTCATGTTGTCCTCCTACAGGTCTGAAAACCTACGTGGGGGACCTACATTTGAGGCACATCAGGGTTTAGGCTGCAACTCATCCTGAGGACTTGAGTGGCGGTCAAGCCTTTGAAGTGATTTCTGTTGGTCCTGATTGAACATGTAGATGGAACGCTGAATAGGATCACTAGGCACGCCCTGGTAACGGTGGACGCGAACTGTAAGGTCGTAAGACGCAATACGGCCTGAGAAGTCGAACGGCCAGTGAAAGCCCTGGGATAGGCCGGAGCCTGTTCCATCTCGGCTGTTGGTCGAAGCTATCAGCCCACTTGCAAGAGCCAGTACCAGTAGAACGGAACCTATAATCAGCGAACGCTTACGCGTCATAAAGCTACGCACGATAAAGCCAACCCTCGTAGTTGGGGATCTCCAGGACATAGGCAGCTCCTTTGGCTTGTAAATGATAGATCTGGATCTGTGCAGTAGTTCAATAGTGCCCCAATCTGCTAAGCATTATTGGTGCCAACTATCATAAATATTAGAGCTAAACTACATCGATATTTATAAGAACAATCTGCTTGTGCCTATGGGGCACTTAACACATACGGCCTCAGCACAGAACCGGATTTGAACCCCTACCAAATCTCTACGTGCTCTTAGCAAAATCCCTCCCCAGGCCCATGTAGCGGGCATTTTCCTAGTGTGTAGTCATTCCCCAGGGACAACAAGCGATACAAGCCACCGCACCCATACCCACGCACTCACAGGACACCACCACATGCCCGAGATCGCCCGTCTAACCGCGCGCATTACAGCCCATACAACCGATCTGAAGCGCGGCACCCGTGAGGCGAGCAGGAGCTGAACGACCTTGCCCACGCTGGCCGAAACATGGGCAACCAGGTTGGCGGCTTCTTTGGCAGCGTCCGCACGGCTGCGCAGACCGCGATCTCGCCCATATCTGCAATCAACCGGGGCGTGACAGGCCTGGTGGGCAGCGTAGTCGTTAAGGGCATCTTGGCATACAGCAATCCGGTTTTGTTAGGCGCTCTAAGGAAAAAACAGACGTATAGGAGAGGGACGAGATTTCTCACTGCGTTCGGAATGACAAGCTCCGACTCTGTAGCCACAGTCGGAGCTGCCACCCTTGGGATAGCTGCTAAACAGGCACCTGCAAGCCGAGGCGTTCGGAGAGCCACGCCACCCTATCCTCTTGGGCCTGGTGCGCTTCTATTTCGTGGTCCGTGTCGTACCAGGAGATCTGCTTTGGTCCGGGGGTGGCGTCGTATAACTCCAGCGCCTTCTCTTCGGGCACGAAGCGGTCGGTGCGCCCGAACTGGAAGAAGAAGGTCGCGTGCTTTGCCCTGGCGATGTGCGTGATAGGATCGAGTTCGGAGATGCGGCGCACGTAGGCATCCAGTGCCTCACCTTCGAGCTTCGCCCCAAAAAGGTACCACTCCTTGAAGCGAGGGGTGGCAGCGATGATGTTGTACGACCTCACCCGGTCGTCCCAACCCGCCACTATCGAGCCGAACATGCCGCCGAAATCGTGCCCCACAAGCGCAAGTCGCTCCGGGTCAACTCCCGGCTGCGAAATAAGCACGTCAAGCGCCCGCCGCAGTTCGATTACCTGCCGGGTGGAGGCTTCGTAATCATCCGCGAGGTCGCGCTTGACGTACCATTCGTGCGGCGACCACATAGTATCGACCAGCAGCGAAACCGCCCCTCTCTCGGCCATGCGAATAGCTTCTTCCAGGAACTGTATGCGGTTGGAACTCGGATTCGGTGGCTCGTACCAGTGGACGTAGAGTATCCCCGCGAAGGGTCCGCTGCCGGGCGGCGTTACCAGGTAAGCTCCAACACGCCTGCTGTTGCCCGGCACTCCGAAGCTAATATCCTGCACAGTAACGCCGCCGCGCTCCTCCCGGCTAACCTCCTGTATATCAAGCGCCGCTGATTGGTCGTACTCGAACATGTTAGTTTCTCCCCTGTAAGTTTGTTTCGTACTTGCCGCCTTCATGCCCATGCTCCACTAACCGCCTGCTCCTCAGACCGCCTGCGCCACCGGCTGCGACAGCCACGAGCGAATTGGCCCATCGTGCTCCAGATAATAGTTGCTGGTGCAGGCCGCCACCACCTCGGCCAGCGTGCCGCCCTGGGTCCAGCCCAAGCGCCCCTCAGCAAACAGGTCCGCCTCGCGGACAGGAACCAACAGGCGCAAGATTTCGTTGAATGCATACCTGGAAGCCTCGATCACGCCCACTAAGTTGGTATCTATTTCCCTCGCTTGGGCGCTCACAACTGTTGGTTCGGTGGCCTGTAACGAAGCCAGCCGCTCAACTAACCATTTTTCTCTCTTGTACAGAGCACCTATCAAGTCCGCTACGCTCTGGCCTACCCCTACTACAGGCACGCACATGCGACCGGGACCGACCCGCAATAGCAACATCTCCCAGCGCGCCCGCTCTACGCGTATCCCATCTATAAACTGCTTCTTCGTCAGCGATTGGTCCATACACGAGTGCTCCTGCTGGAACTGGTGCAGAGGCTTGTTTTGCACGCCGTAACCCCTTATAATGTCTAAAGTGGTTACAGTATAGGGGATGCTTTGTAACCTGTCAATAGGCAGATACTAGTTACAATCAGGGTTGGGGTGATGAGTATGGCAACAGCACATCAAGAGGCGGATATACCTGCTGTGAGCGACTTCAAGCAGATATCCATCCACTTCGCCAATTCAGTAGTTTGGAGGGCAAGCGAACAGCCCCAGGAGATGCTTACCGAGCCTGACAAGCTGCTACGCTTCGCCCGGTGGGCGGGCATCTTCAATGAAGGCGAAGTAACGTACCTGCGGCAAGAAGCGGCGGACGCTCCTGAGGAGGCCGAGGCGGCCCTGGAGAGGGCGAAGGTCGCCCGTGAAGCCACGTACCGCGTCCTGCTGGCCGTCGCCAACCATCTGCCGCCAAGCGCCTCGGACATGTCGCTCCTGAACGAGGTAATAGCCGAAGCTCAAGCCCAGATGCACCTTGCGCCCACCGAAACCGATAACGGCTTCGAGTGGCGGTGGAAGAGTGAGACGCCGCGATTCGACATGGCGCGCTGGGCGGCCGCCCGCTCGCTTGCCGAGCTTCTCACCTCCGAGGAGCTGAAGAAGGTCAAGTCATGCCCCGGCGAGGGTTGCGCCTTCCTCTTCATGGACCTCAGCCGCAACGGCAAGCGCCGCTGGTGCGAAATGGACCTATGCGGCAACCGCACCAAAGTAAAACGCTTCCGCCAGAGCCACCACGGCGCGTAAAATAGCCGAACGCGCACCGAGTGAACGCGCTCCCCTGGCGTATACAGAAGGGACCGACGTACATGCTAGCGTACGCCGGTCCTCCCCCTAGAACAACACAATCCTTAATCTCTGCGCGTCCTTTGCGCTCTTTGCGCCTTTGCGGTTTCGTCTCCTGCCGTCTATCGTCTATCGTCTATCGTCCTCTAGGCCCTTTTCGTGCGAACTGCATAGGCCCGCTCATAGAAACGCGAGGCCTGTTCATGCTGGCCCCGGCTAGACAGCGACTGCGCGTATCTCTGGTAGATGTCGCCAGCTATGCGCGCGCCGGGTGCCGACTCTATCAGGTCTATGGCCCGGCCGAACAGGGCCTCGGCCTTGTCGTTATCGCCCTGGTGGGCGGCTACTTCCCCGGCCACGGCCAGCGCATTGGACATGACTTCGAGCGCGTTGTCCGGTATGCGCGCGCCGTGGGCGCTGCCGGTACTGTGGGCACGCCTCTCATGCTGGTGCGACTTGGCCTCCTGTGATACCTCGATAGCCCTATTCGCATACCGCTCGGCCTCTTCAAGGTTTCCCCGCTTTATATGCAAGCGCGCCATGCCGCTGAGCAGGTCCGCCTCGTCTAGCCCCAATTCGAGGTTCTCTGCCAGTCGTAACCCCGCCCTCAAATGACTTTCCGCCTCGTCCAGGTCGCCGGTCTCAAGGAGAACCTGGCCGAAGCTGCACTCCGACATCGCTACCTCGCGTATATTGTCCAGGGCCTCGAACACACCGAGAGTCTTGCTGGCATCCTGGTTGTGCTGCGAGTACCTGCGCTGCCAGGGCTGCCAGTCGGGCGCTGACTGCGTGGCTCGCGCCCAGAACGCCTCTGCCTGGCTAGGCAGGTTGCCCAGGTCGCGGGCAAACTCTACCGCCGACCTGTAGGCCAGTAGCGCCCGCTCGCGGCTCTGCAACGCCCAGTAATCGGCCGCCAGGTTGGAGTAGATGAGCAGCTTCAAATTGGCGTCCAAGATTACGCCCGCATCCACGGCTTCGGCGCAACGCCCGTGGTGTTCGAGCGCGATGAGGTACTGCCCAGCCTGAAAGTATGCGGTGCCGAGGAGGTTGCGAAGGCGCTCGGCCATCTCGCGGTCTGCGAGGCGCTCCGCCGCCTGCACGCCCTGTTGCAGATAAGAGGCTGCCTGCTCTGTGTCATCCAGGTGAACGAGCGCGAGGCCAATGAGGTAGAGGGCGGTCAGCCGCTGCCCTGCGTCGAGCGAGGTCGCGGTTTCGGTGGCCGCCTCTTCGCCGGATAGCATCGGGCGCAGCAATTCTACCGATTGTGCCGCGCTTCCCGTGTATACGGAATAGGCGGCCTTGCTAAGTTGCAGGTCCACAGCGGCGCTTTCGTTCTCGAAACCTGGGGCCTGGCTGGCGCCGCGCTTCCTGCGCACCCGCTTGGGAGCGCCGGGGGCCTCCACGTCTTGCAGGTCGGGGGCATTCGGATCGAGCAAAGTGCTGGCGGGTGTTTGCAGCCGGGCGGCGATACGTTGCAATGCTTCAAGTGAAGGGCGGGTCTTACCCTGCTCTATTGCCGAAATGTAACTCTTGGAGTAGTCTTCGCCCGCGAGGTCTTGCTGAGTAAGGTTGCGCCGAATCCTTAGGTGTCTGATGCGCCGTCCGAGTATCACTGGAGTTATACTTGTTGCCATAACGGTCCCTCCATCGGGCCGCAATTGCGTGCGAGCACCAGGCGGCCTTCGTTTGATCTCTGTTCTCATGCCCTACGTGTTTGATCAGGTGCGCCTCAAAAGGAGATGGCGAAATCCGCCTGCCTTCAAGGTGTTCGCTCCTGAGGGGGATAATCGAGTTATGCGTGCGGGTAGTTGAGCACATTATGACAATAGGCGTACCGCCGGTGCTTGACTCTATATCAGTATAGCACATAAGTACGCGCTGTGATGGACCATTTTTACAATTTCTTGGAGAAAAGAGCACTGCACCTCTTGCGTTGTCATTTAGACACATGTTCAAAGTACTGTTGGCCTGAACATGATAGGGACCCATCGAGCAGGTGGAATGCAAACTACTCTCCGCACTTACGGCCACAAGTTACGACACCTCGTGCGCTTATGCTGTACGACGATGGGCAGTCCCACCGTACCACTTGCCTTCCACCTTCCAACTTCCCGGCGGATGTGGAAAACCTATCCACCAGACTATTGACCTGCCCGCCCATGCCAGCTATACTAAAGGCACTTCGAGGTCGCCGGTTCGCCGGTGGACGCGGAGGAACAAAGCTCGGACGGTCCTCACGGACAGTTCGAGTTTTTGTTTTGCCGCAGTCCCAGGTGGTATCGTATACCATCCGCCCCAACGCATCTACTCCCATGCCTTTTCTGTTGCCCCTACCCTGCCCCAGGTTAATCGTCACGGCCACTCGAAGCGTATAATCAAGGGGTGTCTATCCCTGACACCACATACAAGCGGCCCCAATAGCAAGAAAGTTCATGTTATGTCAATTACGAGCACCGTGGGTAGTGGAAGCGTTACCATAACCGAAGTTCCAGGACCTCGCGCCATCCCCCTGCTAGGCTGGCGAAGCAACATGCTTGCCCTGCTCCGAGATCCAATCAACTACATGCTGTGGCTGCACCACACCTACGGAGATGTAGTCGCCCTGCCCCGGCGCAATCCGCGTTTCGTGTTCGTCTTCTCCCCTGAGTACAACCGCCAGGTACTCAGCGACCAGATGCTCTTCTACAACGGCGAGGTCAATTCCCCCGGCTCGCCCGTGAAACTGCCATCCGGCTCTTCGGCGGTGCGCCTCTTCTCCGGCATCACCACCCGCAACGGGGCCAAGCACATCCAGCAGCGCCGCCTGCTCATGCCTGCCTTCCACAAGAAGCGCATCGAGGCCTTGCGCGACGTGATGCTGGAGCGCACCGAGCGGCACATCGAGCGGTGGCAGCCGGGCCTGCAGGTTGACCTCCTCTCGGAGATGAAGGGCCTCACCCTCGCCGTAGCGGTGCAGGCCATACTCGGACTCGATCCAGAGCGCGAGGGCGACCGGGTGCGCCGCATCATGGAGCGCTGGTTCAAGCTGGTCCTCTCGTACGGCGTGGTGGCCTTCCCCTACGATCTGCCCAGCACTCCCTTCCGCCGGATGCTGCGATTTGCCGAGCGGATTGATGGCGAAATCAAGGCCATGATCAGGCGCAGACGCATGTTGGGAGATGGAGCCGCCGGGCTGGACGCGCTCTCCATGCTCCTGCAAGCGCACGACGAGGACGGCACCCGCCTCACCGATGACGAGCTGGTCGGACATACCACCGCGCTGTTCGTGGCCGGGCACGAGACCACCGCCAGCGCCCTCACATGGACCCTCTTCCTGCTGGCCCAGCACCCCCGCGTCCTGCGCGACCTACTGGACGAGCTACACGGCAAGCTAAGGGGCAGCGCACCCAGCGTGGAGCAGCTAAACGACCTGCCCCTGTTAGACGCGGTAATCAAGGAGAGCCTGCGCCTGTTCCCGCCCGGCCTCTGGTTCCTGCGCGTCAACACGGCTCCCACCAGCTTCGGCCCGTACGACATCCCGGAAGGCACGTCTATACTCTGGAGTCCCGCCGTGGTCCACCGCCGCCCCGACCTCTATCCCGAGCCGAACGCCTTCAAGCCCGAACGCTGGTCCAGCATAGACCCCTCGCCCTATGAGTACATGCCCTTCGGAGCAGGCCCGCGCCGCTGCCTGGGTGCCACCTTCGCAATCATGGAGATGAAGATGGTGCTGCCTGTGATACTGCAACGCTTCGGCATCAGGCTGCGCCAGGGCGTACAGGTAGACCTGGGAGGCTCTCCCCTAGCGACCCCAAGAGGCGGCCTGCCCGTTCGCCTAACATCGCCAAGCCGCATTCCGGCACCTGCCAGAGTGCGCGGCAACATCAGGAGGCTGGTCGATCTGCCATAGGTCAAGCGGTTCTAACCCGGGCGGCTGCAAGTTTAACAAGCGGCAATGTCTGAGGCCCAGGTCCGCTACGCTGTTATTCCGGCCACAACGCTAAATCAGCAGCCTACGGAGAATGTTGAATTGGTGGAACCAAGCCCCACCCTATCATTTCGAGCGAAGTGAGAAATCTCGTCCCTTACCAGGATGTTGCTCTTTTCTAATGCCACACGCGTACTGTAGGAAAGTTGCTACCCTGGGTGCAGAGGGACGAGATTTCTCACTTCGCTCGAAATGACAGTATCCGTCAGCATCCTGCCAATTGAGGCACCTCTCAATCTGCAACGAACATGCTCCCCCAGCCTCCAATCACCCAGAGTTTTCCACAACTACTAGGAAGTTAGTACTAAAGCTTACTCCAAAGGGTTGACATATGACTCCGCCCTCGGATATAGAACCCCTAGTGAACGCGCGCAACATGCCGCGTTCAGTCGCAGCTAATCCGGCTTGAGCCTACCAGGGCTACGTAGCCGGTCGTTCGGAGGTGGCTATTTGCTAAGGCGCGTTACCGCTTGGGCAGCGGTGCTTTTCATCTACCTGGGGTTTGTGGCAGGGGTCGGCGCGGCCGCGACCAATCGCCAGCAGACGGTCGTGGCAGCCAAGGCTAATGCGCCCGTGGCTCGCGTGTACGCTCCCAGCCGCCAGACGGGAGGCGTGCGCTTCCTCACCCTGCCCTTCAACGACTCGAGCATCGCCGTGAACCAGGGTTGGGTGTATAGCTGGGGCAGCCAGCATTACGGCCTCGACTATGTGCTCGGCGGGCCTGAAATCTCGAAGCTCCAGAAGTTCGATGTAGTAGCATCCGCCGACGGTTACGCTTGCGGCAACTGCACCTCGCGCCAGGGTAACGCCGTCTGGATCAAGCACGACGTGGACGGTCAAACCTATTACACCTATTATGGTCACCTCGACTCCATCGAGAGCGACATCCCGGTGGGCAACCAGCGTAACACCGTTTTCGTAAAGCGCGGCCAGAAGATAGGCGTGGCGGGTAGCACCGGCGCGTCCACCATTCACCTGCACTTCCAGGTCAATCGCCCCTCCGGCCCCGTGGACCCTTACGACCTGTGGTCCACCAGCGAGCCATACATGCCCGGCTGCGCCACCTGCGAGATAGGCGCTGATAACCTGTGGACCACCAACCCGCCCAGCTTTGCCTCGGGCCAACCGCTGTCCGGTGGACCCGCCGGTCCCGCCACCAGGCAAGAGCAGACTCAGCCAACCGCCGAAACGCGACAGGAGCAGCCACGGCAGCCCGCCCAACCCACCAGGACAGCCACGGCGACCCGCACGCCAGCGCCCACAGCCACGCCCACTCCTATCCCCTGCGACCTGCCCTACGACAGCACCGTGGAAGGCCAGCTCAACGGCTCGAAGCCGCAGCACGAATATTGCCTTGAGGCCGACGCGGGCCAGTGGATCTCAATTAAGATGTTCGCGGCTAAGGATGCGACACTGGACACGGTGCTCAAGCTGTACGGCCCGGACGGCACCCTGCTGGCCTCCGACGATGACGGCGCGCAAATAGGGACTAACTCCTTCCTCGTGGCGCGGCTGCCCAAGAAGGGGACCTACAAGATAGTCGCCGCCAAGTACGAAGGCACGGGCGCCTACCGCGTGCGCATGGAGAAGGGTGCCAAGAGCGCCCTGGGCGACCTGAACGGCGACTGCCGCATAGACGCGACTGACACCCAGGCCCTCGCCCTCGCCCTCGGCACGCGAGACCCCAAAGCCGACCTCAACCTCGACGGCGTTGTGGACGACCTCGACCGCCAGGCTATGCTCCTCAGACTAGGCAGGGGCTGCACCGGGCAGTAACAATATCGCACAGGTCGCACCTGGTTGGGACTGACCAACCCGCTTATAAGCATAAGGAGCCACTTCTTTCAGAAAGGAGTGGCTCTACTTTTCGCGGCTGTTCCAGAGCAGGACACCAGAACCAAGCCCCTTCCTTGTCATTCTGAGTGGATCATCTTGCAAGTAATGTACACGTTTGTAGGGGCAGGTCGGTGTGCCTGCCCTGGTAGAGATCAGCAC
>JALZHG010000554.1 GCA_030914045.1 Chloroflexota bacterium | reverse complement strand
GTCTCGCACGGCGTGACGGTCGACGGGCAGGAACTGTTCTTTATCGCGGTAGGGACCGCCCTTGCGGGCGGCCCCCCGCACAGATCCCAGCGTGCGCTACTAACGCACTGGGCTCCTGCCTTGGGTATTAGCGCGAAAGCGCACGTCGGGAAAGGGATGCACAACACGGGCAGGCGGGAGCCATCGAGTCGCGAGGCGGTTCATCCGCGCCCAGCTGATCCGCGTGCGCTGGCTGCGACGTTCAAGCGCCTCGTGCCAGAGCTTGGTCACCTGGGTGCGAAAGATGGCGACCGCCGCGCGGTTACCCGGCACGGCGTAGTAGGCGCGGTAGCCCCGCACCACACTCGCCAACCACCGCCCCTGCTCGGGAATGGGCTGATGCCGCCGTCGCTTGAGTTGGTCTTTGACCTCTCGTAGCTTCGCCCGCATCCGCTTCGAGATCGTGATACGCCGCACCCAGAAACGCCCGTCCCGCATCCTCGCGCAAATATGCGTGAAACCAAGGAAATCAAACGTCTCCGGTTTCCCGAGGCCCCGTGCCTGTCGATTCGTAGCGGCGAACCGCCCGAACTCGATCAGCCGCGTCTTGTCGGGGTGTAGCTCCAACCCAAACTTCGCGAACCGCTCGCGAAGCTCAGCCAGAAACCGCTGCGCATCCTCCTGGTACTCGAAACCCATGGTGAAGTCGTCCGCGAAACGCACGATAATCACCTCACCGCGCGCGTGACGGCGTCTCCACCAATCAGCCCACTGGTCGAAGACGTAATGGAGATAGACGTTCGCCAGCAACGGCGATGCCGAAGCGCCTTGCGGCGCCCCCTCCGTGGTCTGTGACCAGTTCCCGTCCTCCATAACGCCTGCGCTCAGCCACTTACGAATGAGCCGCAGGACCCGCTTGTCCGCGATCCGGTGCTCAAGAAACCTCTCCAACCATCCATGATCAAGGCTGGTGAAGAAGTCGCGGATGTCCGCATCAAGCACCCAGTTCACCTTCTTCCGCCAGATCCCGACCGTGAGCGCATCTAACGCCTGATGCGGATTGCGCCCTGGCCGAAACCCGTAGGAAAAACCCCGGAAGTCCGTCTCGTAGACGGCGTTTAGCACCTCGACGACGGCCCGTTGAAGGATCTTGTCCTCCACCGTGGCGATGCCCAGCGGCCGCAGCCGCCCATCCGCCTTCGGGATGTAAGACCGTCTCGACGGTCGTGCCCGGTAGCTTCCTGCATGCAGCCCACGGTGCAAGTCCTGAAGATTCGCCTCCAGATCCTGGCCGTAGGCCTCCCATCTCACCCCATCTACCCCCGGCGCGGCCTGCGGGCGGATCACCCGATACGCCGCGCGGAGACGATCGACACTGACATGGTGCAGCAGTGCGGTGAACCGCGCTTCCTTGTCTCGTCGTGCTACCTCACACACACGCTCCAGCCCACTGGGCGCACCGTGCCCGGCGCTGCGTCCGGGATGCGTCGTGCTGGCCGTGTTCCCCTTGGCCGGCCCCCTTTCCTCCACCACCTCCGCCACCGCGCACGCGGTATTGTTCGGCGGCTTCGCAGGTACTACGGGACCGTCTGACTTCCCGCGCTCGTGCATCTCAGGCGTATGACCTCAGTCTTCCCTGAACGGCCTGCCCAATGATCAGCCAGACAGGCAAGCAGCGGGACCTCCCGGTTCTCGCGCGGAAGGACTCCGTACATGCACAGGTTCTCAGACCGCGCGGGGTCCACCGAACGGCTCGCGCTAACGCCGCCGGCAGTGTGGCCTTCCGTCTCGTGAGACGACGTCGGCACCCCGAAGCTGTGATTTCGCGGCTCAATGGCTGGCCTGCACGTACCCCTGTCAACGCTTCACCGTCGCCCTCACAGACACCGGTGCATGACTCGGGGCCATCGTGGATCGCTACTCCTTCGATGTCGGGCGTTCTCATCCCTTTCCTCCCGCCGGTTTATCCCGGCGCACCCCACGTTCCATGCAGAAGCCGCAGACCGGGCTCGCGCCGCCTACACACCGGACACCACCTGGCCAATACACGGGCACCCGCCAGGCTCCTCCCGGGATCGGTTACACACCCCGGTTTTGATGTCAACCGTTCCTATTTCGACACTTCATAGGCAGTGACGCACGTCTTCCCGACCCCTACCTGACACATCAAAGTGCGCCTTTCCCAACTCGCTCACCACGACAGGCTTCAACTAACGCAGCAGTGGGTGGTTTGGAACCGCCCCCCGTAGGGAGGTTCCAGAGGGCCTACCTCCATCGTCCGCACAGCACCAGGTCACGAAGCTCTACCTACAACATCCAACTCCCCTTCCTGTTCGGGACACACATACCCATAGGAGTCCG
>JALZHG010000553.1 GCA_030914045.1 Chloroflexota bacterium | reverse complement strand
GTCCCATCATGATAAAAAAGGGGTGTGGTCGGCGGCTGGTGGTGTCTCTGGTGCCGCGCTCAGTGTCGCGAGACGGGCTGGCACCACATCAAGCTGCTCCAAGGCCCGGAGTAACACCGGTCGTAACACCTGTAACCACTTATTCGCGTCTGATTGGATCATCCCGAATACCTGACCTTGAACCTCTTGGGTGAGATTCTGTTTCATGTGGATGAGAATAAATAACAATTTGTCCTCAATCGTTGGTAATGGTGAGTTTTTGTATGGCGTATAGCGGCGGTTGCGGCGCGGAAGCCCATCAAGCGTATACTCACGCATCCGTTCCAAAAAAGATGTTTCGAACGCTGGAACGAGGTTGACTACCGTACAGAAAAGGTGTTCTAATTAGCGATACGTGCCAGCTCTGGTATGCTCTTCCATGCTTGTGACCTTGCAGTCTGGAGGAGCCGATGAGTGACACGTATCGACGGTATGCTGCCATAAAACGAAGCCTGATGCAATTCTATCAACCACGCCTCACCGGGCATCGCGAACGTCACTTAACTGAGGCCTGGTCATAATTCCTCACGCCGCCTTGAGGAAGGGGTCCAGGCCCACCCGGAGCTCGAGGTCGTGCTCGTGGCGGCAGCAAAGGGTCAGTTGATAGACGAAGACGGCCCCCAGCGCGAACCGCTGGCTCGCGACCAGCCCCTTGGTGGGCACGGCACCATGCACGTCGAAGATGGCCTTGAACTGGCCGTTGAAGTTCTCGATCGCCGCCGAGCGCAGCTTGTGGAACACCCGGCGGGCTTCCGCCCCGGCGTCGGTGTGGGGGTAGCGCCCGTACCGCGAGGCGACCAGGGTCCGCGCGCTCGCCTGGCACACGGCCCGCACCTCGTCGGTGTTGTAGTGGCGGTCGCCCAGCACGAAGCGGGCCTCGGCGGGCAAGGCGGCGAGCAGGCGCGGGGCGACCTCGTTGTCCGCCTCGTTCGCGGGCGTCAGCCGGGCCGCCAGGGGGATCCAGACCGCCGCCACCGTGACGACGAGGTGCAGCTTCCAGCCGTAGACCCAGCCGTGCCAGCCCGACTTGGTCCAGTGGGCCTCCCTATCGATCGAGGTGTGCGGCACCACGCCCGCCTCGCGATCCTTCTTATGCCAGACGCCGCCCTTGGCGCGCAGCACGGTGCTGTCGATGGCCACCGCCCGCCCGCAGGCCACCCACGGCCGGAGCAGCGCGACGAGGTGCTGCCCAAGGCAGGCGATCTGGGCCGGGAGGGCCGCGGGCAAGGCGGCGAGCCGCCGCTCCCAGGTGCGGCGTGCCGGGAACCGACCGTTCGGCAGGGTCAGCAGGCCACGCAGCACCCGCATCTCGGCGGTCGGCTGGGCCACGACCGCCAGCAACTCGTGGGGGCTGTGCAGGTGGCGCACAATCATGATCACCAGCGCCTTGAGGAACAGCCGGTCCGGATAGGTCACCGGCCGCCCGCGCCCGCGCTTCGGCGGTGCCGGGGGGGCGGGCACCCGGTCCACCAAACGCACCAGCGTGACAAGGAGCGTGTCCTGGCCTATCATCATGGCACCTCCGCAGCATCGGTCGGTCGAGCAACCCCGATGCTGCGAGGGCTGGCCACCAGCGGTCAACCCGCTGCGTGGCCTTCCGATTTATGACCAGGCCTCAATTAACTGAAGACAAGGTACGGTATTGCCGTGCCTTGTTTGTTTTGTCCAGCTCTGGCCGCTCTAGCGCAACTGATGTTCTTCCGATGGCGCGGTATCGAGTCTGAGCTGGCTAGCCACGGCTGATGGGATAGTCTGGGCGTTGCTCAGGGCGTAGATCAAACCCCCAAGCAGAGCCTGCACAATTGCCAGTCCATACACCAGCCAGGCGAAGGCGACCGCCTCGGCTGTGGAAACGCCGAACGCTGCGAAAAAGAAAACAAAGATGTTTTCACGCAGACCGATGGCGTTGATCGATATAGGCAGCAGCATCAAAAAGATCGCCAGCGGTGCGATCAGGCAAAAGCTTGACAAGGGAATCGGCAGCTCCAACCCCCAAGCAAGCAGGTAGTAAAAAAAGACTACGTTAGCTTGTTGGATAAACGATAGCCCGAGCCCTTTGGCAAGCACGTCTCTGCGCTGCTGAAATGCCGTAAAAGCGTCGAGCATACTGCGCAGCTTTTTGACCCTCAGCGACCGGACTTTGGCAGCCAAGGCCGCCTGTTTTGCGGGCATAAACATCAACCACGCAGCCGCCAACAGCGCTAGCGCACCTGCGAGTAGGCCGATCTTCAGCAGCGGTACGCTCGCGATCGCTCTCGTCGGAATAAACAGGGTGGCGACCGCAAGCAGCATCAAGGTGAA
>JALZHG010000552.1:1768-2340 GCA_030914045.1 Chloroflexota bacterium | reverse complement strand
AAGATCTGTTGGGTAAGGTTTTCTCATACCTGTTAGAGTAGCGAACTACCGCCCGACGTCCCTTTTTCATACAGTCTCAGAAGTGGAATTCTCGGAAGTTCGCTACCTGCAAGCAACGCCCAAGTAACACCAAAATACGTCATTCGGGGGATGCCCCAGCTCTTGTAACCTGTCATAGTTGCCCCGTTAGCTAACCGCCGGGGCTGAGGAGGTCTGTCCCTCGACAAAGGAGGTAGCGCTTATGAGGCGCATCGTTATGTTGTTGGCGGTGGTCACTATGCTAGTGGTGATGCTTGCTGTTACAGGTAGTGTCGCTGCGGCTCATGTTTCCGTTGGCGGGGTTTCTGTTGATCCTGGTGTCTCTAACGACAACGCTCCCCCTCATGTTCATATTAGAGACTGCCCCAGTCCTTGGGATCCTATAGAGTGCTAGTGTCCTAGGGATCCGCGCGGTTTCTAGCCAAGTAGAGGAAGGGCCAGGGCATATCTATAGGCTCCGGCCCTCCCTCTTGCCCTTATTCACCGTACGTCTTAGTCCTACAGCGCCACTTCGCACTACCCGGCTCGGCAGC
>JALZHG010000552.1:0-1758 GCA_030914045.1 Chloroflexota bacterium | reverse complement strand
TCCCTGGAGTTCCCTAGGCACCACCCTATCGGTCCATAGCAAGAAAAGCATTGGTGTATTTGACCCATTTGTTGCTATCGAGCGGCGCCAGGCTGTGAATCATTGCTCTCTGCCTTTATTCACCGAAGCTCGTAGAAGGTAGGCGTTCTCGGAAGTTGCGCCTGCTTATGTAACGATGGCATCCTGCTTGCGGTGGAAAGGGTTGACCCGCCAGGCATGCGGGTCGGAAAGGAGGATAGGCATGTCCGAAGAGAACGTGGACATCCTGCGCAAAGGATACGAGGCGTTCAACCGAGCCGACATCGATACCGTGATGGGTCTTATGGACCCGCATATCGAATGGCAAGAGTCCGACGTAGAGGGACTGCCACAAGGGGGCACGCACCACGGCCCCGAAGCCGTAGCCAACAACGTTTTCGGCGCGATAGTGGGCAACTGGGACGACTTCCAAGCCGTGCCCGCTGAGTTCTTGGACGCGGGAGAGCGCGTGGTCGTGTTGGGTCACGTCCAAGGCAGGGGCAAGGCGTCTGGCAAGACGCTCGATGCCCACTACGCCCACGTGTGGACCTTGCGTGATGGGAAGGCGGTGCATGTCCGCGTCTACGCAGACACGGCCAAGCTTCTACAGTCGCTCGGTTAAACCGCTAAGCGTGGGGCCGGGGTTCTAGGAGCCCCTGGCCCCGTGCTCTTGCCTTTATTCACCGGAGTGCGTGGAACAGGAATTCTCGGAAGTTGGAGGGCTCAGCCTAGCCTCTGAAGTATCCCTGACATCTCTTGCTCGTCGTAGGCTCCAAGCGTGGTGGTTCGCATGTTGCCCAAAGAGCCTATCTCCAGCAGGTGGGCGCTTATGGCTTCCTCGTCTGGGGCTTCGAAGATAGCAGCCATGTCGTAGGCTCCGACGGTCCAGTAGGCCTGCTCCAAATTCAAACCGTGCTTCTGGGCGAGTTCGCCGCCGCTGTCGGTGCGCTCGATGGTCTGCTTGACGTTCCTTATGCCTTGCTCGGTCCAGTTGACCAATACTACGTACTTGGGCATACGAGCTCTTCCTCCCTGCCCTACTAGCATCTAGTTTGCACTTCACAAGCTCTTTCGCTCACCATCATGATGACAACCGGATGAGCACGGCGCAACCAAGTAAGCCTCTTTACCAAGCCTGTTAGAGAGACTGTCCGAAAGTCTCACTAACGAGCCAACCGGCTCACCATCAGGCGGCTCATCGCCACGCAAATGAGCGCCTCGCTGGTCTCGGTTAGGCTCTCGTGACCTTGGTCATCCGTCGGTTGTCCCAGAACGGCCAATTCGCGATGAGCAGGTCAGCGGTTCGAGTCCGCTCGTCGACTCCCTCGGGTCAAGCGGAGCCGACGGACGCGGTGTTGTAGACTGCTGAGAATATCGTTAGAGGGAGGGCGAGCTTATCGTGCCGAGGTTCACGAAGATGGATTCCCCTGGGTTGTACAGGGAGTTTGTCCACTCAGGCTACCTCCGATCGCTGGATGCACAGGCAGGAAGGCCGTGAGCATTAGGACTGCGCTGACGGTTAAGTTCGGCTTGGAGTACCCGATCGTTTCGGCCCCCATGGGCGGCGTCGCCGGGGGCAGTCTGGCCGCGGCGGTCTCCAACGCCGGCGCCTTGGGGCTGGTCGGCGGCGCTTACGGCGAGCCCGACTGGTTGCGCACCGAGCTCTCCAAAGTCAGGAGCGGGACAACGCGTCCCTGGGGCGTGGGGCTGATCACCTGGCACGCCACGCGGGAAGCCGTG
>JALZHG010000211.1 GCA_030914045.1 Chloroflexota bacterium | reverse complement strand
CGTGCTGTCACAGCGTGTTGCGATGATATTGAATCGGGTGGCGCGATGGACGCATGAAGGCATACTCGGGTACCTAAACGTGAGAGACAATCCCCACTGCTGTCAAGCAGGGAGGTCGGCAAAGCGGGGCGGTGAGGCCAACATCAGTGCAAACCGCTGTCAGATACCCTCTCAGACCAAACCAAGGCAAGAGTGTTCGACGTCTCGAGCACGCCTACACCTCGGATCTTGAGCCCGGCCTCCAGCAGCCCAACTATGACGCGCTACGAGCGAATCAGATCCAACGCGTACCATGCACACCCGAGGGTTTTTCGGCGGGGCAAGCGTCCGGCGCCTTTGCGACGGCATAGGATCAATTTCCCGAGTCTACCTCTGGGTGCACCAGGCGCGGGAGTGCCGCAATAGCGGCGCAGCATGCCAGCGCAAGGCCCACGCCGACGACTACGAAAGCTCGGCCCGCCACTAGGAGCGCAGCGAAGCCCGAAATGACGCTCGCTCCGTAGTAGAGGTTGCTCGTGCGACGGTGCATCCCTGTGGTTGGGGTTATCCGCTGGTAAATGTGTTCCCTGTGTGCGGAGAAGATGCTCTTGCCTGCTCCGGTCCGCAGCCGCCTTACAAGGGTGTAGGCGGTGTCGAACAGGAGGGGCGTGAAGATGAGGGCGCCTGCGACGAAGTCCAAAGGTGTCCAACCGCTCCTCGGCACCGGGACGTACAGAGCAACCGTCGCCAGGCCGAAGCCGAGGAAGTAGGCCCCTGAGTCGCCGAGAAAGATAGAAGCCGGGCTTATATTCCAGACGAGAAACCCCGCCGTCGCCCCGGCGAGCGTGGGCAGGAACGCCCCCGCCTCCCCAGCGAGGGGCGCGAGGAAGAGCGCGTTCACGAGCGCTACGCCCCCGATAAAGCCGTCTATACCGTCCATGAAGTTGAAGGCGTTAGACAGAGCTACGATCCAAAACACCCCTACCGCGAACGCCGTGACCTTCAGCGTCCCTGGAGCTTCAGAGAGGATCTGCGGTGGATAGAAGAGAAGGAGTCCCGAGGCGACCAGCGCTTGGGCGACCGCCTTGGTGCCGAAATGCAGGTTGCCGAGGTCGTCAGCGAGCCCGACGGCCCAGATCAGGGTGGCACAGATGAGCAGTGGCCACGCGCCCTCCGGGCGCAGGATGGCGACGCCGATCCAGGTGCCGATGACTATGGCGACCCCTCCGAGCCGGGGCGTCGGGACCTCGTGCGAGCTGCGCAAGTTAGGAACGTCTAAGAGGTTCCGTCCGACGGCGAACCTCACCAGCAGCGGGACCAGCGCCCCGGCCACGAGAAAAGCCGTCCCTCCGGCGACGACCTCCTCGCTCACGAGCGCACCATCCCAAGCTCCCGCAGGCGCGCAACCTCCAACGCTATGCCGTCGCGGAAGGGCCGCGGCTCGTATCCGAGCTCTCGTCGAGCCTTCTCGTAGGGGTAGGCCTTATCTTCCTGAAGCCTGAGCACCTGTTCCGATCTGATCGGGAGTGGCAGCCGCAGCCTCTCCGCCGCGGCGAGAGAGCGGCGCACGGGCTCGAGCGGCAACTGGATGACGCGCGGCTTCTTTCCTAATGCGCCAGCGGCGGTCTTCACCAGTTCCAGGTAGGTCAAGGGCTCCGCTCCTGGCAGGTCGTAGCTCTGTCCCACGGCTACCGGTCGCACGAGGGCCTCGTATACCCCCTGGGCGCAATCCTCGTGGTAGACCGGCTGCCAGAGGTTCTCCCCTGAGCCAAACATAGGATAGACGGGCGAGCGGTCCAGGAAGCGCAAGAGGCGGTGCATGTTCTTGTCCAGCTCGGAGCCGTAGATCATGGCCGGCCGCACGATGGTGTAGTCGAGCCCGCTCTCGCGCACCAACTTCTCCATCCTCAGCTTCGGGCGCGAGCGAAACTCGTAGGTCGAATGTACACTCGTGCTGCCAACCACCACCAGTCGTCTCACCCGCGCCCATCGGGCTGCCTCCACGACCTGCGGCGCATACTCGATGCCCGCTACGTGCACCATCGCCTCCACCCCGGAGAGCGCCCGGTAGAGGTCCTCGCTGTCACCTGCATCCCCGCGAACGCGCTCGACCCGCTCCGAATCCAGTCGCCAGGCGCCTGCGCCGCTCTGACGAACCAGACAGCGTATCTCGTGACTCCTTGCGAGCAGCAGGGGTAGGAGCGCACCGCCCAGTAGCCCCGCGCCTCCTGTGAGAAGGATCCTCATCCGTTTGGCGTCGAACCCAAATCCTCAAGCCAGGGCCTGCCTGATCTGGGCAGTTTACCTTGGAACTCAGCCCTGACCTGGACGCGAGGCCCTCGCTCTCGACCTTTAGCCAGTCTTCTCACTGCCTGCCGGGGTTGCCCCACCACCTCCGAACACCTGCACTTCACGCGCTATGTTCCGCTTCTCGTTCCTGACGACGTAGCTTACCTGGGCTTGCTGGCCTTTCTTTATGTCCGCCAGCTCTGCCTCCTTGTCGTCCAACATTAATTCGGCCTTCTCCGGGTTGACCCTGAATCTCATCGATTTCTCACCCTGTTCCTCCGTACTCGGCCGCAGGACAATCAGCTTCTTATCAGACTTTACTCGTGTGATCGTACCGAGCGCTATCTTGGTCTGGGACACTTTTATCTTGGAACCTCCGTCCCCCTGTTCCTTGGTCCCGCCAGACCCGCCCTCCTGCGACCCATTGCCCGACTGATCACCCCCACCGCAACCCGTGAGTAATCCAGTGAGCAAGACGAATACGACGAGGAAGAGTGCCGTTGATAATCTTCTGGAATGCATAGAACTCCTTGTCTATCAGCATCCTACCGCGTCAAACTATCAGAAGAAGCGCCGATTTATCAACGTCAAACCCCGGTCAGAACGAACCCTTCGTCCAAGCATCGGACGCTTCGGGCCCGAGCGGACCCCAAGTCGAACATTGATCCCACGTTCCTCCCGGCTAGCTTTGGCAATCGACGAGTTCCTCAAATTCTTTCTTCGCAAGCCAGCGCTAATACGAAGCTCGCTAGTACACCGGCCATGCTATCCCATCCTGCACTGTTGCAGATTTGCTCAACTTTGTAAGCCCTTGTATGCTTTGTGCATCGCACTTGCGCAATATGTATCATCATATTACGATTTCGCTGTTCACGTCTAGAGTACAAGTGCTATGAAAAGGGCGTGAGTTATAAGATACTGGTCCTTGGGCCGACGGCTACTGTGGCTGGCCGACCTCCTTGCACCTCTCGGATGCTGGCCACGAGGTTGTCATCGTAGACAACTGCGTCATGCGCACCATAGACCACGAGCTCGGAGCGCAGGGCCTCACCCCTATAGCCGGCCTAAAATGCATCCAGGCGGCGATCGGGCACCCTTGACCGTCTACGGCAAGGGAGGTCAGACGAGGGGCTTTTTGGACATCCGCGACACGGCGAGGTGCATAGAGCTCGCCTGCGAGTTGATAGCGCGCATTACCTGCTTGAAGGTTGGAAACTGATCTCAGGTGGTAATGTGTCGACTGGGCGCGGCCCTATCTTCACAGGTTTGATCGGTTTCTTGATGCTTTTCTTAGGACGCGACACGGAGAGCCTGGCATGGGGAATGCGGTTGTTGGCACCGGTCAATCCTCTGGATTCCATAGCCAACAGCGAGGTCCACAACGACGAGACCCACGGCTTGCTGAAGCTCACCCTCAACCCCGAGAGCGAGCTGGTGACGAGCGTACCCTACCCCTTTCTCACTCAATTGGCTAATGTCGAGCTCTAGGCAATCCGGTGAATAGGGGCAAGAAGAAGGGCCGGGGTCTACCAGCCTCAACCCTTCTCTATTTAAGGCAAGCTCTCTCTCACTTTCGCTCTCTAGCTGCGCGTCTTGAAGGACCACTGCATCGGCTGGTCGCCCGCCATGGTGCGGTTCTTCTGGTCGAGGTTGTTACCCGCCTCGTCCTTTACACCGGTTAGGACCTTGGCTATGTAGGTAGTGCCAGCCCGAAGAGACCTGTTAGGGTTGAGAACCCACTTGGTGTTGTTGGTGCCTTCCACCGGTGCGACCACCCCAGTCATGGGGGTGGTTGAGCCGATGCGGTAGAGTTTGAAGTTGCCCTTCACGTCATAAACCGGCTCGGAGAAGGTGGCCTTGAGGTTGACACCCGTAAATACGCCGGTAGCTCCTCTGGCGGGCATCACGCTCACTATCTTGGGCGCAATGGTGTCCCCGCCGGCGTTGATGGTGTAGATCTCTGTGTCGTGTCCGTCGTAGCCCTCATAGGCTATCTTCTCGCCATCGGGCGAGTAGGAAGGCTCCCCGTCTCTGTTAGTGTTGTGGGTAACTTGGACCACCCTACGTGCCGGGCCGAGGTTGATGGTGAAGATCTCCATGTCTTTTCTTACGCTGCGCGAATTTATCTCTCTTCCTGCATAGGCTATCTTCTTGCCATCGGGCGAGTAGGAAAGCTCCGTTTCGCCCGTAGTGTTGTTGGTGAGTTGGATCCTTTTTCCCCCGCCGACGTATTGGGTGAAGATCTCCATGTCTCGTCCGTCGAAGTGCGAATAGGCTATCTTCTTGCCGCTGGGCGAGTAGGTTGGATCGGTATCCCTCGTAGCGTTGTGGGTAACTTGGACCACTCTACGTGCCGGGCCGAGGTTGATGGTGTAGATCTCTGTGTCGTGTCCGTCGTAGCCCTCATAGGCTATCTTCTCGCCGTCGGGCGAGTAGGAAAGCTCCAGCTCGTTCGTAGTGTTGTCGGTGAGTTGGATCCTTTTTCCCCCGTCGGCGTTGATGGTGTAGATCTCCCAGTCTTGTCCGTCGAAGCCCGAATAGGCTATCTTCGTGCCGTCGGGCGAGTAGGAAGGATCGCGCTCGTTCTTACGGTCGTCGGTGACGTTGAACCTACCCGCTCCGCCAGCGTTGATGGTGTAAATATCGCTGTGTAAATCGTCGGAGCGTGCGACTCTGTAGACTATCTTCCCGCCGCTGGGCGAATAGGAAGGCGAGTGGTCGTTCGTAGTGTTGTTGGTGACGTTGAACTCACCCCCTCCGTCAACGGCCTCCGCAGGCCGCACCTCAACCACCAGCATCATTAGCATGAGCAACCCCACCGCCACTAACATCCCCGCCGTTGCCGCCAGTGCCCCCAGGTAGTTGGTCTTAACCATGTAATCTGGCCACGCTCGCGAAAAAGGGCTGAGAACACAGTGGCTAGCGCGATCCCTCCGGGCGGTTTGGCCCGCACGCCACTGCACAGCTAGAATAGGTCTGTCCATGGAGTGCCCTTTCTATGGACTAGTCTTCGGGGTGTTACCGGCACCCGAAGCTTGTTTCTCTCTACAGTTCTGATCTAGTAGAATGTTTAGACGTTGAGCTTGGTTGGCAAGCCTCCTATCACCCAGGTGACTCTTCGGAGACCCGGCTACCTCTCTTCTTGAGAGGGCCCGTGGCTTTGCGCCCTCGCCTCGTAGCGAAGTTGCCCTTTCGGAGCTCCGTATATGTACAATCTTACATAAAGGCATCTCATAAATAGGAAGATGGTTCATAGTGACCCGCTCCTTACCAAAACACACCTCCAATACCCAACCGGGTATTTATGAGATAGCTTCATTTGTTATCTATTATGGTAGTTCTACCCGAAGCGCGCATCCACCATATGGCATATCTCTTAGCCTATTTAGGCTGGAGCGCGCATAGCCCCGGCCCGATCGGCCCAGGAGCCGCCGTGAGGTAGAGCGCATCCCGGAAGCTATTGTGGGGGAGGCTCGATAATGCCCGAAGAGCAGCGATCTGAGCAAGGTACGCTCATGGGTGTTTCTATGAGAAGGCCCATTCTGTCAAGGGCCAACGTGGTGGCCTTACCGAAAGGCAACTCGATCTCAGCCAAAGCCCCTTCGCGCTGAGTTTCTATTCGCTGTGAATAAGCTAAGGGGGGTTGCGGGCGGTGTCTCGGATCGGCCTGACCCATCTATTCGCAGGCCTAAGAGTGCTTTCCGAGTGACCCGTCGGTCGTTCCAGGGCGTCGCCCGCAACCTCCCA
>JALZHG010000551.1 GCA_030914045.1 Chloroflexota bacterium | reverse complement strand
CCGGTAGGCCGTTTTGCGGTAGGCCGTTTTGCGGGGCAACTTCCTCAGCTTTCAAAGTGCACCTAGCCAAGACAGCTATAGGTGAGTCCTCCGAATACCGCTGAGCCTGCAAAATTGTCAACCCTTACCTTTACCAAACACGCTCTAAGGGGTGGGAGTAATGGAAGTGGTTTCGAGACCTACTCTGTGGAGGGTGGCGAAGTCGGTGAAAACTCTCGTCATTCTCAGGGTCAGCCTAACTCTGAGCGCACCCTCAGCAGAGAGGCGGAAGGGGGTATCGAAAGCGCACCCCCGCAGCGACCACCCTTCTCGTCTTTAGTCAGGGGTTCTGTGCGGAGTGGCGCTAAAAGCGGAATGTCGAAGTCGGAACGGGAGCAGCGGGAGCGGGAGGAGCGGAAAGCATTCGGGTACTACGAGGATTTGCGTAGGAAAGTCATGGCCGCACTAGAGGGCGAAGCGTAGTGAGGCAGGAGGTAGGTGCATGAATACCGGAGAACGCTCCGCTAGCCGCATCCACAGAACAGAAGACCATCCATGGCGCGAGCATGCCAACCGCTACGTGCGCGACATCGCTACCGAAGAACAAGTGCGTATGCTCGAACACTTCGAAAACCTCGAAGAGGCCCGCGCGGCGCTGCTCGAGCTGCAAAGTGACGTGGAAGCGCAAATGAAGGAGCGGTTGGTTTTGGAGGGCAAGCCCGTACCCGAAGAGGGCAAAGCCGACAAGCTCCTGCCGCACATATACAGCATACAGGACAGGATAGTAGAGGACCTAGAGCGGCGCTTAGAGGAGGCCCATCGGCAAGCGCGGGAAGAGGAAGATTGATACCCCCTTTTATAAAGAAAAAACTTCAAATAGACACCCCTGTATGTCAGCGAAACGTTAACACCCGAAGATGCGAATACCTGATAGGAGTCGCAAATAGTGCCAAAGTTGATACCCCCCGTGTTAAAGAAACGCTAACACGGAAAAACTTCAGACATGGCCGGTAGGAAGCGCAAGCGCTGCCCGGCTATCAAGGACAACGGTGAGCGGTGCCGCGCGCATATTCCCTGGCTTTAATCATTGCGTCGCCCACGAGCCGGTGCTTAAGGAGTTGCACCGTACGGAAGCCAGGCGGGCCGCGTGGGTTAGGTGGGGGAAGATAGGTAAAGAGCCCACTGTAGACATGCGAAGGCTCATAGCGGACCTGGAGGCTTACGGGCACGGCCAGGACGCCTCAGACCTCAGAGGGTTTGTGGAGCGCGGTAACCAGTGGTGATGCTACGCGCGCGTTTTAGGCGTGCAACAAGTGCAAAACCACCGTCCTACTGTGCGCACGTTCTGACGACCTCTACCATGGGTTCACCCCCGTCTTCCCGATATGACGACCCTCTACCATGCGTTCACCCCTACGTCCTGCAATGGAGTGGGCGGTGCATGAGCAGCGTCGCAAGCGCTCGCGTAACTCCGCCAGGCGCTTCGGGAGAACCAAGGTTTACGACCGCAGCCTAAACAGCCGTCAGTAGGCCCCCTTCGACTGCTATGCTGGACTAGTCCACTAGTGTAAGGAGGCATGGCATGAAGAGGACACCCGGATACGTGGTGCGAGGCGACCGTATCAGAGCGCTCAGGCAGCGTAGGTTCATGAGGCAAGAGGACCTGGCCAAGCTAGCGAACCTAACCCCCAGCAGCTCTCACGAATAGAATGCGGCGTGCACACAGCTAGGCCCGCTACCATCCAGCGCATAGCCCGCGCCCTAGGGGTCGAGCCGTACAGTCTGGTTAGCTGGGTAGATGGCGATGAAGGGGCAGCCTAAATTCCTCACAACATAAGGAGCGTTCACTCGCCCTGGGTTCACCAAATTTCGCTCAACCTTACGTGACGGTTACGCCACCCGGGCGACCGTGAAGATATGCACCCTAACGGATGATGTCGAGGATAGACCCCCCATACGCTGCCGAGCAGCCTACCCTCGCCAAACGGATAGGACCGGCGACCCGACCTAGAGACCCTACAAAAAGAAAAGCGGTTCGGCCCCGGTCCTAACGATATGGCTATCCCGATGTCGGGACGGGCTGTTACTACAAACACACAAACGCTATGTGCTTGCACATAGGATAAAGGAATAATTATCCAACGCCACAACATGTTGGGTTTAGGGTTAGGGCCTTGGACCGGGGCTAAGCGGTGAATAAGTCGAACATTCGACTTATTCATCATCCTGCATACGGACTTCCGAGAATTCTTCTTCTGAGACTGTATGAAAAGTCTCGGAGGCGATGGCGGCGTGGTCCCGAGACGGGCCAAAACGCCACTTTTTCGACCCATCTGGACTCCGTATACTGGCCAGATCCACGTA
>JALZHG010000550.1 GCA_030914045.1 Chloroflexota bacterium | reverse complement strand
ACCGAGCACTGGCTAACCGTCTCACCATCAGGCGGCTCATGGCCACGTAGATGAACGCCTCGCTCGAAGACGTCAGACGCTCGTAATCCTTGCTCATACGCCGGTTCTGGTCGATCCACGAAAACGTCCGCTCCACCACCCAGCGCCTTGGCAGGACGACGAACCCCCGAGGCGGCATGAGCTCCTGCCAATCCACCGACACGCCTTCTTTGGCCCACTCCTTGGCCCAAGCCATCAGCACCTCCTCAGGAGCGGGCTTCCGGGGCCGTTGCACCAGATCCACGCTCCAGCCCAGGATCTTCTGTACCCAGTCTGCGCCCTTGTCCTCCCCGCGGTAGCCCGCGTCCAACCACAGATGCCGCAGACGGGGAAACCGCTCGTTCGCCCGCCGCAGCAGCGTCTTGATGCCCTCTTAGTCCATCATCTTGGCGCTGTGGATGTACGCCTTGAGCACGAAGCCCTCGGTGTCCACCAGGATGTGGCGCTTGCGCCCCTTCACCTTCTTGCCACCATCGTAACCGCGCTCTTCTCCGCCAACCGCGGTGCTCTTTACCGACTGAGAATCCACCACGCCCGCGCTGGGCTGAGGATCTCGCTTCAAGCGCACTCGCAGGCGTTCTCGGAGGGCTCGGTTGATCGTCTCCCAGGTACCATCGATGCGCCATTTCCTGAAGTACCAGTAAACGGTGGGCCATCGAGGAAAGTCATGAGGCAGTAGGCGCCACTGGCAGCCGCTTCTTAGGACGTAGAAGATGGCGTTCAGGATCTCGCGAAGACTGTGGGTTCTCGGCCGTCCATGTCCCTTGGGGGCGGGCAAGTGGGGCTCTATGTAGTTCCATTCGGCATCGGAGAGATCCGTTGGGTAAGGTTTTCTCATGCGTGCTAGAGTACCGGATCACCACCCGAGGACCACTTTTCATACAGTCTCAGAGCTCGACTTTAGCCATTCAAGCCGCATAGCAGAGCGCATCGGTCAAGCGTTCCATGAACACCCGCGGGACTTTTACGATGTCGGCCTCCGAGTGCGACCCACGAAAAATCGCGCAAGCCCACACCTCTTTGCGTGTCAGCGCCAGCGCATCGGCGAAGGTAGGAAGCCGCTTGTCATACCAGGCTGCCCTCCTCACGCTGGCTAGAAGACGTGCCTTTTGCGCGTCTGCGAAGAGGATGATCAGCGAAAACAATCCCAACAGAACCGGGGTGGTCCTCCGTATTGCCATCTCTGACCATTGCCTTTGGGTCTCGAAGCCGAGGTGGCAGCGCATCTCCTGGAAGGTGACTTCCAGCCGCCACCGCCTCACGAACCAGGAAACGATCTGCCTCGGATCGCCACGAAGATCGGTGCACAGCAGCGCTTGGGTTCTGAACACTCCTTGTGGATCACGGATTAAGACCCAGCGCAATGGCACAGCAGGAAGTCCCGTGCTGTACCAGATGGCCGTCTCGGAGACGATCTCCACGGTGCGCTCTTCGCCACCGTACCATTCAGCGACCGTGATCGGCATCCAGGTGGTGGCCGGATCTTCTGCAATCATCGAAAGATTGGGCAGCCGCTCGCCTTTGAGGCGAGGCCTACCCCTCTGACCCACTCTGCGAGGAGGGGCTGGCTCGTAGAGGGCGGCGTCCAAGCGTAGTCGGGTGACGAAGGTGATCGGATTGGAAAGCTTTCGGCAACGGTCGAGAAGTTTTAAAGAGGCGTATTGCCTATCGCTCACGGCGACGACCTTGCGATCGGGATACCAGCGCCTCACCAGCATGAGCATCTGCCATGCCCATTCGGTCAGCGGCTTGTGCCGCAGACCCTGCTCCCTGGCGTAGCGTTCGGAATAGGCCAGTGCGGATAGGAACGGTAAGGCCCAAACCCGTTTGGCCCACGGAACAGGAGCGAGCAACATCACGCAGATCCACCTCAGAGCTCTGACCTTTACGAAGCGGTGGTGGCTAGAGCGTACCGGATCACGGTAGACGCCTTTGGCTCTGATCTTCGGTCCCCAACGACGCTCCAGCGTTTCGTCTATGCCCAAGACAAGTGGGCCTTCTGCAACGAATGCTCGGACCAGCAACTGCAGAAGGATGCGACTCGCCTCACGACTCGACCAACTGGCGCGGCTTAGAACCCGATGGTAGCGATGGAACCGTTTCTGTTGATCCAAGCCCATCGCGCGCAGGGCGGAGCTGACGGTTCTGCGTCCAGGAGTGAGGATCGTGCCTGCTACGAGCACTTGGACATGTTGCCAGACACTCTTTGAGAACAGTGGCGCGAAGGGGGCTAAAGTCCGTATCATCGTAGCTGGTAGGGTACGCACTTAGAGATCACCTCTTTTTGGCAGATTGCGGTGACGA
>JALZHG010000549.1 GCA_030914045.1 Chloroflexota bacterium | reverse complement strand
CCTGCCGATAGCCGAGCCGGAACGCGTCGTACATGAACTCGCCCAGGCCGACCTGATCGCCACGGCGGTGCGACCGGAGAACTTGCCCTATGTCGCGCCGGTCATCGCGGCTGGGTTACAGCGACGACGGAGGCCGGTCAATGTCCTGGCCTTTGAAAATCTGGCTAACGCAGGGCTACGCGTGCGTCACCTTGTCGGCAACCATCTCGCATCTGACGCTGTGCTCGCCGCGCACGGCTTTGGGGGTGTGCTGGTCAGCCGGACCGTGACGCAGTGCCTGATCGATCCGGATGGCGCGACACCGCTCATCTTTGTCGGTGATCCGCCGGCCTCGTTTGTCGTCGAAGGCGCACAGCTGTGCCAGCCACTCCCACCGATCGAAGGCATGATCGTCACGGATAATTATCCCGCCTGGATTCAGCGCAAGCTGTATACCTATAGCGCCGGCCATGCCACCACCGCATATCTCGGCTATCTTCAGGGATATCGCTATATTCATACGGCAATCCGCGATGGAGACATTCGGGCGGCCGTGCTGGCGGCGATGGCTGAGGGGCAACGCGGGCTTGCCGTGCGCTACGGGTCAGAGCTGGCTGGCAGTGAGCGCGATCTGCTCGACATCCTTGCGCGTTTTGAAAATGTGGCACTGGCTGATCCGATCGTGCGGGTTGGGTGTGATCCATGCCGGAAGCTGGGACCACACGATCGGTTAGTCGGTGCTGCTTCCCTGGCCGAAGCGGCCGGCATGCAGCCGTGCACATTAGCGCGGGCAGCCGCGGCAGCGCTGTGCTTTCATCATCCAGCCGATCCATCCGCCGTCCGGTTGCAGCATCTGCTCCAGACTGCCGGCCTGCATGCAACCTTGCAGCACATCAGCGGCTTAGATTCCAAGCGAGGCGTGGGTCGTCTTGTCGCAGAGAGCTGGCGGCAAATACCACGCGGTTTGCGGCAAGGCAACACGTTCTCGAGCCCAGAGCGAAGGATGTGGGCGTCCTGCTTATAAACAAGAGCCGGTTCTGCCTGTGCACCAGGTACCTGCAACCCATGTCACGGAGGATGGTGCTCTCCTGGTGAACTAGTGCAACAAGCGATGCAAGGGATGCTATGAAGCTGTACTTTTTGCTTGTGCGTCGTGTTCCGCCGGTGCCGAGCCCTGTGCTGCTGGAGGTCTTCGATATCCTCACGCAGCGGGGGTTCCGGATCGAGGCAGGGATTGCCGAAGAAATGGTGGTGCGGCCTGAACGGCTGGCGGTAGCACACGACCTGTATATTCTCAAATCGCATACGGAACTCGCGCTGAGCCTGGCGGGCATTCTGCATGCGCAGGGTGCCCGTATCCTCAACCCGTACCTGTGTTGTACGGCAACCCAGGACAAGATCGTGACGGCGCGCCGTTTACGCGCGGCCGGTGTGCCCATACCACGCTCGTGGGTAACGGGCGATCTAGCAGTGTTGCAGCCGCTGATTGAAAGGCAGCCCGTGATGATCAAACCGTACCGTGGTCATCGCGGCGCTGGCATCGTCGTCGTCCATACACCGCATGACTTGGCAGCGGTTCCACCTCCGGAAGTGCCGATGCTGGTTCAAGAATATATCGAGGGCAGCGGTGAAGATCTCAAAGTCTATGTCGTCGGCGATGACGTCTTTGCCGTGCGCAAGCCCTTTTCAGCAACCAGTTTTCAGCACCCAGGACGTCCCTGCCCAGTCAGCAGTGAGTTGCGCGCTATTGCGCTGCGCTGTGGACAGGTATGTGGCTTAGGGCTGTATGGATTGGACGTCGTCGAAAGCGCGGGCGGTCCGGTGGTCGTGGATGTTAACTATTTTCCGGGCTACAAAGGTGTGCCCGATGTCGCTCCTCGGATTGCCGACTATATTGACCAGTATGCGCGCGGGCACTATGGACTTAAGTTGCCTGAGCTGGAGCCCGATCACGCGGCGGACGCGCTACGGGATGCAGCGGAGGCGGACGTGCTCGACCGGTTGTTTGATCAAACCCATGCAAGGGTGACCCATGCGAACTAAACGGCTGCCGATCAACCTGCCACTCGTGGCGATCGTCGCCGAAGGATTTTTGTCACGGCTCAGTTTCGGCCTCATCAGCTTTGCCCTGCCGCTGTATGCCTATCGGTTAGGACTGAGTTTAACGGAAATCGGTTTTCTCACGTCGCTTAACCTCGTCGTTGCGCTCGCGTTGAAAGCGAGCATGGGCTGGGCGGCGGATCGCTTCGGTTTGAAGCGCAGTTTTGCGGTCGCGATCGGGTTGCGCAGCCTGGTTGCACTGCTGCTGGCGTTCGCCGTCGTGCCGTGGCAATTATTTGCGCTCCGCACGGTGCATGGCATGTCGAAAGC
>JALZHG010000548.1 GCA_030914045.1 Chloroflexota bacterium | reverse complement strand
GAGGTATACCGTCCCGTACCCGTCTGAGTTCTGCGGCAAGCCGGGCCGCGCTCGCGTAACGGTCCTCGGGATCTGATGCCAGGAGCCTCATGGCGAGGGCGTCCAAGCCCTCGGGAACCTCGGGGTTGACCTCCCTCGGGCGAGGTGGCGGCCCGCCCGCGTGCTCGACCGCTACGTCCCACGGGGTGTCGACCGCGTAGGGCACCGTGCCCGTGAGCATCTCGAAGAGGACGACGCCTAAAGAGTAGAGGTCGCTCGCAGGGCCCATCTGCCCGCCCGCCGCCTGCTCGGGGGACATGTACTTCGCGCTGCCGAGGATGCTTTCGAGATCGGAGGCCGTGGTCGCATCCGCCGCACGGGCTATGCCGAAGTCCGTGACCTTAACATGGCCCGAGTCGGTGATCAGGAGGTTGCGTGGCTTTATGTCCCGGTGGATGACGCCCCGAGTGTGGGCTGCTTGCAGGGCCTCGGCGATCTCTAGCGCTACCTCCACCACCGCCCGAGGCGGGAGCTTCCTCCCACTCGCGATCCGCTCCCTGAGGGTGCCGCCTGGGAGGTACTCCATCGCTATGTAGTACGTCCCGTCCCCCGTCTCGCCCCCGTCGAAGACGGGGACTATGTGCGGGTGGGAGAGCGACGCGGCGCTGCGGGCCTCGCGCCTGAAGCGCTCGACGAGCTCCGCGTTTTCGGCGTATCGGGCCTTCAACAATTTGAGCGCCACGTCCCTATCGAGGACGGCGTCATGGGCCAGGTAGACGTGGGCCATGCCTCCACTGCCAATCTGGCCTCGGAGCTCGTATCGCTCGTTGATGAGAGTCTTCCCCATAATGCGATTCACACCCCTCGGAGGTCTACGCCGCATGTCGGCTGCGAAGTCCTCTAGAATTTCCCCACTTGCTTCCTTTGCCTGTTAGGCCATATTTTGAAGGCCGAACGTAAAGGGATGGCAACACGCCGATAACAGTTCGGTAACGTGACCTCCACGTTTGAGGCTGAGAGATGAAGTGCTGATTTGATCGTTCGAAGAATCGGCAAACATGAAAAGTAGTGAGCCTATCTGCGCAAGCCTTTAGTAGAGCAACTGCGACGTAAATTTTCTCTTTGTGCCACCCATTGAGTATGGCGCAGCCGCAGCGTCCATATGTTGGTGCGATTGATCCTGCAACCGGATTCCGGACGGGCACACTAAGCTTCTTGAGGGCCACACACAGAGTAATATGCTCCTCGAGGGGTGGGGTCTTGTGGTAGAAGAGCGGATGAATCGCAGGCACGGTCCCAAATCAGATGAGGTAGCTATGGCCATGAAGAGACGGTCAAGGCGATTCTCGAACACGATTCCTTCCCTGTTAACGCAGAGACGATCGCGCGCTGCTTCCTTCAACCTTGTACGGCTGGGCGCTCATGGAGCCTTGCTGGCTGGAGCAGCGTGGATGATCTCAAGCATCCTGATCACAACGATGCCCAACGGACGAAGCCTGGAACTTTACGGTTTCGTCTCACTGACCGAGGCGTTATACCTCGTCGCCTTGGCGGGCACGGTGGGAGGTGTGCTAGGTCTCCATGCGCGGCAAAGGCCCAGTTACGGACGCCTCGGAACGGCTGGCTTCTTCGGGGCCTTCACTGGCACCTCGCTCTTGTTGGTGGGTCTCACGATCTCCTTTGTGTCAGGAAGCCTTTCCGGACCTGCGCTCCTTGACCCGACGTTAGGGGTGTGCCTGTGGGTTTCGCTCATAGGCTTCTTGCTCATGGGGATCGCCACCCTAAGGCTGAGGGTGCTGCCCCAGTGGTGCGGCGTGCTTCTTATCTTTTCGCTTCCCATCGCGATTGCTTTGGGCGACTTAGGCGGGGGAGCGGTGCTCGGTCTGCTCGGGCTAGCAGTTGGCTACGCGCTCTTATCGCAACACGACGTTTCGGCCCTTCTCCGTAGCGAGAAGAAGTGAGATCCAGGACGTATGCTGAGTCTTCGCCTCCTTGGTAAGCTGGGGACTCGGCGCTCCACGAGTATGTGTCTAGGCGGCACGTCGGCATTCGACGGGATAGCGCTCAAGTCAGACTCAAGGACCGAGGGTAAGGAAGACTCGCGCCTTCGAGCAGCAGCGGGGCCAGTAGGGAGTAAGAGGCGTCCCAGAACGCGAGCAACGCCGAAACGCGTAAGAGCCGCCGTTACGCTAACCGCGATTGCACTTGTGTTTATTTTGGCCCCAAGCACTTTCGAGCAAGGCAAGGTCGAGGCCCAAGAGACCCAGGAGTCGGGGGAACCAACGGGGTCTACGCTCCCGCAACTCGATGCAGGAGCTTGGGCACTCGTCGACGCCGAGACGGGGGTGTATCTAACAGGCAAGAACCCCG
>JALZHG010000547.1 GCA_030914045.1 Chloroflexota bacterium | reverse complement strand
GGCTGTGCAGTTCGTTTTCATGTTCGGGAGCGGCGTTTTGCATCTCGGGTACTTCGTCCTTTTGCAGCGGGGATACGCGGTAGGGGATCTCTCGCTTGTCTATCCACTCGCCCGTGGCACGGGACCCTTGCTCGCGACGGCGGCGGCCATCGTGCTGTTCGGCGAGAGGCCATCTGTACTCGTCTTCGTCGGGATAGGTCTGATCACGGCCGGCGTCTTCGTGCTGACGAGCGAATCGGGGAGTATCCGTTCGGGTCTCGGGGCCGGCGTACTCTACGGTCTTTTGACCGGGGTGTTTATCGCGGCGTACACGATCTGGGACAAGCAGGCGGTCAGCGCGCTTTTGATCCCACCGCTCCTGCAGAGCTGGGCCACGATCCTCGTCACCACGCTCCTTCTAAGCCCTATCGCGATGAACCATAGAAAGGGGGCCCGTGCCCTGTGGCGCGCCCACAAGCCCGAGGTCCTCGGCGTGGCCATTCTCAGCCCGCTCTCCTACATCCTGGTCCTCACGGCCCTCGTCTTCACCCCTGTCAGCTACGTGGCCCCTGCGCGTGAGATCTCCATCCTCATTGGGGCCGCCATGGGTGCGCGGTTGCTCTCCGAGGGGGACTCCACACGGCGTCTGATCGCCGCTGGCGCGATGGTAGTCGGTATCATAGCGCTGGCGCTCGGCTGATCAGCAATTCAGCTAGTCAGCATTTCAGCACGCGCCCTGTTCGGGAGCTTGTCAACACTTCAGCGTTCGCAAGCCCTTGCTGACTTGCCAACCGGCGGCGGAGCCGCCGTGCTGATAAGCGAAGGCGTCAGCCTGAGCGTGCTGACTCGCTGTCAGATCTTGCGCAGTCGCACGCTCTTTACCGAGTGGTCCTGTGCCTTCTCGAGGATCAGGCACGCCCTGTCTTTGGTTGGCTCGATGTTCTCTTTGAGGTTGGGGTGGTCGATCTCGTCCCAGACGCGCAGGGCCTCGTCTGTAGCCTGCTCTACTGAGAGCTCCGCGAAACGGTGGAAGTAGGCGGAGCTATCCCCGAGCGCCTCTTCCCGCAGGCGCAAGAAGCGCTCCACATACCATTCTTTGATGTGCCGCTCGTGCGCGTCCACGTAGATAGAGAAGTCGCAGTAGTCGGAGACGAAGATCCTATGTCCTTCGGAGGGTTCTGATAGCCCGGCCTCCAGCATATTGAGGCCTTCCACGACAAGGACATCGGGACGCCCTACGATCTGGGTCCTGTCGGGGAGGATATCGTAGGTCAGGTGCGAGTGGATCGGGACGCTCACCCCCTCGCGACCGGACTTGATGTCAGCGAGGAACCTCAGAAGGAGCGGCAGGTCGTAGCTCTCGGGGAAACCCTTGCGTTCCATCAAACCCCGCGCTTGCAGCTCGCGGTTGGGGTACAGAAAGCCGTCGGTGCTCACCAACCCGACCTCGGGACGCCCCGGCCAGCGGGAGATCAGGGCCCGCAGTACCCGGGCCACCGTGCTCTTGCCAGCGGCTACGCTGCCAGCGATGCCAACGACGTAGGGCACTTCCTTCTCCTCTTCGGCCAGGAACGCGCGGGCTGCCCGGTACAGACTCTTCGTGGCGCCAACGTGGAGGTACAAGAGCCGCGAGAGCGGGAGGTAGGCCTGTCTTGCTTCCTCCGGGGAGAGGTGCGCCCCTATACTCTGCACTTCTTCAGACAAAGCGAACGAGGCGTCTGCCGGCAACCTGGCCCAATCCTCGCGGGAGAGACGCACGAAGGGGTGGAGACTGCTTTGCGCGGCGTCCGTGGTAGCGTCCTCCTTTCGCCATCTTTGCGGAGTCCCGATGACAGTCTTACACAAACTCTTCTGGGGCGCCCATCTAGCGCGAATGGAGCTAGAAAGGGCGTTGCGTCGGCGATCAAATCCACCCTCCAGGGTTCTCCTGCATCGATTTCTCGTAGCTCTCGCATGAGGGTGCATCGCGCTGCGGCGGATGGCATTATTGAGGCGTTGGATTGTGCCGAGCAAGGAGGCGTCCCAATGAGCATCTTTCCGACCAAGATTTTGCTAGCCACCGACGGATCTAGGGAGGCCCAGCTGGCCGCCAGCACCGCCGCCGACATTGCCAACACCACAAACTCAGAGTTGCACCTCCTCACCGTAGCGCCCGGAAACCCTGATCCCGTTTACCACATACACGAAGGCAGCTTGCGCTACGAAACCTATCAACAGGCGCTCGAAGCGGTAAAGGAAGAAGCTTAGAGGGTGCTCGACGAGCAAGTGCGAAAGGTGGAGGAGGCGGGAGGGAGTGTTAAAGAAGCCCACCTTAGGATTGGAGAACGCCGGGATCAGGCCGTCGTCCACCTAGCTGAGGAGCTAGGTGCCG
>JALZHG010000546.1 GCA_030914045.1 Chloroflexota bacterium | reverse complement strand
AACTATACCTACTCTTGATGTGCGTGTAAATAGTGTGTATATTATATTCGGGAATCCGATGGCTATCGGTCGGGCTATAGAGGAGGAATATGGATGTCGGGCGACGGGTTCGGGAGCTTCGAGAGGCACGGGGGTTGACTCAGCGTGAGTTAGCTAGGCGGGCCTCATTAACCCCCATGGGGGTGTCTCGAATCGAACGTGCTGGCAACAAGTCATCCGCGCTTTCGATAGATAGGCTTGCGCAGGCGCTCAATGTCAACCCTGGCGAGTTGTTCAAAGATCCCACCCGCCCAAAAGTTGTCACGCTCCCGAGCACGCCAGTTACTGACACGCCGGCCGAGGACCTGGACGAGTGGCTCAGGAGCACCGAGAGCGCCGCGCAGGTCGACGAGAAGTTGAGGGCCGTCGAGGCGGAGGCGCGGGATCTCGAAGACTTCATATCGCGCCACGTATTGCTGAAGCTCGACCGCGCCAGGCTCTACCGGTTCGCGATCTTGGACCGGTGGTTGAAGTTGGCTGACAAAGAGCGCAAGCCCGAATCCAACCGGTTCAAGACGGTTGCCGAGATCGCCGAAGAAGAACTCGGCGGTCGATACGCGCACCCTAGGACTAGCGACAGGGTTCCTAGGGCACACGAAGAGGAGGCTTGCTAGGGATGGCGAACCTCAAACCCCCTAGGGGACCGGCCTCGTCCCGGGAGCTCGCCGACTTCGTGCGCTGGGTTTCGTTCCCGAGCTTTCCCTTCACAGTGGCATCCGCAACCGATACGTTTACGGCGACGGGCCACACCTTCGCGAATGGCCAGCAAGTGCGGGTAGCTTCGCTGCCTGAGGGTGGGGTAGCGTTGCCTGCGCCTCTGAGCGCGGAGGCTGCCTATTTCGTGCGTGACGTTTCTGGCAGCTCGTTCAAGCTTGCCGCCACCCAGGGCGGGCCCGCGATAGACATTGCCGCAAGCGGTTCGGGCAGCATTTACAGGGTTGGCTAGGGAGGATCCAGGAGAGAAGGCTTCGCGGGGCCTGTGCAAGCGCACGGGCAAGCGCCGGTACGACACCTATGCCAAGGCCCTGCGGGCGCTCATCGAGCTGGAGCAGCGCTCCCCCAAGCCTAACGGAGCTGTGGGTAGTATCTATCAATGCACGCGGGGGTGCGAGGGGTGGCATGTATCCTCTCGCCGCTTCATGCTCGCCAAGCCGAAGGGCCGGGGCAAGAGGCGGCGTGGGATCGTGATCGAAGGAGGAGGCAATACGTGGACGTAGAGCATGGGACATCGCACGACGAATTCGATGGCTCTAGAGACTATCTAGGCGCGGCTGAGGAGAGCTTGAACCGCTTGACCTCGCAGCGGCGCTCTTCCGCACAAGCCGAGCACGAAGAGCAGCGCCGGATCGAGGCATCGTGGGCCGAGAGCGTGCGCACCCACAACCTGCGCGCCCAAGCCGAGCGCCGCAGGGAGTGGTACGCGTTTCACTTGGACATGAAGTTCCTCCACGAAGCTTTAGCCCGCGAGCACGAGAGACAGGCGGCCACGCTGCTGGACGAAGGGGCATAGAGGGCGGCGCGCGCTCTATGCCTACGAGTCATAGACACGATGAACGGGAGCCTTTCGTTGGGGTTCCCGGGGGCGTTAGGGGCGGGACTGCTGCTTCCCGCCCCGCCCAAACGTCTCTACGTTTCATGTTTTTAAAGCACGAAGCTACTAGAGCCCTGGGGGAGGGCGCTAGTTAGGTGCGCTGCGCCGCGATAACAAAGGCTGGGGAGCGCTGCAAGCTGGACGCTACTAGCGGTAGTTACTGCTGGTCACACGCCCCCGAAAACGCCGCACAGCGCAAAGCGAAGGCCCGGCGCGGGGGCAAGGCAAGGGGAGCATCCGAGATGGCCGAAGTCAAGCGCGAGATACGCCGCGTGATTGAAGCTGTCGACCGCGGCCAAACAGAGCGGGGCGTCGGCGCCGTGCTCTTCCAGGGTTTCAACACGTTGCTGAAAGCCATAGAGACCGAGCGCCGGATACGGGAGATGGAGGACATCGAGGCACGCTTGGAAGAGCTGGAGCGGGAGATGGGCCACGAGGAGTACGAGAGAGGCGCGTATGGCTAGCGATAGGATGAAGCGCCGCCTCGATGCCCTGCGTGCGGCCGCCGAAGCCCGCAGAGAAGCAGCGGACCCCACGCGCGAGTTCGCCGACTGGACTCTAGACGACCAGCTAGCGCAGGTGGAGTGCAAGCTGCGTTTCTTCGCCGGGTTTCACTCCGAGGACGAGCACGTGCGCTACAAGGCCACGGATAGGGAGATTCACGTCCTGGGCATCTGGTGTGCCGTGTGGCAGTATAGGCGCCGCGTCCTGGGCGAGAATCTCGTGTC
>JALZHG010000037.1 GCA_030914045.1 Chloroflexota bacterium | reverse complement strand
CTCATAAGATTTCCACTTTGGACGGGCATATCAGGTGCAAAAGTATTGCGGATGCGTGCATAGTCCCTCCCATGCTAGGTGCTGTATGGCTGTAGGAAAGGTGTTACTTGGGTGGTGAGGGACGAGATTCTTCACTACGCTCAGAATGACAAGGGCCGCCTCTGGTCGCTGCAACAGTAACATGCCCGTATCCACGTACCCAGTATAGCAAGCCGCATCACGTTTCACGGTTCACGTTTCAGACCAGCCCCATCCTCCGCTCAACTGTCTCCCGGTCCGGAATGGCCGAGGTGCCCTGGCCTTCTATGGCGCAGGCGGCGGCGGCGTGGGCGAAGCGGGCGGCTTCTGTGGGGTTGTCGATCTCTGCGTAGCGGACGAAGAAGGCCGTGGCGAATACGTCCCCTGCCCCGGTGAGGTCCACTACCTGTGCGTGTGCGGTCGGCGCTTCGGTCAGTGCGCCCCGTTCGTAGACGTACGCCGGTTCGACACCTTGCGTTACAACTGTGATTTGCGCCAGGTTGGCATAGAACGAAAGCAGCCTGGGGCTATAACCCAGGTCCTCTATGCTCAGCACGAGCACGGCGCTTTCCGGCAGGTGTATGAGCGCGGGCGGCACAGGCACAGCCGAATGGGTGACGCGGCCCTGCTCGTCCCACGTACGCATCCAGCCCTGCGGCGTGACCCCCAGCAACCGTCCTGGTGAGAGTTCGCCCGCTAGGTCCGAGGGAAGTTCCTGCGCTATCGGTCCGAGGTGCACGATTGGGGCGCGCCGCCACTCCTCCGGCACATCTTCGATGCTGAGTGGCCGAGCCTGCCCGCCGATTACCTGCACGCGGCGGCCCGCCTCGTCGTAGGTGTTACTGAAGGTGGTAGTGGTGGGGGAGGGCACCATCCGCACCCACACACCCGCCTCTCTCAGGGGTGCTAGGAGTCCCTCGTCCTCTGGCGAGCATGCCGTGACCACCGCCGCCCGCACTCCTAGCTTCTGGGCGGCCAGCGCGGAGTAGGTGACGGTACCTCCGGCGGTAATGCCCCTACCGCCCGGCAGCACGTCTTTGGCGACGTGGCCTATCACCAGGTAATCGGGGCGCGTGCTTAGATAGTCGTCGCTCACAATCCTGCCTCGCACTGCAACATGGAGCCTCTAACAGCAGAGAGCAAAAAGGGGCAGCGAGTGGCTGCCCCTCTCACAAGTTCCACCTGCCTTACTTCGGCAGCACCACCACACGGCGGTCCGGCTCCGCGCCCGAGGACTCGGTCGTCACGCTCGGGTGGTCGGCCAGCGTCATGTGAATGATACGGCGCTCAGCGGGGGACATCGCTTCCAGCGGGATGGCCTGGCCTCGTGTCTGTACCTGCTCGGCCGTGCGCCGGGCCAGGTTGATGAGCGAGTGCTTGCGGCGCAGCCTGTAGCCTTCCACGTCCACGGTGATGCGCGCCCAATTGTCGGTCTGGCGGCTCAGGACGAGGTTCACCAGGAACTGTATCGCGTCGAGCGTCTCGCCGCGCCGTCCCACGAGCGTGTTCTGGTCGCGCTCGTTGAGGTCTACCACGTTCAGCACCACCGAGTCCTGGTCCTCGGCAAAGGCGGCGTCACCCTCCTCATCGGGCATGCGGCGCACCAGGCGACCCCTGATCTTCATGCCCAGCAGGATGGTCTGCAACACCTCCGCTGCGAGCGGTGCGACGTTGGCCTTAGCCGCCTCCGCATCGCCTTCGGACAGCGCCTCCATCTGCAAGGAGCTGTCAATCTCGATTTCGCCGGGCACGTCGGGGTCGTACTGAGGCTCGGTGCGGTAGCGGCCGCCTTCGGGGCGTCCATACCCACGGTTCATGCCGCCACCCATGCCGGTACCGCCTCGGTCAGGTCTGCCGCCCCGGTCTCCGGGTCCACGGCCCCCACTCCCAGTCAGGCGCTCCCTGCCCCCGTAGCCTTGACCCGGTGGGCGGTCGGGGCGTGGTGCCCGGTCCCTGTCTCTGTCGGGCACATCAGCCCGGTTGCCGGGTTCGGGACGGTCCACGGGCCTGTCGTCCAGGGTCCTGCGGCCCCTGGGTGACACTTCTTCCTGGGACGAAGCCCCCGGCAGGTCGGGAGCGGTTACCCTTACAAGAACCTCGTCTCCTCCGGGATCGGTCGCGAGCACCTCTACCTTTACCTGGTCTCGCGTGCGTCCCAGTTGCTCAAGGGCCAGTCTGACGGCTTCGTCAACGCTGCGCGCCTGTATATCAACCTGTCGCAAACTCTTCTCCTCCCTCTGGATAAGTGCCGATTGCCGAGTACCGAGTAATTAATCCTCACTCGGAACTCCGTACTCGGTACTCGGCACTCCGTTACCTCTTGTTCTTTCTCTTGCGTGGGAGTTGGGCCGGACCTGATGCGCCGTTGCCGGACGCGCTGGCCCCCGCAGTGTCCTCCTCAAGGTCCACGTCAGAAGCGTATTTGGCGGTGCGCTTCGTGGCTTCGCCGTTCTCTGATTGGGCGCTGCCGTAGACGCTACCCCGGCCCCTGGGCCGCTCTCCCCCTCCGGAGCCATTCCCTATCGCGTCCCGCCCGGCGTTCCCGCCGCGCAAGACCGAGGTGGTCCTCCTGGTCGGCTCGCCTCCATTGGCGCCCGCGCTCCTGGCCGAGCCGTTGCCGGTGGGCCGGGTAGGCTCGCCCCTGGGGCTGCTTTCGAGGCCAGCGGTGACCTGCGCTCCTTGCGCGCCTTGCGCTGCCTGTGCCGCTTTTTGGGCTTCCTGCGCCTCCAGGGCCTTCTGCATCATCTTAGCCATCATGCCCTTCTTGACGGGGATTGCCGGAGCGCCTCCCTCGGTTTCGCTGCGGGGGCGGATAGGCTTGGGCGGCTCAATAGGCTTGCGAGGCAGCCAACCGAGGCCGGGCAGGTCGGGCAGGCTGCCGAAGCCAGTGATGAAATACTGCTGCACCGCGCCGAAGATGCTGGAGAAGGCCCAGTAGATGACCGTGCCTGCCGGGAAGCCCCACGAGATGAAGATGATGTAGATCGGCATGAACTGCATCATGTTGTGCATCATGCGGGTCTGCGGGTCGAGCGGCTGGTTGGGGTCGCGGATCGGCATAGCCATGCGGCTCTGGATGAACTGGAAGACGCCGGAGAGCACGGGCCAGATGTGTAGTGGGTCTTCGCGAGCCAGGTTGGGCACCCACAGGAAGGCTTGTCCGAAGTTGGCGGCTGTGTCTACCCAGGCGGGATTCCAGAGGATGAGCCGCAGTTGCTCCAGGTGGGCGGCTGAGGCTTTGGTAATATCGGCTTCGCTGCCGGTGAAGGTGGGCAGCACGAAGGTCAGCGCGCTGTAGAGGCCGATGAAGATTGGGAGCTGTATGAGCATCGGGAAGCAGCTTGCCGCCGGGTTGATGCCATACTCGGCGTAGATCTTCATCAGCTCTTCTTGCTGCTTCTGGCGGTCCTTGCCGTACTTCTTCTGGACTTCCTTGATGAGCGGCTGAATCTGCTGCATGTTGCGCGACGATTTGAGCGCCTTCATAGTGAGCGGCACTGTCAGCAGCCTCATCAGCAGCGTAAAGATGATGATGGATATACCCGCGTTCGGCACCACCGAGTTGATCGCCACCAGGATATTGAGCAGCAGGTGCCAGAACGAGTTCCACAAGAAGCCGAATATTTCCAAGATATGTTTCTCCGATTTAGGATTTGGGAATTAGGATTTCGGATTTAGTTGAGTTCGAGCAAATCCGAAATCCTAATTCCCAAATCCCAAATTCCTACTTCACCGGGTCGAAGCCGCCGTCGTTCCAGGGGTTGCAACGCATGATGCGCCAGGTAGCCATCGCGCCACCCTTTATGACGCCGTACTTCTCAATCGCTTCGTAGCCGTAGTGCGAGCAGCTAGGATAAAAGCGGCAGGTGTTCGGCGGCAGCCCCAGGGAGATGGTGCGTTGGTAGAGGCGTATGAGCCACAAAAGGGGCTGTCTCGGCAGCTTCCCGAGTTTCGCGATGCTCATCTATGTGCCTGGTTCCTCGTTTGCGGTGTGCCGGTTGCGGGCGGTACGTCCGCAGGCTCCACGGTATCTATCGGGCCGGGCGTGACACCATCGTGTGAGGCGACTTCGCCCATATTACCTATTATACGCGATTGCGCCCCTGTGGTTTCGGCGGGTGCCACGAGCAGCTTGCCTCTCAAGAGCAAGCCGTCCAACTCCTTAGCCACCGCGTCCAGTTTCACCTCGATGATAGGAGCGCGGGCGATCAATACCAGGTCCATGCCGGGTTTGATGCGCGGCAGCCTTGCCCTGAGTGCCTCACGGAGCAATCGCCGTGCCCTGTTGCGCTCGACCGCTCCCCCTACCTTCTTGCCTGCTATGAAGCCACAGCGCACCGCGTCCTGGCCGTTGAGTGCGGCGTTCAGCACCATAAGCCTGCTAGACCAGGTGCGCCCCTCCCGCCTCACTCTCTCGAACTGCCCGCTACGCTTGAGTGTCTCCATACAAGTGCCGAGTACCGAGTACCGAGTGAGGCTATATGCAATCACTCGGTACTCGGCACTCGGCACTCAGAACTACTTTACGCCTTTAGGCTGGTCGCTGATTGTCAGCCGCCAGCGGCCCTTGGCGCGACGGGACGCGATTACGCGGCGGCCGCTCTTGGTGCGCATGCGGGCAAGGAAGCCGTGCTCGCGCTTGCGGGGGATGCGCTTTGGTTGGTATGTACGCTTGACCATCCTGTCTTATTTCTCCTATTTTTGAACTGCCGCCGCCAGACGGCACAATACGCCATGATAAAATGTACCTCGCCATTATACGTGATGCTTATAGGGGTGTCAAACGATTTTGTGCCGTCAGCGGCTGGTCCATTCTCCCTGGTAGAGAACGGATAACGAATGAGTAACCGCCAGCCTCTAAATTGAGCGCAGAGCAGTAGTAAAATGCTATTGTCGCGTGGTTAGTCCCATGTAGACTATAATGCCGGTGTTGGAAAGCGCGCACTCTCCCCTTTGCGAATTCCACGCTGCGTTCCCCGCCCTGGACAAACAAGGAGCACCTACCATGTCCGAGCAACTTATGAGCGACTTGCCCGCGCCTCCCTTCCCAGAGGGGCTTGACTGGATACACACGGGCGGCAAGGCGCTGCGGCTGGAGGACCTGCGCGGCAAGCTGGTGCTGCTCGATTTTATGACCTACGGGTGAATCAACTGCGTGCACATACTGTCTGCCGTGCGCAGGCTAGAGGAAGAGTACTCGGACGTACTGGTGGCTATAGGGGTGCATTCCGGCAAGTTCATCGCGGAACGTGTCACCGATAACATCCGCGCCGCCACCCGAAGGCTGCACATCCACCACCCCGTGGTGAACGACCGGCATTTCCGCACCTGGCGCGCCTATAACGTGTCGGCCTGGCCCACCGTCGTGCTGGTCAGCCCCGATGGGAAGATTATCGGCATGCACGCGGGCGAGTTCAGCTTCGAGGACTTCGACAGGGTCATTTACGCGCTGGAGCAGGTGTACGACCAGGCCGGGATGCTCGACCGCACTCCTCTCAAGTTCCCCCTCGACCCGGAGCCTCAGGTCAACTCTCCCCTGCGCTTCCCCGGCAAGGTGCTGGCGGACCCCCAGGCCAATCGCCTCTTCATAGCAGATACGGGCAACAATCGCGTGCTGGTGGCGCAGGTAACGGGCGACGGCGAGGCCACGGTGGTGCAGACCATCGGCAGTGGCGAGGAGGGGATGCGGGACGGCACCTTCTCCGAGGCCGCGCTCCACGCCCCCGAAGGCATGGCCCTCCACGGCGACACTCTCTACATCGCGGACACCGAGAATCACTCCATACGGGCGGCGCACCTCAATACGGGCACCCTTGAGACCGTGGCGGGCACGGGCGAGCAGGGATATACGCGCACGGGTGGCGCGGGCACGTCCGCCGCGCTCAACTCGCCCTGGGACCTGCTGGTGAGGGACAACTGGCTGTACGTAGCCATGGCGGGCACTCACCAGCTATGGCGCATGGACCTGCAAAGCCGCGAGGTGCGCCCGTTCGTGGGCAGCGGGCGCGAGAACATAGACGACGGGCCGAACCCCCGCGCTACCCTGGCCCAGCCTAGCGGCCTCACCACGGACGGCCAGCGCCTCTACTTCGCCGACAGCGAGTCGAGCGCCCTCCGCGCTGCCGACTTCGACCCCAACGGGCATACTCAGACGCTGCTCGGTGAGGGCCTGTTCGAGTTCGGTGACAAAGACGGCAAATCCCTAGCGGTGCGCCTGCAACACAACCTCGGCGTGAGCTACCACAACGGCAAGATTTACATCGCCGACACCTACAACAACAAGGTCAAGACCTACGACCTGGCGACCAAGGAGTGCCACACCAGCCTCGGTTCGGGGAACAAGGCCGACCTGTACGAGCCGGGCGGCCTCAGCGTGTGGGCGGGTGAGGGCGAGAGCAGGTTGTACGTGGCCGACACCAACAACCACAGGGTGCTGCAATCGGCAATTGATGCGGAAGGCAATCTGTTGTCCCCGGTTCCGCTCGATATTACCTTTGCATAACCGGCACCAGAAGCAGTAGGAGCTATCAAATGCAACATCTACTGATTGACAACGTCCGGGTATGGGATGGCACAGGCGAGGCTACACAAGCCGGACAAGCAGTCGAAGTGCGCGACGGTCACATCAACTGGGTCGGGTCTGCGTCTGACTGGCCCGGACTTCGCTCTACAGTCTCGGTTATAGACGGGCGCGCACGTACTCTGCTGCCCGGCTTGATAGACTGCCACGTCCACTACACCAGCCCCGGCGGCCCCGAGTGGATCGAGCGCTTCACCGACCCTCCCGCCGAAGTCACCTTGCGGGCCATCGACCTGGCCGGGGCGAGCCTGCGCAGCGGAGTAACCAGCGCCCGCGATGTTGGCGCGCCCGACGACCTGAACGTCAAGCTAGCACGGGCGGCCGCGACCGGGGCTTTCCCGTCCCCGCACATACACGCCGCGGGCACCTGGATAGCGCATGAGGGGACGTACGTGTCCTTCGCGCGGCACTTCGGCAACGCGGGCGAGCTACGGGAAGCGATCACCGCCGAAATCGAGGCAGGGGTCGATCTCATAAAGGTGGCCCTGGCCCCCTGGAACGAGGGCAAGCGTCCTGACGGTGCGCCCGCCGTGCCTTTTGACGCCGACCTGCTGGCTGTCGCGGTGGAAGCGGCTCACGCTGCCGGGCTGAGCATAGCCTGCCACGCGAACGACCCTGAGAGTTGCAAGCTGGCGGCGAGGTCCGGCGTCGATTCGCTGGAGCACGGCATGATGCTGGATGACGAAGACCTGGCAGCCATGTCGCGCAACGGCACGGTGCTGGTACCTACGCTGTCGGTGTGGGACGCCTGGATGTTCTACACCCGCGAGGTAGGCTGGCCCCCGGCTCGGCAGGCCCGTGCCGAGGCTCTGCGGGAGAGTTCGAGGGCGGCGGTGTCGGGGGCGGCAAAAGCAGGTGTGCCGGTCGCGCTGGGCACCGACGCGGGCGGCGGCTCAGTACGTCACGGCCGTGTGGCGCGCGAAGTGGAGCTAATGATAGAGTGCGGCCTCACTCCGTACCAGGCTTTGCAGGCGGGCACCGGCGTGGCCGCGCGTCTGCTTGGATTGTCGGACCGGGGCAGCATAGCTGTGGGGCAGGTGGCCGATATGGTGCTGTTCGACGCCAACCCTCTCGAGGACCCGGCGGCGTTGCGGTTGGTGGCCGCCGTGTTCCAGCATGGCAGGCGGGTTGCTTAAGCGCAAGTGACATCTCACATGGGGTTCTGAATGGACAACTCCTTCAACGGCCTGGGTATGCACCTGGGGAATCTCTCCAGGCTATCAAACGCGCAAACACGCTCCATCAGCGCCGAGAACTTTACCGGAGAAAAAGGCAAGGGCGGCAGAGCGACCGAAGGCACGGGTGCCATGCCCGCCCGCGACCTCGGCGTGGGCTGGAAGGTCTCACCTAGCATCAAGATAGCGCCGCGGTCGGTGGCAACCCTCGCTGATATACAGGGTTCCGGGGCTATCCAGCACATATGGGTTACCACCCACAAGAGCCACTGGCGGCGGCTCATCCTGCGGTGCTACTGGGACGGCGACGAGCGGCCCGCGGTGGAGGTGCCCCTGGGCGACTTCTTCTGCAACGGCTGGTGCGAGTACAGCCACGTCAGCTCGCTGCCCGTAGCCGTGAACCCACACGGTGGTTTCAACAGCTACTGGGAGATGCCCTTTCGCCAACATGCGAGAATAACGGTCGAAAGCCTCTCCGGCGAGGAGATAACCCTCTACTACCAGATAGACTACACCCTGACCGACGTGCCAGACGACCTGGCGTACTTCCACGCCCAGTGGCGGCGCAGCAATCCTCTGCCGTACGGGCAAGTGCATACCATACTCGACGGCATCGAAGGTAGCGGCCACTACGTCGGCACTTACCTGGCGTGGGGTGTGAACAACTCCGGCTGGTGGGGCGAGGGGGAGATCAAGTTCTACCTGGACGGCGACGACGAGTACCCCACGATTTGCGGCACCGGCACGGAGGACTACTTTGGAGGGGCCTGGAACTTCGAGGTGCCGGGGCAGGGCTATACCCCGTTCACCACGCCTTTCCTCGGCCTGAACCAGGTATTGCGCCCCGACGGTCTCTATCGCAGCCAGCAGCGATTCGGCATGTACCGCTGGCACGTCATGGACCCCATCCGCTTCCAATCCGACATACGCGTGACAATCCAGGCGCTCGGCTGGCGCTCCGATGGCCGCTACCTGCCGTTGCAAGACGATATAGCCTCGACCGCCTTCTGGTACCAGCAGCAGACTTCCTCACTCCGGCCCACCTTGCCGGAAGCGGACCGGCTGGAAGTGATTTAGCGTAGCAGCTAACCGTGTCGCTGAAATGCTATAATGCCTCTCCATGCATCTCCCCACATACGCGCAGGAGGCAGTATTGAGCGTCTTTACCCCGGCTGAAATCGAGTACTTGGGCAGCCAGCGACTATGCAGGTTGGCTACCGTGGGCACTAACGGACAGCCTCACGTGGTGCCCGTACGCTTCAGGTACAATGCCGAGCTTGACGTTATAGAGCTTGGCGGGAGCAACCTCGGCAAGAGCAAGAAGTTCGGTGACGTGCTAGCCAATCCCCTCGTCGCCCTGGTGGTGGACGACCTCACGCCGCCTCCCGTAAAGCCGAGGGGCATAGAGGTGCGCGGGCGAGCGGAGGCCATCCTCACAGGGGGCGATCTCATACGGCCTGGCGCCGACCCTGAGTACATACGCGTGACGCCCACCTTTATAGCAGCGTGGGGCATCGATGGCGATGCCTACAAGCCTGCCGGTCGCAAGGCCCAGGAGGTGTCGCCGGAGCGTGCGCAGCCTTCGGAAGGAGCTTCCTAGCATGAGGGCCGTCCGGCTGGTCGAGGTTCGCGGCCCTTTGCAGGCGCAAGACATCCCCGTACCCACCATCACCGACGGCGAGGTGCTTATCCGCGTTCGGGCGGCGGGCATCTGCCACTCCGACGTGCATTATCGAGCTGGGACTTCACCCGTGCAGCCGTTGCCCAGGACGCTGGGGCACGAGGTCGCTGGCGTGGTGGAGCAGGTGGGCGAGCGAGTTAGCACCGTCAAGGTAGGCGACCGGGTGTGCGTTCACTACGTGCTGAGTTGCGGCCAGTGCCACTATTGCAGCGCGGGGCACGAGCAGTTCTGCGTGCGCTACAATATGGTGGGCCGCCACGCCGACGGTGGCTATGCCGAATACATCGCGGTGCCGGAGCGCAACGCCGTTCCCCTGCCCGACGAGGTGCCATTCGAACACGGCGCGGTCTTGATGTGCTCCTCCGCCACTTCGTTCCACGCCCTGCGCAAGTCGAGGCTGCGCGCCGGGGAGACGGTGGCCGTGTTTGGCGTGGGCGGTCTGGGTATCTCCGCAGTGCAGCTTGCTTTCGCCTTTGGTGCCCTGGAGGTGTACGCTGTAGACATCAACCAGGACAAGTTGAATCTGGCGGGAAAGTACGGCGCAACGCCCGTGGACGCGGCCTCAACCGATCCGGTGACGGAGATTCAGCGGCTAACCGGGGGCAGGGGTGTGGATGTTGCCCTGGAAGTCATCGGCCTTCCACGCACGATGCAACAGGCGGTGCAGTCCCTTGCGTTCCTGGGGCGAGCCGTAGTAGCCGGCATCAGCAAGGAGCCTCTTGAGGTCGATACTTACAACGACCTGCTCGGCAAAGAGGCCGAGATCATAGGCACCAACGACCACCTGCTGAGTGAGTTGCCCCTGTTGCTGGAGTTGGCGCGGCGCGGCAAGCTCGACCTATCGGAAGCCGTCACGCGCACCGTGCCCCTGGCCGCCGGGGCCATCAACCAGGTGATGGACAACCTGGAGCACTTTCGCAGCGACGTTCGCACCGTGATAGTGCCCTGACAGGCTGCCGGAACAGCATGGACCGCAAAATGCATAATCATGAGGCAGACAATCGGTGCCGGGGGAGATTGCCTCGCGCCGGACCATTCCCGGAGGTAGGTACGCATGTGTTACGACGATAAGGCCCGACCGCCTATGCCACCCACAGCAGCAGGCCAGGCGCGGACCGAGGACCTGGTACTAACCGCCGCCGACGGCAACAGCTTCGCGGCCTTTCTAGCCGAGCCTTCCAATCCGAATGGCGCGCAAATCATCATCTATCCCGACGTTCGCGGCCTGCACGGCTTCTACAAGGACCTCGCCCTGCGCTTCGCGGAGACGGGGGTGAGGGCGCTGGCTATAGACTATTTCGGGCGTACCGCCGGGCTGACCGCGCGTGACGACTCGTTCGAGTTCATGCCCCACGTCCAGCAACTGACCATCCCAACCTTCTTCAAGGACGTACGGGCGGCCCTCGATTACCTGGGGCAGGGGCATGCTGCCGGGCGGGCCACCTTTGTGGTCGGCTTCTGCATGGGCGGCAGCCTGGTGCTGTTGAGCGCCACGCAGGACTTCAACCTGGCTGGTGGCATAGCCTTTTACGCGGGCATGACGCGAGACTTCGGCGGCTATGGCACGGCCCTTCAGCACGCGGACCAGGTGAAATACCCGGTGCTCGGCCTGTTTGGAGGCGCCGACGCGGGCATCCCGGTCGCGCAGGTAGAGGAACTGGGCGCGCGGCTCGACCAAAGCAGGGCACCGCATGAGATCGTGGTCTATCCCGACGCGCCCCACAGCTTCTTCGACCGCAAGGCTACCGAGTACGCCGAGGCGTCGGCTGATGCGTGGCGGCGTATGCTATTGTTTATCGAAACGTTCGGCCAGCCGCGAGGTTGAGCATAGGAGATGCAAGTGCCCTCAGACACAGACAACATGCTGCACGACCTGCTTGAGGAGTTGGCGGGGTACGTCACGAATATGTACGTCCCGGCCTACGAGGAGAGGATGCGCTTCCTCTTCCCGCAGATACGCGCCCTCGGGCAGGACAACGAGCTAGTCCAGCAAATGGCCGAAAGCGCCGAGGAGTACATGGAGCACGCGGTGAGCTTTTACCAGCGCCGCACCGAGCTTGGCGTAAGCACCGTGGAGGACGAGGCAGACCGCGACCCGGAGCTATTGGAGCTTGCGCGGGCCAAGATGGAGGCTACCCGCCGCTGGAGCCAGCTCTGGCAGCAGTACCTCGAAGCCCACCCCACCGACAAGTGGTAGCTGCATAGACCGTGGCAGACCGCCGGGCAAACTGGTGCAACGCCGACTGGTGGGCGGACCGGATTCGCGCCGCTATCACCACTAAAGACCCGGCGCTTTGCAACCTGCGCATCACGCTGGCCCATCACGAACTCTCTATGTCGCTGCGGGACTTGCTGGGAGAGAATACGGGCGCCAACTTCCACACCTGGGCGGTATGGGGTTCCAAGAAAGCGGGCAAGACGATCCGGCAGGAGGATATACTCGCTCTGCGCGAACTCGCGCTCCTGTTGGGTAGCACGGTGGGTGCGCTCTTAGCTGCGCTACTGGGCAGGGGCAGAAGCCGGTCTACACGACTAACGACGGCTGTTTTCAGAGCGGGCATCGGAGGTTTGGCCTCGTATGCCCTGGCCGACAGGTCGTTGGATGCCGCCACCCGCAGCATATTGGGCGGTAACATCACCGTGCTAGAAGACATCGGAGATGTGACGGCCCGTTTCGTGTGCGCCTTTTATGGCTCCTCCGGCCCCGACTCTGAGCGACTGGAAGCTTTCCTGTCAGCACTCAGGCCAGGCCCAACGGAGGAAGGAGGGCAGGACCTGCTCAGGGAGGCGTTCACCCACTACTACCTGGCATGGCACGAACGCGACCTGAACGCCAGGCACGAGCACATGCTGTACGCTAACCTGAAGGCAATCCTGCACGAGCACCTACGTTTACAGCCCTACATCGCCGGGGCTATGCCGATACCGCTGCGTCGGTGGATAACCTCCCGCCTCCTCAACTATCAGGTAGGTATGCAGACCCTCCGCGTGGACGAGGACATCCTGCCCTGGCACGACCCCGCCGCGCCCACCACCCTGCGACACCTTGAGAACCGTGACCTGGTGAGCTTCCTCGGCGGCCCGCAGGGTTGGGACCGTACTCCCGACAGCTACGTGGGCAGCCGGGCCGCCAACTGGGCCGAGGTGCGGGACCGGATGAACTACATCTGCGACCTGTTTCGCTCCCGCCACTTCGACCCCGGCCTCTTCGCACCACCATATACCGAACAGCAACGCGCGAAGATAGAAGCAGGCAGAGTACCGCCGGGGCCGCTCTAGCGAGCCGGGCCATTCTTTGTGGCGGCTTTGAAGTGGTGCCCCACCAGGTCGTGCGCTTCGCTGCCGCCGTGCTCGCAGGGGTCGATGTGCACCGTGACCACCGATAGCTTGGGCTGGGCGTGTAGCAGGGCGTGGCGTACTTCCTCCCCGATGCGGTGGCTCTCGCGCGTGGGCAGATCCTCGTCAACGGATATGTGCAGGTCGGCGTACAACTTGTGGCCCAGCCAGCGCACCCGCACCTCGTGCACGCTGTCCTCCACCACGCCCGGCACCACCTGGGCTGTCTCCCGTATGCTCCGCACCAGTTGCGGGTCCACCGCGTCCATCATCCGGTGCCACATCGTGACGGCGGTGTCCTTCAGGATGAAGAGGATCGCCACTGTAATCAGCAGGCCGACGATGGGGTCAGCAATGGGGAAGCCGAGCCAGACCCCGATGACCCCTAGCATAACAGCCAGCGAAGTCAGCCCGTCCACGCGAGCATGCTGCCCGTCTGCTACCAGGGCCGCGCTACCGATCTCGTTGCCCACACGAATCCTGAAGGCGGCCACCGCCTCGTTGCCGACGAAGCCCACGATTGAAGCTACCGCCACCCAAATCAGGTTGCTGGGCGCGCTGGGGTTCATCAACTTCTGCACCGACTCGTAAGCCGCCACCACCGCGCTGAGGGCTATCATCAGCACGACCACCACGCCTGCCAGGTCCTCGGCGCGGCCGTAGCCATAGGTATACCGCTCGTTGGCGGGCCGCCTGCCCAGCGAGAAGGCTATCCACAGGGGCACGGCGGTCAGCGCGTCGGAGGCGTTGTGTATCGTGTCGGCCAGCAGGGCGATGCTACCGCTTATGATGACCACAAACACCTGGAACAGGGCCGTGGCCCCCAGCCCAAGCAGCGACACCTTGAGCGCCCAGATGCCCCGCACGCTCGTCTCCATAGCCGCGTCTACGTTGGCCTCGGCGTGGCTGTGCCCGTGCCCGAACGGCAGTAAGTCAAGCAGAAAAGCGAGCGGGCCTTCCTTGCGGTCATGCTCGTGGTGCTCGTCATGCGCGTGAGGGTGCCCGTCGCCGTGCTCGTGGTCGTGGTGGTCATGTTCGTGTTCGGTGCCGTGAGGGGCGTGTGCGGCGTGCGGAGTGTCGTGGTCGCTCGTTGTGTGTGTGTGCTCTCCGTGCAAAGCTATCCCCTCCTGCTTATCACTGTCGTGTCTGGTCTTACAACATTCTTGCAGAAGATGTGCCTGATGGCAAGTGGTTAGCGTGATGGTTTGGGTGAAAATCCCTGCTGCATTCTACTATGGTAGAATGTGTTCGAAATGTGTGCGAGATGACTTTTTATAGGGAATGAGATATGAAACAGCTTACGAGAATAACCCTGGACCCAAATGTAATGGGTGGAAAACCGTGTATTCGGGGTATGCGCATCACCGTTGGTACCATTGTCGGGCTGTTGGCAGCAGATCACTCTCAGGAGGCCATACTCGAAGCATACCCTTACCTGGAAGCTGCTGATATAAAGGAAGCCTTAGCGTACGCGGCCTGGCGCGCAGAGGAGGTAGAACTGCCTATCTTACCTTCATGCTGAAAATACTGATAGATATGAACCTTACTCCCCAGTGGGAGGCTGTACTAGCACAGCATGGATGGGAGAGTCGTCACTGGTCCAACGTAGGAGATACGCGTGCAACAGACCAGTCAATCATGGAGTGGGCAAGAACCAATGGTTACATAGTCTTTACTCACGACCTCGACTTCGGCACACTCTTAGCTGTAACTCAGGCACAAGGGCCTAGTGTAATTCAAGTTCGCACCCAGGACGTATTGCCTTCGCATCTAGGAACAGTTGTACTAGGCGTACTGAAACAATATGAAGCAGCTTTGCAGGCAGGTGCTTTGATAACTGTCGATGAAAGCACCTCAAGGGTCAGGCTTTTACCCTTCGCTCAGTGAACTTCCATCAAGTAGTATGAACCATTGCGTGCCATACCCATCTGTGGCCGCTATTATCCCAATGAGGAGCTAAAACCATGTCGGTAGAGAGTACTCGTGAGACGATGATGCGGTATTTCAATTCGGAGCACGGCGATACAAGCATGCTGGCTGACGACGTTGAATTTACTGTCATGGATACAGGCCAGCAGGAGGTTGGGCCTGAAGGTGTGATGCAAATGCTCAACTATTTCTACCACGTAGCATTTGAAGCCACAGCCGAGACCAAGAACCTCATTATCTCTGACGGTCAGGCGGCCCTGGAGGCTTACTTTACCGGCAAGCACATAGGGGAGTTCGCGGGCATACCCCCGACCGCCCGGGAGGTACGCGTACCCCTTTGCGTCGTATACGACCTGGAGAACGACCGCATCAAGAGGGGTCGGATATACCTGGCGTCGGGGGCCATGCTGTTGCAGCTTGGCGTGCTTGGCTCATCGTAATTCGACGGCTAATCAGGGCCGCCTGCCCAACTTCATATCCTCCAATAACACCTCGGGGGAAGGCTGACTGCCTGTGTCGATACTAGGTCTTACGGGGCGTTCTCTCTTCCAGGTCAGCCACCCTCCCTTGCCTGGCGCGGGTTCCTTTAAGAGGTCGTTCAAGGCTATCCCCGTGATGACACCTGTTAGCAAGCCGTTGAGAGCGCCCGTCACCGGGCCGCTTTGAATATCCTCAGGTAGCCAGGCTATAAGTGCAAGCACTAAGGCCGATGCTGCCACATTGGCTAGTACCCACCACCTGGGGCGCATGACCCAGCGCTCCAGCACAAAGCTCTGCAACATGCCAAGTACCAGCCCTGCAAGCGCGCCCATGGCAGCATATATCAGGACCCATGCAACTATTACCAGTGAGGACTCCCCTTCCAGGCGTATTCCGCTTGCAATACTTGTCAGGGCCACGAGCAGCATGATGCGCGCGACACGTCCCGCGGCGGTCGCCAGCACCCACTCGGCCAGAATCCGCCACCCTAGGTACGATGCCAGTACCAGCCCTTGGCCCACTCCGACTACAGCGCCTATGGCGGCTCCAGTGAGCAGAGAGTTGAGCCACTTCTGCGTACCTTCACGCGGGATATAGCCCTCAATAAAACTGCTGAAAATATCTCCCGCGGCCATAGTTAGCACGCAGGTAATCACCCAGGCTATGAAGAGGCCAAACCCTGGGCCTTTGCGGTGTGCTTCAAGATAGGGATCGCGCTCGAACATAGGTCTGGCCTCGCTTAGCACTTCAAGATGCTACCAATACCATTGTTCCAAGTACACATTGTTAGCGGTCTGCTTGGTTCACATTTCATCGCTAGGTCTGTCCCGATGTCCGACTGTTAGAACCCAGCCCCACCCTGTCATTCTGAGCGCAGCGAAGAATCTCGTCCCACATGCAGGTGTTGCCCTTTCCTCGTGAGGGAGACCACTAATCAAAAGGTGGTATTTGAGTGCTGAGAGACGAGATTCCTCAGTGCGGTCAGAATGACATGGAGAGACTTGGTCCTGTGCGGTGTAAATAGCGGCTACCTGCCAAATACGACGACTCACACGTCCACGCGCACTCCCTAACAACCGCAGACCGACCAATCTACTACCGCAGACCTATTGACGCTCTCTCAGCGCGCCTTTATGATATTAGCCGCCGGGCCGAACGTTGAGGGTTATCGAGACTGTAAATCCCCTCCCTCAGCCGATGACTCGTCCGGCGCAATCTACACAGAAAGAGAGCAAGGCCGTGACCCGCCGTTCGTCCATCACTAAACCAACCAAATATCGACAGCTAGATAGCCAAGCCGGTATATCGGAAGGTTGGATCATGCCCGCGTTCGATCAGTCGAATACACGCAGCATGCCCAGAAGGACTTAGCAGGGACGTACACCATCTTGCACGCATAGAACGTGATGGAAAGGGTGCGGGGCTGCGGTCCCGCACCCTTTCTGTTTGTGCGGGACACAGGCTATCGGCTAGCTGTCAGAGGCGCAAGATTTGCTTGCATAGTGGACGACAGACGATGGAGAAGTTGTGAGTTCTGAGTTATGGGTTGTGAGTTGACGGACCGTACCTAACCATCATCTTGGCGCGTCCTTGGCGTTCTTGGCGTCTTGGCGGTTCCGTCTCTACTATCGTCCATCGTCCATCGTCCAACAAAGGAGTTTGCTTAGTGAAGAAGAAGGAGAAAACACAACTGGCGCAGGCCATGGCGGCTCAGCGCAAGGCCCAGGAGGAGCGGCAGGCCAGGAAGGACAAGCCTGAGAGGACCGTGACCCTCGTCGGCTGGAAGCAGTACGCCGTCGCCAACGAAGAGGGCTACTACGACCTTCGCACCGAGGACACGGGTGACGTGCCGGTGCGCCTCTTCCTCACACCCAAGCTGCTGGCCGAGGCCGAGGACATCCTCTACGCACAGATCGTCAACGCCACGCAGTTCCCCGGTGTGAAGATGGTAGTCATCACGCCCGACGTGCACTATGGCTACGGCGTGCCGGTCGGTTCGGTAATCCTGACCGACGGCACCCTGGCGATGGGGCCGGTAGGGTATGACATAGGTTGCGGGATGGTCAGCGCCCGCTCGAACGTGCCCTGGCCGTCGGCCACGCCGGAGAAGCGACTGGAGTTCAACAAGGCGGTGATGCGGCGGGTCGCGATGGGTGCGGGGCATTCCAGTAAGACGGCTCTCTCCAAGGTATCCGAGTCGGAGTTCAACGAGATCGTGCGGGGCGGTGCCGAGTACTACATCAGCAAGTACGGTGCGAGGTTGGACCGCAGCCGGGCCGAGCGCAACCGCATCCCGGTGGACGACGACTGGGATATACCGTGGGGCGGGCGCGGCAGGCCGGAGAGGGGCAGGTCGCAGCTGGGTTCTCTCGGCGGGGGTAATCACTTCATGGAGTTGCAGCGTTGCGAGGAGACTGGCACGCTGTTCGTGCAGGTGCACAGCGGCAGCCGGGGCTTCGGGCACGGGCTGGCGACCAACTACTTCGACCTGGCTAAGGCCGAAAAGCCGGACAAGATCAAGCACCTCGACATGGGGTACTTCACGCCCGACTCGCCGTACCACAGGTCGTACCTGAACGCGGTGGCGGCGGGCGGCAACTTCGCGATTGTCAACCGCCTGGTGCTGTACGAGCAGATAGCGGAGGCGTTCGAGGAGGTGTTCGGCGAGGAGCTTGAGTTGATCTACGAGATCAGCCACAACCTGGTGCAGCGCGAGCCGCACCCGGAGCTTGGCGAGGTGTGGGTACACCGCAAGGGGGCCACACGCGCCTTCCCTGCGGGCCACCCCAACCTTGAGGGCACGATCTGGGAGGAAACGGGCCACCCAGTGCTGATACCGGGCAGCAACCGCGACTACAGCTTTATACTCAGGCCGCTGCCGGGGGCCGTGAAGAGCGGCTTCTCGGTGAACCACGGGGCGGGGAGGCGGCTGTCCAGAGGCTCGGCCCGGAGGGGCTTGGACCAGAAGGAGGTGAACCGCATCTACCGCGAAAGCGGGGTGGTGGTGAACGCCAACGCGGACGTGCCTCTGGACGAGTCGGACGCCTGCTATAAGTCCTCGCAGGAGGTGGTAGACGCGGTAGTGCAGGCGGGCCTGGCGGAGATACAGTACCACCTGTGGCCGCTGGCTTCGCTGAAGGGAACGGATTAGTGGTTGTTGGTTAGTGGTTAGTGGTTAGTGGTTAGTGGTTAGTGGTTAGAAGTGCGTAGAAAGCTAGCCACTAACCGCGACCTACTCTGGCGCATAGGTGGCGCGCTCGCTGGTGTAAGTCCTGAGGGCGTCGAGGAAGCCTTCTTCGTCCTGGGGAGTAATGCCGTAGGTCTGGGTGCCGGCTTTGATGAGCACGAATCGCCCTTTGTAAGCTGTAGCGCACATAGAGACCTTGCCAAAGCCGGGGAACCACGCACCATAGAGGAGCAAGCCGGGGGAACTGACTCGCCGGACGTTGGGACGGTGCTCGAAGTTATGTATCCACACCCGCTCTATGCTCTCGTAGGGGATGTGGTAGTGAAGGAGGGGGCCGTAGCGGAGGTGCAACCCGTCGGGTGCAAGCTCATAGACCATGTGGGGGAAGTAGATAGCGTACCGGAATATCAGCCAGCTCAATACAAAATCTAAAGCCCCTGCCAGCAGAAAGATGTACCAAAACTCCGACGCGAAGATCAGGCCCACTACTAACATAGGCACGATCCCCAGCGTCAGCACGATGCCGGCAAGCACCGCCATGTGCATCCCGCCATTAGACGGCCTGGGTGCAAAGGCGAGCGCACCGGGAGTTGTATGAGTGGTCGTAACCACGGTGGTATACCTCCACGAGCTTCACATGGTTATACGCCGGAAGTAAGAACTCCGGCCCATGGGCTGAGATCGATAAGTTGGCAATATTATATAGGTGGCAGCATGCTGGCGCAACGGTACCGGGCATAAAGCCATAACGAGGGAAACGAAAGGGTGTTTAGATGAAATGCGAGGAATGTGGGGCCGACATGGGAGAGGAGACCTGCGTGGACCGCTTTCACGCCCTGCTTGTGGCGGAGAGCCACAGCCAGGAAGCGGCAGACATGCACGGCCTGATGGTGCTGACCTACCACGTGCAGCACCCCAGCCTCACCAAGCCCTGGTACCAGGTGGCGTGCTACGGGTTCCTGCGGCGCATCTTCGCGGAAGGGCGAGAGGGGCGGGACTGGGGAGCAATAATAACAGAGGGCGGCATGAGGAAGAGGCAGGCAGATGTCACCCGCTGGAAGGCCACAACCGGGCCGGAGATGCCCCCTGAGATAGTCACCTACCCCGTCGCGGGCGAGATGACGATAGCTCATATCGACCCGGCAGCACCGCCGGGGCACGGCGAGCGAGTGCTGGAGTGGGCGAGGTCTGTAGCGAAGGGGAGAGTGCTGAGGTAGCAACTTGCCGGTCATGCTAGCAACAAGGACCGGGTCGGGAGGGGCAATTCTCCCACGGCTTTACAATCGAATACAAGCTTGGGGACGTAGCTCAATGGGTAGAGCAATTAACACCGTCAGCCGCTCTTTGCCTTATGGGCCGTTGGAAGATGGTTATCGCTCATAACGAATAGGTTGCAGGTTCGAGTCCTGTCGTCCCCACCAGGCCATTGTGTCGCGAGGCATATGGCTGACAACTGAATACATGAGGACGTAGTCTAACGGGAAGGACAGCCGACTTTCATCAACCGCGATTTGCCTGATGGGCCGAGGGCTGATGGTTACCTACCTGGATCGGCAGGCGCAGGTTCGAGTCCTGCCGTCCTCACCGGGCACCTCTGTTGTAAGACACGGAATGCTAACAACTAAGAGGTGCTATCTAAACCTTTTATTACCTTCTTGTGGGGTGTTTACCAGATGCCAAAGTTCGCACAATTTGATGAGTATCAGCAAGTAAGGTTGAAGCAGGATAGACCTTCAGTCTCGGAGCACCCATTCACGGCGCTGGAGGCACCTAGAGCCGTTACCACGCGGGACGTGGGGATAATCGTTGATGTTTACGATGTTGAACGTCCGGGTTATATGGTCGAGTTCTTCGACAGTGAGGGTAACACTTTAGATCTGCTCACGCTAAATGAAGATGAAATCGAACCCTGGGAATAGGGTCCCAGAATTGTTTCTAAATACATGGGGACGTAGCTCATTAACTTCATCTCCGCTTCCTTGCCTTACGGGCCGTAGGTAGATGGTTATCGGTCAGAGCGCCTTTCGTGGGGAGACCCGCGGGAGGAGGGGCAGGTTCGTACCCTGCCGTTCCCACCTCGAGACGTATGAGGTCTCATCACACGCGAAACATAGTTCTAGGAAAGGAGAGGTCATGGACGCGCCAGCGAACAAGCAGCAGCTAATGGAGCAAATACGCCGGGAACGCACCCACTGGGAAAGGTTACTACAAGAGGTTGGACCGGACCGCATGAACCAGCCCGGCGCTATGGGACAGTGGACCTTCAAGGACCTGATCGCCCACATGAACGGCTGGTGGGAGTACGAGGTAGGACGACGCGAGGCGGGGCTAAAGGGCGAGCCACCCCAGCCACCCGCGGGCATAGAGGGCGCTGAGAACTGGGACGCCGACCCTGTGAACCAGCTATTCTACGACAGGAACAAAGATCGTTCTCTGGGGGAAGTGCTCAACGACGCAAGTGCTCTTTGGGAGCGTATGGAAACACTGCTCCAATCGCTGCCTGAGCATGATCTCCTGGAACCGGGACGTTTTGAGTGGGAGAACGGTAAGGCCATCGGCCCCAACCTCCTGCATGACTTCAGCGCTCACTTGCATGACGAGCATGAAGCAGAACTACGCGAGTGGTTGGATAGGCTGGGCGCTCGATAGCACATCGCCCGGACGTACACGGACACGGACAATTGAATAACACTATGGGAACGTAGCTCAGTTGGCAGAGCAGAGGATATAACGCCGTCGCCGTACACTTGCCTCGGTAATTGCGGGGCCGCTGGTTGATGGTTATCGCCAGCCTTAGGTCGCAGGTTCGAGCCCTGCCGTTCCCACCATGGCGGTACGATGTGTTTGGGTTATCATCCCCTTGAAAATGGTCGCTTGGAATGCGGGGCGAAAGCCCATACCCAGACCGGAGTTTGACCGCCAGTAGATAATCTTAAGAGTGGGCCGGAGTAATCAGGTTACCGAGGGCCGTTCGAGTCTTGTGCTCGGCGGTTATGGGCTGCTTTGCAGTTGCCTGGCTGCGCTATTAGCCCGCTCTCCATAAAACTTTGCCCCGATGGGGCCGAAAGGAAGGTGCGACATGAAGCATCTAAAGGCATACACTCGCAAGCAGGCCGTGACGCCGCAGGACGAGCCGATACCCGGCTCCACCCAGGTGCCCAACAGCGCGGGCGGCTTCGCGTGGGCCGTGGACGACTGGACCCGGCTCGACAGGTTTCTCGTGCTCGGCAGCGAAGGAGGTACGTACTACATAACCGAGCGCAAGTTGACCACCGAGAACGCCCACGCGGTAGAGCGGTGCATAGCCGAGGACGGCCCGCGTGCGGTGCGCCGCATCGTGGAGATCTCGGAGTCGGGCCGCGCGCCCAAGAACGACCCGGCTATCTTCGCGCTGGCCCTGTGCGCTACACACGGCAGCGAGGCGACCAAGAAGGCGGCTTTCGAGGCCCTTCCGAGGGTCTGCCGCACGGGCACGCACCTGTTCCACTTCGTGGAGTTCGTGGATGGCATGCGCGGGTGGGGTCGTGGCCTGCGCCAGGCTGTGGCCCAGTGGTACTCGATGCCGCCGGGCAGGCTGGCGTACCAGGCGATCAAGTACCAGAACCGCGACGGCTGGGGGCACCGCGATGTGCTGCGCCTGGCTCACCCCAGGCCGCACACCGAGCAGCACAACGCCATCTACAACTGGATCGTCAAGGGCTGGGAGTGGGTGGGCGAGGAGCCGCACCCCGACGAGGCCTTGCGCCAGCTATGGGCGTTCGAGCGTGCCAAGCGGGCCGGGAGCGCGCAGGAGATCGTGCGGCTAATCACCGAGTATAGCCTGCCCCGCGAGGCCGTGCCCACCCAGTGGCTCAACGAGGTGGCCGTATGGGAGGCGCTGCTACAGCGCATGCCTATGGAGGCGATGCTGCGCAACCTGGCGACGATGACCCGCGTGGGCTTAATCGCGCCGATGAGCGAGGCTACCCGCCACGTAGTGCAGCAACTGGGCGACGAGGAGCGCCTGCGTGCTTCGCGGTTGCACCCCATAAAGGTGCTGTCGGCCCTCACCACCTACCAGGCGGGGAGGGGCGTGCGCGGCAAGGCCACATGGTCGCCCGTAGCCCAGGTAGTGGACGCGCTGGACGGTGCGTTCTACAAGGCATTCGGCAACGTGCCGAGCACCGGCAAGCGGTGGCTGCTGGCCCTCGACGTGTCCGGCTCCATGTCCGTGCCGATCATGGGCATACCGGGGCTGAGCGCCCGTAGCGCGAGCGCGGCCATGTCGATGGTGACCGCCGCTACCGAGCCGCAGCACACGATTGTGGCCTTCTCGGCACCGTCGAGGGGCGCGTACGGTGCGCAGTGGGGCGGGGGCGATCCGGGGATGACCCGGTTGACCATCTCGCCGCGCCAGCGCCTGGACGACGTGGTGGCGAAGCTCGATGCTATACCGATGGGCGGCACCGACTGCTCTCTGCCGATGCGTTGGGCGCTGGAGCACAGGGTAGAGGCTGACGTGTTCGTGGTCTACACCGACTCGGAGACGTGGTACGGCAACATCCACCCGGCGCAGGCGCTGAAGCAGTACCGCGACAGGATGGGCATCCCGGCGAAGATGGTCGTGGTGGCGATGACCTCCAACGGCTTCTCCATCGCGGACCCCGACGACGCGGGCATGCTCGACGTGGTCGGCTTCGACACCGCCACCCCGGCTGTTATGACCGACTTCGTGACGGGCGGGGTTATCCCGGTGCGGGCAACTACAGATGAGTTGTTAACCGCCGAAAGCTAGCAACTCATCTGTAGTTGCCCGAAAGTGTAATAACAACCCTCGTTGCGGATTATCTGCATCGGGGGTTTGTTTATTATGTCTGTTTTGCCTGCTGGAAGGTGCCAAATTGAGGGACATTTTTACCCCGGCATCCTATAGGAGTTCAGCAGGCGCGATATTACCCGGTATACACTGATTTGCTTTACGGCTATAAAGCGAATACACTTGAAGGACTACGAATGGGGCAGCTGCCGGAGGTAATAACATGGTTAACCTAGATGGTGAAGAGATTAGACACATTACCATGTGGGGGTCGTTGCTATGAATGTTTTTCTTAGTTGGTCCGGTCCGAAGAGCAGGGCGGTTGCCCTAGCCTTGCGGGAGTGGCTACCCTCCGTGATCCAAGCCGTAAAGCCCTGGATGTCCGCAGAGGATATTGAGGCAGGTGCCCGGTGGAATGCTGAAATTTCGAAGCAACTAGAGAGCACCACTTTCGGAATTATCTGCCTGACCAAAGCTAATCAGGGAAGGCCGTGGATAATGTTTGAGGCCGGTGCTCTAGCTAAAGCACTACAAGGTGCCTTCGTAGTACCCTACCTGATAGATCTTGAGCCTGCTGAGGTAGAGGGTGGCCCACTCAGCCAGTTTCAAGCTAAGAGAGCAAACAAGAATGAGACTTGGCAGCTTCTAGTGACGCTAAACCGAGCATTGGCAAGTCCCCTAGGTGAAGAGCAACTGAGGCGCATCTATGACAAGTTTTGGGGCGACCTTGAAACTGTGTTCAATGATTTGCCGACAGAGGATACCCCTAAACAAGTGACGCGTACGCCAAGCGATGTACTTGAGGAAGTTCTGCTGCTAGTGAGGGGTATAGCGCAGCGCCAACAGAGGGAAGTGTTGCCAAGAGCAACGCAACTTAGCACACGTTTTGAGGAGACCGGCTACGCCAATCTTGACACCATACTTATGGAACTAATGGACCAACTTCGACAAGATACCGACCTTGATAACCTGATGTTGCGTACTCCACCCAATCATAGGTCATATGTATTGCGTCGATATATAGAACTAAATTTTCCTGAGTTGCGGTCAGTACATGAGATTCTTGACCCTACTTCTGAAGTCCTTACTGGTTATTACAATTACAAGTATAAGGCTAATGAACAGGGAAGATTAGGAACATCGGGCTTCCGAAGTATCAAGGAGATTATTGAAGAGGCTGAGATACCCGAAGCTGATGTGTCCGATGAGAGAGACCAGTAAGCAAAGTAACACTCAGCAAGAGAAAAGGGTAGGTGTGCTACCTACCCCTTTCTCTTGCCTAAGAGTGTAATCTAAGTTACGTCGCTAAGGATATGCTCACCGTGAAGGTTATCGCGGAGGAGCTTGGGTAGTGGGAGGCCTAAATTGCGCCCCTATCTGCTCATGAGCGGCCCACCAGGTGCGGGTAAGAGCTTGCTGGCGCATTTTTTGCGTCTTGGCGTCTTGGCGGTTAGACCTCCTTGCTGCTATAGTCTATCCGCTGCAACGCTTTGAGGGAGAATGCCGCGAACCCTGTGTTGATGGTAACTAGTTCGCATCGTTCGCCACTTACGGGAACACTGTGGCGCGCCGTGGTGGCGACTGGAGAGTCGTTTTACGTCAAATGAACAAGTTTGGGAGGGGAAACGCTCTGTGACTAGCTTCTATCTACATGAGGACGATTGGGGGATGATCAATCTGCTCCCCGCCGAGAACGCGGTGTGGGCCGGGGAAATAGCCCAGGAAGCCCAGCAGGCGTCGCAGGATAACTTCGCAGGGTTCGCGCAGTTTGGGGATGCACAGATACCCACCTATCACAACAGCTACGTTATACCTGAAGAGAAAATCCCCTTATCTGAACGTAAAATTCACCTGGATAACCTGCGCTCGCTGCTCGCAGAGAAGTGGCCGGAAGCCAATAATATAGCGAGCGGCTACAGCAGCTATACCGAGGAGTTGAGCGGGGCTTTTGCCTTCGGTGCAGCTAATGGCGGTGGGGGAGCTTTCTACGGCAACCACAAGGATGAAATGGTCACTAGCCTGCACATCATCAGGCCCTCCTATGATGAACCACAAGCGTTGGAGGCATTCGGGGCTGCACTGGCGCAGTTAGGCAAGCAGTACGACCTGGTGCTGGCAGATTGGTGGATTAAGAGGGTCCTGGACCTCCGCAACGCGCAAGGCATAAGAAGTTACCTGGCCGGAGAAGCATAACAGCCTCTTATAGCCATTTCCGTCGAACTTTGCCCTTCCGCCTGGAACATCCCTTGAGGCGGCAACACGACGTACAACTTGTGACCGCATTACATGCAGGAGCAAAGCGATGTCATGGGCGAGAGTGTTGAGTTGCGCGGTGGTGGGGCTTGAGGGTTCGCTGGTGCAGGTGGAGGTGGACGTCAGCCGTGCGGGGTTGCCCAGCATGACGGTGGTGGGGTTGCCCGACGCGGCGGTGAACGAGGCGAAGGACCGGGTGCGGGCGGCGATACGCAATTCAGGCGGCACGATACCGCAGCCCTCACGCGTCACCATCAACCTGGCCCCCGCCGACATCCGCAAGGCAGGCCCCGCGTACGACCTGCCCATCGCGATTGGCATACTGGCCGCCACCGACCAGATTGAGGCCGACCTCAGCAACACCGTCTTCCTGGGCGAGCTTGGACTGGACGGCGGCGTGAGGCATACCACCGGGGTAATTTCGATGGTGGGTATAGCGAGGGAGCACGGCATCAAGCGGGTCTACGTGCCTGTGGAGGACGCGCCCGAAGCCGCCCTCATCGAGGGGATAGAGGTGCTGCCCGTCACGACTCTGCGGCAGTTGGTGCTTCACCTCAACGGCAACCCCATAGTCTCTTCCAGCATAGTGCCTTACGTGGCCCAGCCTCCCAGCACGGACCAGTGCAACGGGCACGCGAGCGAAAATAGGAACGGGAATGGGTACGCCGAGCACGCTGTGGATATGAGCCACATCAAGGGGCAGGAGCACGTAAAGCGGGCGTTGGAGGTGGCGGCCGCCGGTGGGCACAACCTGCTCATGAGCGGGCCTCCCGGCGCGGGTAAGACCTTGCTGGCGCGGTGCGTGCCGACGATACTGCCCAAGCTACCGCCTGAGGAGATGCTGGAAGTCACCAAGATTTACTCGGTGGCGGGCATGCTGCCAAGCAGTACTCCCCTGGTGCGCACCCGCCCTTTCCGAGCGCCTCACCACACCATTTCGCACGCGGGGCTGGTGGGAGGCGGCAGGATACCCCGGCCGGGAGAGATTACCCTGGCGCACCGGGGCGTGCTTTTCCTCGATGAACTGCCGGAGTACAGCGGTCAGGCGCTGGAGACCTTGCGCCAGCCGTTAGAAGACAGGATCGTCACTATCACCAGGGCGAGCGGCACGCTCACCTTCCCGGCCAACTTCGTGCTCATCTCGGCTATGAACCCGTGCCCCTGCGGCTACTACGGCGACCCGGTCAAAGAATGCACCTGCTCGTCCACAACCATCGCCCGCTACCAGAAGAAGATAAGCGGTCCCCTGCTCGACCGCATGGACATCTACGTGGAAGTACCGCGTGTGGAGTACGAGAAGCTATCCGACAATCGGCTGGGGGAAACCTCCGCCGCGATACGCGCCCGCGTGGAAGCCGCCCGCGACATACAGCGGGCGCGGTTCAAAGACGCGCATGGGGTGACCTGCAACGCCGAGATGCGTCCCGCCGAGATAAGGGAGTTCTGCGAATTGGACGCTGCCGGGCAGTCGCTCATCAAGGCGGCCATGCGGCAACTGCACCTCTCGGCACGCGCCTACCACCGCACGCTGAAGCTGGCGCGCACCATTGCCGATCTTGCCGGGAGCAATAGAATAGAGGCCGCGCACCTGGCGGAGGCTGTGCAGTATAGACCTCGCCATTCCGTATAGGGCGGGGGTCAGGGGTCACCGCCCCAGTCTTTATGTATTGCCACAAGCAGGTTGATATAAAGTAGCCACACGCTCTAGCTACGTGGCAAGCACGCAACCCATCCTAACCCGCTCCGTTTTACCTCCACTGGTAACATTTGCAGGTTTCTAATCTTCGATTTCGGACTGGGTTGGAGGGATGATGACATGGGTAAGGTAGCCTTCCGGATACTGGCAGTTTTGCTGTGCGGGCTTCTACTTGCCGAGGGCTGGCTCCCCCGTAACTATAGCCCGACTGCGCACGCGCAGGGTGACTCGATGTATTTTCGGGAAACAGGGCACACCGTGAGGGGTAGGTTCCTGCTTTACTGGCAGGAGCATGGCAGGCTTGCGCAGCAAGGTTATCCGCTCACGGAGGAGATGCAAGAGACGAGCGATAGCGACGGCAAGACTTACACTGTGCAGTACTTCGAGCGTGCCGTATTCGAGCTACACCCCGAAAACCCACCTCCCAACGATGTATTGCTCTCACTCCTGGGCGTCTTCGACTACAAGGCCAGGTATCCCAGGGGCATACCCAACGAACGAGCCAATACAGACGCAGGTACCATTTTCTTCCCACAGACTGGCAAGCACCTCGGCGGCAGGTTCCGCGAATATTGGCAGAAAAACGGCGGGTTGGCTCAGCAGGGCTATCCCATCTCTGAAGAGTTCAAGGCGATAAGCGACCTGGACGGTAAAGAGTATACAATGCAGTACTTCGAGCGCGCCGTGTTCGAATGGCACACGGAGAATAACGGCACTCCTTATGATGTGCTGCTGAGCCAGCTAGGCACGTTCAGGTACAGGGCCAAATACCCGGCGGGCAACGAGGCTGCTACTCCTACTAAGCTCAACATACCTCCTCCCGCACCCGGTCGCAGTCAAACGGAGCCGCACGGCTCTGAGCGCTACCTTATCTGGAGTGAAGGCATTACCAGGCTCAACAGCGGCCCGGTGTCAGGTACCTACGATATCCTGGGACTAGACCTGAAAACGGGCCAGGCCATCACAGTTACAGATGCTCTCGGCGACCAATTGAACGCGAATATTTCTGGCTCAGTGGTCGTGTGGCAGCAATTGACGCGCGCTTGCCAGGATAACCGTGAGTGTGCCGAGGCAGGCATCTATGCTAAGGACCTGTCAACCGGGGCGCACTTCAAGATTACGGATGCCCCCGGCCTTGCTGCGGTAGCAGGGAGGACTGTAGCCTGGGTCGAAAGGCTGGAGAATGGATACCGTATCAAGTCCCGTAACCTCGACACAGGAGAAATCGTTGAGGTTGCGGGTACTACCGGGCGGGAAGCTTTTTATGTACGCGTCAGCGATGAGTACATAGTGTGGCTGGACTCCGCGCCCCCTACAGGAACCGGTCCGACCCGTGCAGCAGATTCCTCTCTCAAAGCTTACGACCGCCAGGCGCGCACTGTACAGATGGTGCTGGATACCAGGGTTGCTGCTCAAGAGCCGGCGTTAGCGTACGATTTGGACGGTGCCAGGGTGGTGTGGACGTACAGAGGACACGTCAACTTCAAGGACCTGAGACAGGGTACCACCCGATCTATCGAGACTTACTGGCCTGTACGTCCCCTTATCAGAGGTGAGTTCGTGGTGTGGAATACCGGCCCCGTTGCATCAGATGTTGTTGGCATGAATCTAAACTCCCTTACTCCGCACAGGTTGGTCACGGAACCCGATATTACAGGCACCACGCTGGCGGGCAACTGGCTGGTGTGGAGCTACAGGGCCACACCCCAGGACAGCAAGCTGGCTGCGGTTTCTCTAAAGGAAGCGTTCAGCCAGGCTAATTCGACTCCCGCCCCTTGATGCACCTGCCGACCTTGTGGGGAGTAATAGAATAGAGGCCATGCTCTATAGACCCCGCCATTCCGGATAGGACGACGGGGTCAGGAGTCACCCAGTACACCAGCGAGTACAGTAACAGCAACACTTCTAAGCTTCTAGAGAAGAGGTGCCGCAGAACCCCCACTACCTCACAGATCTGCCAGCCTGGGCAGGACTTCCTCACCTAGCAGCAGGAGAGTGTCTATGTCTTCAGCGTCGGGCATGTGGAAGGTGACGTACCGGGAGCCTACCTGCACGTACTCCTTCAGCCGCGCAACGACCATATCGGGCGTGCCCTGGATATCCCCGAAGCCGGGGTACTTCTCCAGCTTGGCCGCTACCTCCGCCTCGTCGCGCCCCAGCACTATACCGACGTTGTTGCACAGGGTAATCTCCTCGAAGGGGCGTCCGGCCTCCTCGCAGTGCCGGCGCAACACGTCGAACTTGTGTGCGACTGTTGCCGGGTCGCCGCCTACGTTGCAGAAATCGGCGTAGCGGGCGACCAGCCTGAGCGTAACCTGCTCGCCACTACCGCCGATGAGGATGGGTGGGCGCGGCTGCTGTACGGGCCAGGGGTCGTTGTAAGCATTCTCGATGGTGTAGTGCTTGCCTGTGAAGCTAGCAGGCCGCTGGGTTAGCATCACACTCACTACCTGCACCGCTTCTTCCAGCATCTCCAACCGCTCGCGCACGGGCGGGAAAGGCCAGCCGTAGGCGGTGAACTCCCCTTCGTGCCAGGCAGCGCCCAGTCCCACGATGCTGCGGCCGTGGCTGATTACGTCGAGCGTGGCGCACATCTTCGCCAGCAGCGCCGGGTTGCGGTAGGGCACGCCCGCTACAAGCTGGCCCAACCTTATTCTGCTGGTAGCCGCCGCAAGCGCCCCAAGCGTCACGAAGCATTCCAGCACCGGCACTTCCTTCTCCGGGTGCTCCGCATCGACGAACATGAAGTGGTCGGCCATCCAGACCGAGTCCAGTCCGGCTTGCTCGCAGGCGCGCACGACCGCCAGGGTGGTATCGAAGTGGTTGCCGTGCTCGCTTGGGTGGTGGGGGCGAAGTTGTAGGCCCATTAACATCGGGGGTGCTCCTTAAGTTGCTGGTCAGGATTAAGAACCTATTTCAAAACCCTGAAAATAAAGGTTGTAGGGGCAGGCACGGGGACCTGCCCCTGTCGGAGATTAGTACCAGGGCAGACACGGGGGCCTGCCCTTACAATCGTGCGGATCGCCTCCTGTTTCGGCGGCGCGGACTCCAGAGGGCGCAACATCTACAAAATACCATCAACAATGCACACAGTCAAAGACCTGGCTCAGGGAGTAACGGGGACCGTAAGTGCGAATCGCAGAAGAGACGGAAACGCCAAGATGCCAAGATTGGGGTTGTTATTTAAGTAAAAGGAGCAGGGCACGTGATGTCGTGCCCTGCTTCTTCTTGTGCTCTCTAAACCCTTAATTCTCTTGGCGTGGTCCTTGGCGTCCTTGGCGTCTTGGCGGTTTCGTCTATTATCCTTAACCCCGCGCCACCCGGTCGCGGATGCGCTGCCACTCGGACGCGGGGATGGTGAGGAAGGTGCCTACCACAGTGGGGTCGAAGCGGGTGCCGCTTTCCTCAAAGAGGATTGATATCGCCTGGTCGAAAGTGCGGGCGGGGCTATAGGGGCGTTCGGAGGTGATCGCGTCGAAGGCGTCAGCTACGGCGAAGATACGCGCTTCCAGGGGTATTTCCTCCCCCTTCAGCCCGTCAGGGTAGCCCGTCCCGTCCCAGTGCTCGTGGTGGTACCGCACGATGGGCACGGCCTGCCTTAAGAACTCGATATCCTTCAGCATCTTGTAGCCAAGCTCAGGGTGGCTCTTCATCTCGCGCCAGTCTTCATCGCTGAGAGGCCCGGCCTTGCGCAAAATCTCGTCGCGCACGCCAATCTTGCCCACGTCGTGCAGCAGCGCCCCTTGCTCGATGTTGCGCAGCCTCACAGGGTCGTCTATGCCCATCGCCATCGCCAGCTTGAGGGTGAAGGCCGTCACGCGCAGGCTATGGCCGTGGGTGGCAGCGTCGCGGGTGTCCAGCATGCCCGTCATGGCGAGCAGCGTGGCGCGGTAGGTCTTGTTCAGGTCCTGGTACGCCTGCTGGAGAAGCTGGGCCTGGCGGCGCTCTTCCTCGTAAAGCCGCACGTTCTCGATAGCCACCGACGCCGCGTCGGCCAACGCTTCGAGCAGCTTCACGTCCTCCTTGTCGAAGTCCTCACCCGACACCTTGTTATGCACAGTGATTACGCCGCCCACCTGGTCCTGCGAGCGCAACGGCACGCACACCAGCTTGTGGACGCCGTTCTCGTTATACTTGCCCGCCTGCCCGGCAGGGTAGGTGGCCTGCGCCACGTTGTTCTCGATTACGGGGATGCCAGTGTAGGCCACCAGGCCCTCTACGCTGCGGTCGTCCACAAGCAGGCTGGTGCCCTTGAGTCCCGACACTCCACGTCCGGAGGTCACTTCATAGCGCAGGTGGGTGCCCTCGGAGGTCGCCATGAGCAAAGCCCCACCCTTGGCATCCATCATCTCGGCGGCGGAAGCCACGATCTGGTTGAGCAGGGTATCGAGGTGGACGATTGAGTTGAGGGAGCGCACCAGGTCGTACAGGCGCGACAGGCGGGCAAGCGCATCCAGGCCGCTGAGTGGCGGCAACTGCGCGGTGCGTTTGAGTTGTCCTGTAGTGACCCTATTCATAAGCTTAATGGGAACGGGCAGACCCTGATAGCGAAAGACGAGTCTGCTGCGTAGAAGGCGTTAGCTACGTGGCGCGGCACAATGGCAAATACCTGTCGGATGCGAACGGAGTCGGAGTGTAAAGTGACGCCCCACTCAGCCGGATTATACCACAGGCTTCAGAGCCGCCACAACGGACAGGAGTAGGAATAAAGTCTAGCCCCGGTAGATGTAAAGTACTATAGCTTCACAAGCGCAGCCAGCGCCAGTGATACTGCTTGCTCTTTGCGCCAATCCAAAGGGGCGACAAAGCAAAGCAAAAGCCCGGAGGTAACGTCCTCCGGGCCGAGTTCGGGACAAGGCAAGGGCCTAAAATCGCCTGCGGATGCGCTCCATGCCCTTTTGCATGTCCTCGCTTGCCAGTTGCTCTCGAATCGCGGGCCACTCCTGCTCAAAATCCTCGTCGGTGCCGTCATAGCGGGCGCGCGCCTGGGCCTTTATAGTAGCTTCGTCGGTGCCTATCCTGGTGGTACCCTCTGAGTCGCCACCTGCCTCGGTTTCGTCACCACCCTCCGCCTCGTTACGCCCCCTGGCCGCCGCGTTAGCCTTGCGCGCTTGCTCCCTGGCTACTTCCAGGTGGGCGTCCCGCGTCTCGCCACGCTCTCGCCGGTCGCGTTGCACCGTCTCGATGTCGTCTCTTGGCTGCTCATTGTCCATAATAATCCTCACTTCCCATAAAGTCGGGGTCCACCCTGGAACCGCCGGTGCCGAGCCTTCTCAACGTCTCCCACTGCTCCTGCCCGGCAAGGATCGCATCCACCGCCGAGCCGTATTCGCCAACGTAATATCCGGTCCAACCTGACACGCCTGTGGGGGCATAGGCCAACCTGTAGCTCCAACACCCCGTGCTGAACCTGTAGAATACCTGGACCAGTTCTACTACTTCGAGCTTCTCGTCCCAGCCCTTCGCGTAGACTTCGCAGTGCTTTAGCACCTCGTGCCGGATGAATAGCTCCAGGGCCTCTGCCGCCTGCTCCTCGCTCACGAAGCCCTGGAGCCACACGCGCTCGGACCACCACCCCTCCTCGTAGTCGGGGTCGCCCTCATCGTCATGGTAGACCGAGAAGGCCCAGGTCTCGATTGGATATTCCTGGCCCAACTCCGCGAACCAGCCGTTCCCCAGGTCTCGCTTGCTCATCGCTTGTTCCCTCTGTGGCTACATCATAGGCGGACAAGGTTACCGGCCCGGTGAGAGCAGCAGTGTGTAGTCTTATCTTCCGAGGACCGCAGGGGCGGAACCCCGAACGATTGCAGACAGGTTACTGCTCTGTGGTCGCCTTCAATTCGTTGCGGAGCCGCTTGATCTCGGCGATTAGCTCCGGTACGTCGTCGCGGGTGAGCTTCTCCACCTTGGTGAGGAGCATGCGCAGCCGCTGAAGCTCCGATGGAAGGTCTTTGAAGAGATAGGGCGACCTGAGGATATCGCCGCACCGTGCTTCTATTTCGCTCAAGTTGTTCTTGGCTGCCATCGTTCCCCCTTCCGCCTACCGCCTGTCCAGGCACCGCGTGCACCACGTGCCCTTGCACGTTGGGTTCCAGTTCCACTTCGCATTCTTGCGGGCCGTAAAAACGCCGAGAGGATGGGTAACCATCCTCTGCTCATGGGGCGGCCCTGCGAAGGCGCGGGTTATCAGACCTTCAATCCAACTGTGGGCGGGCGGACTAATCTTGCAATAGCACTCGTCCCAACCAGTATACCAGCCTATGCAAGTAGAAGCTGGGGCAGGCGCAACGGGTAGGCTGGCTGCACGGTGGGACGTGAGAACTGTGCTCCCCCTTGTCATTCTGAGCGTAGCGAAGAATCTCAAGAAGGTGGAGAGGGTATGGTGCTCGACATAAGGATGATGTGCCGAACCTTCGGCGTAGCGGCGAGAGTAGCATCTGAGATCCTTCCCTGCGTTCAGGATGACAGGGACCAACAGTGTTCTCGTATCCGGCTTTGCATCGGACGTGGCCCAGAGAGTGGTACAGAGGGGGCAGTAACGCAAAGAGGATTGGTCCTGAGACCAATCCTCTTTCACCCCACTACTTTTCTGAATGGCTAGGCTACACGCTTAGTCCTCAGATTCAGGGCAGATGGGGAAGAAGGCGTTAGCGACCATCTTGGCTGCCTGACCTCTTGTGGTCAGCGCGTTGGTGCGGAAGGTGCCGTCCTGGTACCCTCCCACTATGCCTCGCTTGGAGAGCCGCTCTACGAACAGGTAGAACGTCTCACTTGAGGGTACGTCACTGTACGTCTGACCGCTCACCTCGTCCCGGTGCCCTGCTGCATTCGACACGATCTTGGCGATCTGTCCACGTGTCGCAGGGTCGTTGGGGCGGTAAGTGCCGTCAGAGTACCCGCCTATGTGACCTCTGGAAGCCATACGCTCTATGAACTCGTAGAACGTAGAGCCTGGTGCCACGTCACTGAACGTCTGCCCGCTTACCTCGTTGAGGTACCCGGCTGCATTGGAGACGATCTTGGCTATCTGTCCCCTCGTGACAGGGTTGCCGTAGCGGTACGAACCGTCAGAGTACCCACCCAGGATGTGCTTGCAGGCAAGACACTTCACGAAGGGGTGGAAGGTGTTGCCAGGAGGCACGTCGTTGAAGTCGGCGTCTGCATCGCAAGTCTCAGCGGTGGGGCTGACTACGGGGGTCATGCTGGTGGTAGGAGCAGGAGTGCCTGGACCTGGGCAGCCATTAGGCGGGACGGGGTAGATGTCGCCGTGTGCCTGGTGCGCGGGGAGGGCGTTCTCACTCACCTCTATCTGCACCCAGGGGTTGCGCTCAGAGCCTGTGCGGTGGCAGATAGCCACTCTACCATTGCCAGGGGTGCGCGAAGCCGTTGCCATAGCGGTACCAGTACCTGTTACGGTCCTGGTGGCTGTGGCACTTACCACGCTCGTGCTGGTGCGGGTTGCTGTAGACGTGCCTGATGCGGCAGCCGTAGCGGTACGAGTAGCCGTGCTGGTGCCAGACGCCATAGCTGTTGCGGTGCGAGTGGCGGAGGCGGTGCCAGTAACAGTGCTGGTGGCAGTGATGGTGGCTGTCGAGGTCATCACCTGTGTAGCCGTACCAGTTGCTGTTGAGGTCATCACCTGTGTAGCAGTGCCGGTGGCTGTTGAGGTCATCACCTGTGTAGCAGTGCCGGTGGCTGTTGAAGTCAGCACTTGTGTAGCTGTGCCAGTTGCCGTCATCACCTCAGTAGCGGTCCCTGTGGCGGTGAGGGTGAGGGTGAGTGTAGCGGTGATTGTGGGAGTCTCGGTAAACACACCGTTGGGAGCACCGGGCGACTTACCCTGCGCGGTCTTGACGGGTAGGCTTGCGAACGCGCTGCCTACAAACAGACCTACGCCGAACAATATGGCAAGCATCGCGGTAACGCTCCACAAGGCTCTACGTGTTTCTTTATTCTTCATGTGTTACTTCCTCCTGTCCTTGCGACGGACAATGAAAATATACGTAGCCATGCGACTCTGCCGCTACGCGTGGAGTGTGACCCGTCTACCGGTTTGGGTGCTGTTATTCAGTTAGTTATCACCAAGGGGGTGAGTAGATGATGAATGTTGGTAGAACGTAAGCTGGACCGATAGAGAGCCGAGACAAGTGTACGGGCCGACAGTTCGACTCGGCGAAGAAGGGAGGACAAAGACCTGGAGATGTTCCTATGAGCGCAAGAGGAGCAGCTATGCGCCCTCCACCCACCTCTTGCTATGCACCCGGAACAACGATATTGGCCCGGATAGATCATCGAACACTATCGCAGCATGCGCCCGGTGGTCACACCCGCGTCATTGCGGCAAAGGAACATACGACCACACTATGCTGGAAAAGACCCAGGTTATCCTTCCCTACTACATAGCATATTACGTGCCAGATAGGGCGGGCACAGTCCTATCCTGCCCCTCAAAGGTTGCATCTTCACCATTCTTTATACGTGGGCGCGATCGGCTGATGTTCAACATCCAGAAGCTACAATTGATACAATAGTCCCATGCACAAAACGGAACGCCCAACGAAGCACAGCCGGGTAGAGCACCTGCGCGCCCGCTTGAGAAAGATAGCCTTCGAGGCGCTGTACGGCCCCTTCGCCTGGCTGTACGACTGGGTGAGCAAGACTTTCTTCCTGGGCCAGTGGCGCACCTGGCAACGGGCCGCCCTGCCTCACCTGCTAGGCACGCGGGTGCTTGAGGTGGGTATGGGCACGGGCAACATGCAGATAGACCTGCGCCGTCGGGGTTATCAGGTGTGGGGCGTGGACCTGTCGCCCCAGATGCTCCGCCAGGCCGCCAGGAAGGCTCGCCGCCGCAACCTGCCGCCGTTCCGGGCGTGCCGCGCCCGCGCCGAGGCCCTCCCCTTCCCCGCCGAGTGCTTCGATTCGGTGGTGAGCACCTTCCCCAGCGAGTACATCATCGCGCCCGCTACCCTTTCGGAGATAAGGAGGGTGCTGCGCACAGGCGGCAGGCTGGTGATAGTACCGGCGGGGTGGATCACGCCCAGGGACGCGCAGGGCAAGGCGTTCGAGGGCGTGGCCCGGCTGGTCTACGGCGACAATCGTGGCGGCTCGGCCGCCCCGGCTCCG
>JALZHG010000545.1 GCA_030914045.1 Chloroflexota bacterium | reverse complement strand
TAAAGCACAAAACTACCGCCGCTAACCAAGATAGACTTTGGCAAGCTGGCGAGACGTCCGGATTTCGCGAACCTGCCGCGCCGATGGGTTGCCGAGCGCACCTTCGCGTGGATCTCTCCCACAACCGGCGGATGAGCAAGGACTACGAGCGGCTGTACTCGGCGGGAGAGGCACTCATCCATGCGGCGATGGCGCGGCGACAAGGAGGCTCGCACGTGCCTAAGAATTTCAGACAGTCTCTCTGGTCACTTCGGTGAATAAGGGGCTACTTGACCCTCGGTTGGCCCTTAGCGGCCTTATGGGGGCGCAACCACAGCGAGACGTGGGCAGGCTGCATCGTCTCCCTTACCACCCTCACCAGATCATCGCCAAGTGCGTCCAGGTCTGTTTCGTCGCGTAGCTTCATCGAGAACCGAGAACCCTTCAAACGTCTTTCTTGCGTCGTACTTGCTGCGGTAGAAGCCGCGGTCGATGAACGACTGGATGCGCTGCCTCAGGGGAGTGAACAACGCGGCGATCAGGAGGGTGAAGCCACGACCGCAAGGGTGGACTGCTGGCCGGTAAGCAAGACGAAGAACCTCTGCAACACCACGATGCCTACGAAGTAGAGTCCGACCAGCATGACGGTCAGAGAGCCATAGGCGCTTCGAGCTGAGTCTCGAAGTCGTAGACCCAGAACTCGTCGAAGTTACATAGGGTCACGTAGCGTGGCCTCTGCGAAACGAGCTGCAACCAGTAATCGAAGGCCCGGCTGTAGTGACGCTCCAGCTTTTCCCCGCGCTTCTTCATCTTCAGGAGCAGGCGCGGGCGCCACAGAAGGTCAGCGAACTTCGCGCCCCTCCCCTTCTTCCGCACCCGGTACCCTAGGTTCTGTCTGAGAACTGCGTCATCAACTACTGGGTTATGTCACTGGGATTGCGCTGTGCTGGTTTGTCCCCATCCTCGTGAACTACCTCATCCCTCGACAGGAAAGTTGAGTCCGTGCTCTTCACAAAGGCGCTCCATGCTGTCGTAATCGGCCTCAATGCCGTAGCGGGCATCGAGCGCTAAGGCCGCCTCACCAGTCATTGTCTCCGGATCCTCGGCCATTTCCTTGAACACATGCTCGAATCCTCCAGGGGAGATGATCTCAAGGATCCGGCACGGCCCGTCACCGGCGTTCCAAAAGGTGTGCCACTGGTCACGGGGTTTGAAGACGAGATCCCCCTTCTCCGCATACACGACCTCATCTCCGAGCTGCGCTCCCATGCGCCCTTCAAGGACGTAGCTGTACTCGTCCTCGTTAGTGTGACGGTGAAGTGGAGCAGCGAGCGTCCGCGGGGGGATCGGATGCTCCACAAGGGAAAACCCACCACCGGATTCCTCACTCCAAACCATGAACCGAACCCCAAAAGAGCCAAAGTCGACAGCTTTCCCGTCGTTGGGCCCGAGGATGCGTGGGCCCTGAGAGGCCTCGAAGCGATGAGGGTTGGTAGTTGCCGCATCATCGGAGGGCGGTATTTGTTCCATAGTTCTCCTCCTTCACCTTTCTAGGTTGATGAACAATAAAACCTTACAGGTGATGTTTGCAAGAGACTCAACGGGTCAGCACTACGTACTGCCTGAGAACCGCTCGAGCATGCGGAAGTAACGCCGCACGAACGACAACTTCACCATCGCCAGGAAACTACTAGCCAGCTTTTCAAAGCGTGTGGCGATCCGCCGGTGCTCCTTGAGCCACCCCACTAGACGCTCGACCATGTTGCGCTGGCAGTAGGTGGTCCTGCAGAAAGTGGGAGGACGCCCACGCCGCCTGCGCCGCTTGCCCGCAGGGATACGCTTTTCGGGGATCACGCAGCGGATACCGCGGCGGCGCAAGTATCTTCGGAAGGCACCTGCATCATAACCTCGATCCGCTACCACTACCTTCGGACGGCTGCGTGGTCTGCCGCCTCCCGCGCTGGTGCGTACCCGCACGCTTGCCAGCAGTTCCGTGCAGACGGTGCTCTCGTGCTGCTGTCCCGGCGTAAGAAGTGCCGCCAAAGGATTACCTAGACCGTCGCAAACCAGGTGCAGCTTTGTGGAGAAGCCGCCATGGGAGCGACCCAAAGCCTCACAGCCCCCTTTTTCGCTCCCGCTGCGGCTCGGGAGGCCCTGACATTTGTGGAGTCGATAAACCAAGTGTCCAAATCCACCAGCCCCTCCGCCTTCAGTCGGACCTGCAGCCGCTCCAAGATGCGGTCGAAGGTGCCGTCGTTCGTCCAGATGCGGTACCAGTGGTACGCGCTTTGCCAGGGACCGTATCGCTCCGGAAGGTCCCGCCAAGAAGCACCACTGCACAAAATCCAGAAGATGGCGTTGAGCATCTGCCTCGGGTCACGCCA
>JALZHG010000544.1 GCA_030914045.1 Chloroflexota bacterium | reverse complement strand
CGCCATGCTAACCGCGGCGGAGGCCGTCATGCGCGGCGCCCTCGCCAGGGAGGAGTCGCGCGGCGCCCACCACCGCGAGGACTTCCCCGAGGAGGCGGACGGGTGGCAGAAGAACATCCTCTGCGCCCGGGACGAAGGGGGCGACATGCACCTATGGACCGAGCCCGTGGGCGAGGTGCCGGTGGAGATACGCAAGGCCCTCGACAAGGACTACAGCCTCGACTACCACTACCTGGAGTAGGGAGGTCCGCGGAGAGCACGGACGTAAGGCAATAGAAATGGAAAGATTGAGCGAGTTAGTGGTAGTAGGCGCAGGGCCGGCAGGGGTAACCGCGGTCCTAAGAGCCTGGGAGAGTTGGCGCGGAGTTGCCCCCGGGAAACCAGCTCGACCAGGGAGCTGACGCTGGCGAAGGCAGAATGCGACACGCCTGCCCTCGGAGAGTAACTGGTTTCTTCGCTGAGGTCTCTACGCGCTAATATGACACGTTGCCTGTTCGTTTCAAGGGGGTGAAATCTTCGTGTCTCGGTTCCTAATTGCGACACAGCCGATTACGGGCCACGTGCTACCCGCGTTGCCCCTCGCTCGCGAGCTGGTGAGGCGAGGTCACGAGGTACGCTGGTATTGTGGTAAGAAGTTCGGGAATAGGATCGAGGCGATCGGTGCCCGGTTTGTTCCCTACGACGCCGCCTACGACTACGACGAGTCCGGCTACGACGCAGCTTTTCAGGCAGGGACAAACGTTCGGGACTCAGGCAGATCCGATTCGACTTCGTCAACGTCTTCGTAAACCAAGTCGTGCCACAACATCAGGACATAATGAGAATCCTGCGCGAATTCCCCGCCGATGCTATCGTGGCCGACCCTTCGGTAGGGGCTGCGTCGACCATCAACGAGAAGGGTGGCCCTCCGTTCGCCGTCTACAGTGTCACCTGCCTGGGCTTGAAGAGTAGGGATACTGCCCCGTTCGGACTGGGGCTCATGCCGAGCTACTCCACCCTCGGTCGGTTGCGGAACCGTCTACTGTATTTACTGGCGTCGGACGTGATCTTCCGGAATGTCTCGAAGGCACTCACCCAACAACGCGCCACGCTTGGATTGCCACCCTCGAAGTTCGAGGGACCGTTCCCGTCTCCTTATCTCTACCTGGAGCCGACCGTTCCTTCCTTCGAGTAGCCTCGCACCGACATGCCTCCGCAGGTTCACTTCATCGGAGCGATGCTGCCGGAAGCCCCAGCCGACTTTGAGCTTCCATCTTGGTGGGGAGAGGTCACGGACAAGAAGCAACCCGTAGTGCTCGTCACCCAAGGGACGGCGGCCACCGATGCGGAGCAGTTGATAGCTCCAACCCTAAAAGCGCTGGCCCGGGAGGATGTGCTGGTGTTTGCGGCAGGGGTCAAGCCCGAGGAGGTGGCGCGCTTGGATGGGGTGTCTGCCAACGCTCGCGTTGGGGTGTTCGTTCCGTTCAAGCCCCTGCTTCCGCACGTGGATGTGTACGTGACGAACGGCGGCTTCGGAGGAGTACACCACGCTCTAGCCAACGGGGTGCCGATCGTGTGCGGCGGCACCACCGAAGACAAGCCCGAGATCTGCAACCGTGTATCCTACTCTGGCGTAGGGATAAACCTCAAGACGAACAAACCTGAGCCGGAGCAAGTTCAGAAAGCAGTCAAACGAGTACTGTCCGAGCCGAGTTACAGGCAGAAGGCGCGGCGGCTACAGGCCGAACTCACCCAACACGTTGCGCCCTCCGAGGCAGCAGCGCTGCTGGAACGGCTAGCCGATACACAGCGCCCGGTAGTGTAGTAAGGGTCTCAGTGGTTCGCCGACACCTATCGGCTCCGCTCAGCACGCTGGACGCGCGTATCGTAGCCGCTGGCCGACTCAAAGAGATCTGAAGGCGGAGCCTGCCTGGGGATGAACGACCTATCTTCCCTGCCCAGTTCACCTCTTCGGTAGCGATACCAAGATCGTATCCATCTCGCAGACGTTGGGGATATCGGCGAGGGTTGCTTGCAGACCACGAGTTCGAGTCTCGTCGACGTTACTTCCTAGGTTGGCACCTCTGAGTTCAGATGTTGAGACTTCCTGAGTCAACGGGCCTTCCTTTTTCTCTGCGCTTTCGGACCCCTTACCCGTTTCGCTTTCTTCTGCGCTCTTGGTCCCTTCACTCTCTTTGCTCGTGGATCATCGTTCCGCCCAGGCCTTTTGCCACCCAATCCTGTCTCGTCCGAAGCCGAGGACCTTCCCGATCGAGCGTCCCCCAGATTCACTGTTGCGTTTATCTTTATGTTCTCGCCTACTAGTTTCGAGAGGCGGCTTATGTCCTCCCCCAAAAGGTCCGAGATGCGAGACAGATCCACACC
>JALZHG010000543.1 GCA_030914045.1 Chloroflexota bacterium | reverse complement strand
GCACTATAGAGTGCACGGACTTCGGCGCGGCTAAGGTCTCGGAGCTTCTTTCGCCCAAGGATGGGGGAGAGGTGGTTCTCAACTATCCCCTCGTAGCGAATGAAAGTGCTGTGCGCGATCTTACCGCTGTTCACGAGGGGTTGCAGGCAATCCGATAACCACCGCTCTAGGTACTCCCCAACGGTAAGCGTTCCCGCATCGAAGACGAGGCCCCGGTCCGCGTCGGCCATCGCCTGCCGCTTTTTCTTGCGGGCGTCCTCTTTCGTCTTTCCCGATACGTAGCGGCGCTTCCCATCCGGCCCGAAGTAAGCGCCGCGGTAGCCGATGATCTTCCCTTCCTTGTTCTTGCGCGGCCAAACGTCCCCGTCGCCGTTGCCCCGCTCCTTCTTCCTCGCCAACTTCAGCTCGTCTCTCGTATCAGCTCTTTGGGCTCTACTCCGAGGGCCTCCGCCAGCTTCCGCACCGTCCGCGGGTGCGCCCCCTGCCGACCGTCCTCGATGCGCCAGATCGTGTTGTAGGAGACGCCCGACCTCTCTTCCAGTTCCCGCAGGGAGAGAACCCGCTCCCTCCTCAATTCCTTGAGCCGCTCCACGTTAACCTCCATGCGCGGATGTCGAAGAAGCAGCCCGACGCTTGGCGGCTGTAACCGAGGCCTTTGAACACAATGTAGAGAAGGCCCAGGAGGAGAAGGGCGCAGAAGAGGAACGTCCCTCCGCGTCCGCGCGTCCGCTAGGTAGGACAGATAGAACCCCTCCGGACTCGCAGGAGCGATCACCTGATACGGGGTAGCAGCTTCGGGATCAGCCTATCTCGTCCCCTTTCCTACTCCCGGATGTACGAAAAACTGCGGACCGCAGGAGCAGAAAGACATCTTTATGCTCGGCGTCCCATACGAGGAGTTCGTTGCAGCGCAGTAGGAGGGAGGCAGCTATGTGATCAAGACATCGCTCGACGCCTCGGAGCGCGTGACGGTGCTCGGTAAGCTCGCAAGTGCGAGGGTCGACGGCGGTCGGACTATTCGGTTTGCACTCCGGGCACGATGTGTAAGCAGTAGTGTCAGCAGTAGAGGCAATACATCCTGATACTGGCAGCTACTAGATGGACACACCAAAATCCTAAGTACCTGCAAAACGGCTGTTTCTAGCGGGATTTGGGGTAGGGACTAGGCTCACTCGTAATGAGCAGGTCAGCGGTTCGAGTCCGCTCGTCGGCTCTCTTTTTTACCTGCAAAATCCGTAAAAACGGAAAGCCTCCGATCAGAAAATCGGGGGCTTTGTCAGCAGTACGTCAGCAGTAGACTACTGTCCCAAGGCCTCGTCCCTTGCGTCGGTGTGCTGCAAATGGTTGCAGGGCATAGCAGGTGGCGTAGGCGGACCCTCTGGTATGGACCGTTTGGCCGATGTGCCTGGGTTTCGGCGGTTGCGGCATCGTCGAAAAAGCTCCGCCCGAGTGCATAGAAGATAGATTCTGCGAACTTCGTCTTGACAGAGTTCTCCGAAGTTCGCTCCTCACTTAACTTCGTAATGCTTGGCAGACGGTAGTTTTATGCCGGGCTAGCGCGTTAGGAACTGGCATGGCGAAGTTACATGGGAGGCCACGGAACATTGTGTAGCAAGAGGGTGCAGCAGTGACCGATGTTTCCCACACGTCGGAGCCGAAGGATGTGATGACGTGATTAGAGGAGGTTAGGAGCATGTCAGAGGGTATAGGCGACAAATCCACTTCCCGCTCCCGAAGTCTGGGCGTGATGGAGGGGAAAGGCTTCTACAGCAAGCACTCTCTTAGCCAAGGTGCCGTCCGCGTCGAAGACCGCAAAAGGCCCCTTGCCGGAGGTTCGCCCTTAGCCATGGAGCCAATTCAATGCCACTGCTTGCGTGCAACTCGGCTCACGAGGTTGAGTCTCTAGAGTTGTAGGCGGAGGTCTTCAGGAACCCGGGCGAGACGACGTTGCCTCAGAGCGGACCCTCGACGACCCGGTAGTAGTCTGAGATTACCGTGTCCAGGTGCACAAATACAATGAATTTGAACGAATCTCAAACAAAACCACGTTTACTAACCGCGTGACTGGTGTAGCATACCCCCTAATGTTTCTGAGCTGCTTCGCTCTTGGGTCCTCGACCCAAGCGTAGCTCGTAGCATTTCTGCCGCGACACTCTGTCGCACCCCGATTGGATCGGTTAACGCGCGAGCTTTTGGCTAACAACGTAGTACCTCTGTCGCCCCGGTGCCAAGTCCCGGTGCCAAGGGATGACGCTAGGAAAAGGATGGTTGACATGCGAAGGGCAGGAAACTTTACGATTGACCTGGGTGGTTTCGGCATCTCGGTCGTCATGGCAGGGACCCGCGCCACGGGTGCCCCCGCTCCG
>JALZHG010000210.1 GCA_030914045.1 Chloroflexota bacterium | reverse complement strand
GGGGGCCTGCCCCTACAGAAGCTTGCTAGACTCTCTCAAGCAGAGCCACCGGGAACACCGCCAGCACTTCCTCCATCGGCAACCCCACACTCCCGTTCCTTGACGAGGCCGCCAGTACCTCCCCGGTGAAGACGTTGCGGAACGAATCGCCCTCCGACGCGCCGGGCAGCGGCAACCACGAGCCGGACCACACCTGCCCCACCGGAGCCACAGTCTCACCCGCCTTGCCAAGCTGGGTCATCAGGCAAGGGGCCACGGCCACCGCCATGCTACCTTCATAGCCGCGAGCGTAGGAGATGATGTTCCCCCCGTGCTTGCCCTCCACCGTGATGGGTGTGTAGGAGCCTTGCTGGAACAGGGGAAGGTTGGCACGCCGGAAGTTGAGGGCGCGGCTGGTGACGAGCAGCTTTATACGGCCGTCCTCTTTGCCCTCGACCAGGGAAGCAGCGGCCCCGGCGTCCCGCACCTTCTCCACCTGAGAGAGCAGGCGGCGGCGCAGGTCGTAGTCCACAGGGCGGCGATTGTCGGGGTCCACCAGGCTGAAGTCCCAGATCTCGTTGCCCTGGTAGATGTCGGGCACGCCGGGGCTGGTCAGCTTGATGAGCACCTGCGACAGCGAGTTGAACAGGCCGTAGTGGGCCACGCGCCGCTGGAACGGCAGGAAGTCGGCCAGGAAGCGGTTGTCCTCGTCTCGCCGCAGGATGGTGGCGATGAAGTCTGCCACCGCCTGCTGGTACGGCTCGTTGGGGTTCACCCAGCTGGTGTTCACCTTGGCCTCGTTCATGGCCTTGCGCATATATGCCTGCACGCGCTCGATGACTTCAGCGTGCTCTTCCTTGCTGAGGCTCTCTTCCAGGGGCCACACGCCGACAAGCGTCTGGTAAAGGAAGTACTCCTCGTTCGGGTCGGGGGCAAGCTGGCCCTCGACGTTCTTCTTGTACTTGCGGTTCGTCCTGGCCCAGCGGCGGAAGGCGGTGCGCCACTCCTTCGGCATCTCCGAAAGCACGTTGATGCGCATCCGCACGTCTTCGCTGCGCTTGGTGTCGTGGGTGCTGGTGGTGAGCAGCGAGAAGGGCCAGTGCCGCTGCCGCTCCGCCTGCCCCTTATGAAAGGCCGCGGGGCTTATGCCGAAATACCCGGGCTCGCCTCCTACCTCGTTGAGCGAGATGAGACGGTTGTACACGTAGAAGGCCGTGTCCTCCAGGCCCTTGGCGATTACGGGTCCGGTCACCTGCTGGAACTTCATCACGAAGTTCGTCCGGTCGGCGCATTCCTCCGGTGGCAGGTCGTCAAAGCCCTTGAGCATCAAGATGTCGCCCAGGAAGTCGAACGCGCTGGGGTCTACGGCGGGGTTGCGCTTCTTGGCGAGGGCCACCGCGCGCTCGATGTGGGCCTGGTCGCGCCTTTCTACCTCGGTAGTCTCCGGCGTAATGTAGGTGCGGTACACCGGGAAGCAGGCTATCACTTCGCGTATCGCGTTGCGGATGCCGTTGAGAGTGAAGTCGCGGTAGCGGCGGTCGCGCTCGGATATGCGGTTGAGCATGTTGGTGAGCACGTTTATCTCGCTGGACAGTGAGAGCCGCATAATCCGCTGCTTGCTCCCGTACACCAGGTCCGCGAACTTCACCTTCTCGCCAATCACCGAGTTGTAAATCTCATCGAAGGCCTTGACGTTGGCGCTGTCCACGAATAGACCGTTCACCTCGTTGGTGAACTCGTAGCCGGTGGTGCCGTACACCACCCAATCGCCGGGCAGGGTCTCACCACGCGCCAGTATCTTCTCAACCACCACGTAGAGGGGCCTGTTCAATATGCCCTGCGGGTCGGCAAGGCGCTCGGAGTCGAAGCGGCCAACCAGCAACGACTCAAGCTGGGCGCGGTCGGCCCCCTCAAGCTGCTCGCCCAACTCGTCCATCACGAGGCGGCACACTTCGAGGAAGTAGCCGTGCTGCAAGTCCTGGAAGTATCGGGCGGGGTCGTAGAGGCCGTCAACGTGGTCGATGCGCAGGCCGTTGAGCTTCTCTTCGCGCAGGAAGCGCATGACCATACGGTGCGCCTCCTGGAAAACGGCGGGTTGGTCAATGCGCACGGCGGCCAGGTCGTTCACGTCGAAGAAGCGCCGGTAGTTGATCTCCTCGGTTGCCACGCGCCAGAAGCTGAGACGGTACGGCTGCCGTTCGAGCAGGGCGTCAAGCTGGTCGAAGCTGTGCGCGTCACCCGCTACCCCATTGAAGGTTTCTACATTGCGTTCGATGAACTCCCCGACTCGTGGCTCGGAGGCGCACAGGGCGGCAAGGCGGCGTTTGATGACTTCTTTCTCGCGGTTGCGCTCAAGTATCCTCTCCCGCTCGGTCTCCTGGTGGGCGGGCAGGTGGTCGAGGGCGGTGAGGATGCTCTGGTACTCCAACGCGGCGTCGCTCTCCTCGCCAAGCTCCTCCAACAGCCGTGCCTTATCGAAATCGAGCAACGCCTGGTAGGAGCGGGGGTCTACCGGGAAGGTCTTTTCCCAATAGCGGAGGTAGAACCTGCCCTCTTCCGGCGTGAAGCTTATCTGTAGCTCCTTGTTCTCCAGCACCTTGCCGTATTGCTCGCCCAGTATGGGCAGCAGCACCTTGTTAGTAAGCTTGGTGTTGATGGGGTCCCAGTCGATGTCGAAGTAAGGAGCGAACAGCGAGGAGCGCCCGTTCTCCAGCACGTCCATCCACCAGGCGTTGCCCTCCTCCCCGATACCCATGTGGTTGGGCACGGTGTCGAGGATGTGGCACATGTCGCGGCGGTGCAGCTCCTTCAGCATCGCCTCAAAGTCCTCTTCGGTGCCGATGGAGGGGTTTAGCTCGTTGTGGTTGGCTATGTCGTAGCCGTGCAGGCTCTCGGCGCGCGCCCTGAAATAGGGCGAGGCGTATATGTCGCTGACGCCGAGGCGCTCCAGGTATGAAACAAGGTCGCGGCCCTGTTGAAACGTAAAGAACTTGTTGAACTGTAGTCGGTAGGTGGCCGCCGGGACGTGATGTCGCTCCAACAGCCGCCTGTTCACTTCAGCATAAATGGCATCGACCAACTCCTGGTTGGTCGAGCTAGACGCCGGTTCGATCCGGCTGTCGATGTCCGTAGCCACAAGCGCCCTTTCCAGGGGATGTGCATCAATTTCCTGACGCATCCCTAGCACGTACAGATAAGTGTCGCCCACGTTAATGCAAGAAGCGGGCCAGGAAGCAAAGCGGGGTAACAGCCCCAGGCAATAGCGGTTTCAGCCTGCAATGTTGAATGTATAGTCACCTGCGCGAAGTCGCGAGTCACAGGCGCAAAAGGGCCGAAAATGGTACACTGCATGGCGTAAAGCTCGTTAGCAAACGAGGTCGATAGTGTGCCTTCGCAGGGCGCGAGCGGCAGGTCAGGAGCGGGGTCCGTCATGTCAGGCGCTATTACCTTCGGGCAGTGGTTGAGAGAGCAGCGGAAGGCGCGCGACCTCACCCAGGAGATGCTCGCCGCGCGAATCGGCTGCTCGATAGGGGCCATACAGAAGATAGAGGTGGGCGCGCGCCGCCCGTCGCGGCAGGTGGCCGAATTGCTGGCCGAGGTGTTCGGCATACCGGCGGCTGACCTGGCCGAGTTCGTGCGCTTCGCCCGCAGCCGAGGCGATGTCGAGCAGGCCGAAGCTGAACCTGTCTATGCCGAGTTAGTCGGGGGTACCCAGGCCGCACCCGCAGCAGAGCCTACCCAGACAAGTCAAAACGGGCACACTGCGCAGACCGTCGAAGCCAATTTGCCCGGCGACAACCTGCCCGCGCAACTGACGCAACTCATCGGGCGAGACGTGGAAGCAGCCGAGATAAGCAGCCGCCTGCTCCGCGAGGAAGTGCGCCTCCTCACTCTCACAGGGGCACCCGGCACGGGTAAGACCCGCCTAGCTATCGAGGTAGCCGCCAATGTGAAGTCACACTTCGAAGCGGTCTGCTTCGTGGCCCTGTCGGCGGTGAGCGAACCTGACCTCGTGCTGCCCACGGTGGCGCACGCGATGGGCCTGAAGGATGCGGGCGAAGCCACGGCGCTGCCACAACTGGCGCAGTACATCAGCGCGCGCCCGGTGCTGCTCTTGCTGGACAACTTCGAGCAGGTGCTACGGGCCGCGCCCCGCGTCACCGAGTTGCTGGTGCTGTGCCCACACCTGAAGGTGCTGGTTACCAGCCGCGAGGCGCTCAACGTGCGCGGCGAGCAGCAATTCCAGGTGCCTCCCCTTGCCCTCCCCGACCCGGAGCGCCTGCCTGCGCTGGAGCAGGTGTCGCACTACCCGGCTATCGCTCTCTTCGAGGAGCGCGCCCGCGCGGTGCGCCCTGACTTCGAGTTGAACGCCGAGAACGCCGAGGCTGTGGCCCTGATTTGTGAGAGGCTGGACGGCCTGCCCCTGGCGATAGAGCTTGCAGCCGCCCGCACCAGGCTCTTTCCACCCCAGCAGATTGCCGCCCGACTCGACAGCCGTCTCAAGTTGCTCACCGGCGGCGCTAGAGACCTGCCCGCCCGCCAACAGACGCTCAGGGGCGCGATTGATTGGAGCTACAACCTGCTGGACCGGGGCGAGCAGACCCTGCTGGCGCGCATGGGCGTGTTCGTGGGGGGTTGCGGGCTGTCGGCGGTGGAGGCTATCTGTAATGCCGAGGGTGATTTGCCCATGGAGGCGCTCGACGGCCTGGCTTCCCTGCTCGACAAGAGCCTGGTGCGCCAGTACGAGGGGCCGAACGGCGACACGCGGTTCACGATGCTGGAGACGATCAGGGAGTACGCCCGCGAGCAGTTAGAGGCGCTTGGCGAGCACGAGGTGATGCAGCGCATGCACGCCGAGTTCTACCTGGCCCTTGCCGAGGCCGCCGAACCTCAGCTGATAGGAGCCGAGCAGACGTTGTGGCTCGACAGCCTGGAGAGCGACCACGACAATATCCGCGCGGTGCTACGCTGGGCCATCGAGCAAGGGCATGCAGACTTCGCGGCGCGGCTTGGGGCTACGCTTTGGCAGTTCTGGTTCAGGCGCGGCTATTACAGCGAGGGCCGCGAATGGATGCAGAAGGCGCTCTCCATGCCCCAGGCTGGGCCGACGGTGAACCGAGCGAACGCGCTGAACGTGGCGGGCTTCCTGGCCTACGGGCAGGGTGATTTCGCCGCCATGGCATGCTACTACGACGAGGGCCTGGCGCTGGCGCGGGAGCTTGGCTACAAACCCGGTATTGCCTACGCCCTGGAGGGCCACGGCATCGTGGCGCACCACAAAGGCGATTACGAGCAAGCCGCCCGGCACTTCAACGAGAGCTTGGAGCTAGCGAAGGAAGTCGGTAACGGGTGGGGCGTATCGAATGCGCTGTTCCGCCTCGGCAACGTGGCCCTGAACGAGGGCAGATACGAGGAAGCCCGCAATCTGCACGAGCGTAGCCTCGCTATGCGGCGCTCGCTGGGCGACACCGGGCGGATAGCAAGCTCGCTGCTGCACCTGGGAGAGGTGGCCCGCTGCCGCCAGGACTACGATGAGGCGTTCACCCGGTACAGCGAGTCGCTGGACCTCTACCGGCACATAGGCGTGAAGGACGGCATCGCCAGCTCGTACCACAACCTGGGGCACGTCTACTATCGCAGGGGCGACTACGCCCAGGCCGCCGAGGTCTTCAGGAAGGGCCTGCTCCTGTTCAGGGAGTTGGGCGACAAGCTGAGCATTGTGGAATGCGTCACGGGCCTGGCGGCAGTGGCGGTAGGCACCGGACAGGCGGAGCGCGCCGCCAGGCTCTTTGGCGCATCCGAGGCGGCACTAAACGCGATGGGCACCACGCTCGACCCCGCCGATCAGATGGAATACGAGCACAACGTGAAGCTTACGCGGTCCAAACTACCCTCCCAGGCTTTCTCGGAGCACTGGGACAGGGGCCACACCATGACACTGGACCAGGCCATAGACTACGCTCTCAGCACCGAACACGTTACAATAGCAGGATAACGATGAAACCGCAAAGGCGCAAAGAGCGCAAAGGACAGCTAAGAGGATAAAGGTTTGGTGGTACAAAGAGGACCAGGGTACATAGTGCAGTACCCTGGTCTTTTGCTTAGAACACTACCTTACTCACTAG
>JALZHG010000542.1 GCA_030914045.1 Chloroflexota bacterium | reverse complement strand
GAGCGGGTCCCGTCCCAGTATACGCTTCTGGCGGTCTGTGACGGCTTTAGATGTCGGACCGGGGCTATGCGTACTTCCGAGAACTCCGCACAGGCGAAGTTCGCAGAATTTATCTACTACGTACTTGGGTGAATAAAGGAGTCAGGCAAAAAAAGTCGCATCCCAAAAGGCTATCGCCTTCCCCCCAAGGACAGCAACATTTAACCCAGGGTTTGCTCTTATTTAACACCAAGCTGAGAGCAACCCTGTAGCATCTGGAAGCGTGGAGCGAAGGTCAACACTGAGCGCAAAGGGGGGATCTACGAGAATTATCGTACGAGGCGATTAGCACCAGAGTCGTTCTCCCTCTGCAAGAGAGAACGTCGGTTAAGGAAGAGAACACTTCGGGTTATGAGAAGGAGTCCGGTAGAAATGATGAAGCGTCTTTCGTTGCTCTTGGCAGCGCTGTTCCTAGCGTCGATGGTGCTTGTCGCGCCGGTGATCGCCTCGGGCAACGGCGATAATGACAACAACAATAACAATAAGGTCTGCGTCCTGCATCACGAGGACGATAATGGTAAGGACTACCGCTGGGTCTGGGACGTGGAAGATCTGCATGTCGGAGACAAGGTAGTCAAGGACCACTACTGCGAGGACGACCACAACGGCAACGGCGACGACGACCATCATGGCGACGAAGGGTAACGACGCCGCAGCCGCCAGTAGTGCCGGTTAGGCGTAGTACCCTACTCGGACGTTCTGTGGCTCAACGCCCACCCAAAGTTAAAGCCTCGGGCCGAGTTCTCGAGTGGGCACCCTACCAAAGAGGCTGCGCGGCCCCAACCTAGAACTAACGATGCCCCGATTGGGCAGGATGGGGGGAACCGCCGAGGCTATGCAGGAGCCTACACCCGGACTTCGGAGAATTCACCTTCCCCGACGTTCGGTGAATAGAGGGTCAAGGGAATGGCCGGGGCTCTCAGCAGCCCCGGCCCTATGGTTCACTGGGTTACTCCATTCTACGGGGCGCTTCCACTAGGAAGATGCCACCGTACGTATCCCCGAAAACTCCGAGGTGTAGCCAGTGAACTCCTCGATCTCTTGTGCGGTTATCATTTGTAGTGGCAGGGTGGCACCTACGGGGGGAGCCTACCTCGCCGTGATGCTTGCGCTCCGGGTTACCATCGTCTTACTAGCAAGAGCAGCCAAGCCCACTCGGAGGCGCTGCATTTAGGAAGCAATGGTGCTCCTGTAGATGGGCCACCTTAACTACGCAAAGCCAACGCGCGAGTGGTCGAGGGCACAATCAAACGCTCCGTTTTTTCGATGACGCCTGATTCGAGGTCTCCTTCGGTATGGGCTCGAACCGGTAGCCGACGCCCCTGATACTGTGGATGTAGGTGTAGTCAGAAGCTGCCTCTACGCAGGTCCTGATGCGGCTGATGTTTATGTCCACCGTGCGGCTGGAGGCGCCTCGCCACGTCGCTCCCGCACGCCGGATCAGCTCTCGGCGACTCACGGGCACCCCCGAGGACTGCGCCAGGGCTATTAGTAGGCGGAACTCCTGCGGTCGCAGGTCAATCCACTCACCCTTTACCCGGGTTGCGTAGTTCTTCGCATCCAGCCAGAGGTCTCCAGGCTGTAGGATTCGCTGGATGCCGGCGGCCCGGCGGCTACGCAGGTGCGCCCGCACTCGGGCCAGTAGCACCTCCGGGGAGAAGCGCTTCGACATGTAATCGTCGGCACCCGCCTCGAGGCTTCGGACCTCATCCTCTTCAGACTCGCCGCCCAGCACGAAGATCACGGCCGTCCGGTTTTTGGCCCGGACCTGCTTGTAGACCGAGAACCCGTCCGCTTCGGGCAGCGTTAGATCGAGTAGAACGACGTCCGGCTGCCAGGAGGAGCCCGCGATCTGCAACGCTTCCTGCCCGTCAGTGGCAGTCATGACGTCGAATCCCTCGCGTTCTAGCCAACCCACGAAGGAGAAGCCTTCGGCGACGCTTTCCGCTGCAAGGAGCAACCTGTGCGACTCTCCGGTCGAGTGCTTTTCTGCCATATCGACCAAAGTATGCAGACCCGGTGCCCGTAGTCTCAAGGCTCATCGATGCATGAAACAATGATTTAACGCGTTTCTTACCCGCGTTTAACCCAAGGCAGAAACCCTTGCCCTACTATTGAAGCGGGCCAAAGTTGGCCCTCAAGACATGTGTTCCAGTAACGGAGGGAGTGTACGGGTTGAGTAGAACCGGGCGTTCGAAATTGTTTGTGGTGGCTGGCCTCATTGTGGCGCTATCGCTCGTCTTGGCGGGTTGCGGGGGCGGTGCCAGCGGGCAGCAGAATGGTGGTGGCGGCGAGCCGGTCTCCGGTGAGATTAGCATCGAGGGGTCCAGCAC
>JALZHG010000209.1 GCA_030914045.1 Chloroflexota bacterium | reverse complement strand
AAGAAGAAGATCACCACGGGGAGCGCGCCCACCAGGGCCGCTGCCGTTATGACACCCCACTCCTGCGAGCGGTCGCTGGCGAACAGGAAGAGTCCCACCATAAGGGTAAACTCGTTCCTGTCCCTCAGCATGAGGCGAGCGATGAGGAACTCACCGTACACGCCGATGAAGGTCAGGATGCCGGTCACGGCGAGGATGGGACGCGACAGCGGCAGGATGATCTGGTAGAACACCTGCCAGCGGTTCGCCCCATCTATCGTGGCGGCCTCGTCAAGCTCCCTCGGAATCGAGTCGAAGAAGCCTTTCATGAGCCATGTGTTGAAGCCTAGCGCGCCACCTATGTAGATGAGAATCAAGCCACCGTGGGTGTTGAGGCCTAGCCACTCCAACCCGCGTATGTTACCAAGCTGCTGAAGCATCAGGAAGAGGGCCACCAGCGCCAACGTGTTCGGGAATAGCTGCACCAGCATGACCGTGAGCAACGTCCCGCGCCGACCCTTGAAGTGGAAGCGGCTGAAAGCGAAGGCCGACAGCGCGGTGAGCGACACGATCAGTATAGCGCAGATCAGGCCGATCTTCGCGGAGTTGAAGATCCACAGCATAAAGGGCGTCTGCGGGTCGGTGTAGAGCCGCTGGTAGTTGGCGAACGTCGCACCCTGCGGGATGAAACTCAGCCCCACCAGCGAGTTGAGCGGGTTGAACGAAGCCGATATGATCCAGGCCACCGGGTACAGCGCGAAGACGGTCGCCAGCAGCACCAAAGCCAGCTTGAACGCCAGTTTCAGGCGGCGGGTAGCTGTGAGATTCCCTTCGCTCCGTACTGCACGTCCGGCCACTGCCTCACTGGTTGCGGTCTTAGTGCTCATACAAGGTTCTCCAATCGCCTCGTGAAGCGGAAGTTGAAGGCGGTGAGACCTGCCACCAACACGAATATGAAGAGACCAATGGCGGACGCCAGGCCGTAGTCAGCGCCCTGTCCCGCGCCGAAAGCCAGCCGGAAGGTGTAGGAGAGCAGTATGTCGGTCTGCCCGGCGGGGGTGGCGGCCCCAGGAATGGGCGGACCTCCTCTGTTGTAGGCCTCTATCGCGCCGAAGTTGTTGAAGTTGAACGCGAACGAGCCTATCAGCAGCGGCGCGATAGCCACCAGGAGCAGTGGCAGCGTGAGCCTGAAGAACTGCGTCCAGGCTGGCGCCCCGTCAATATCCGCCGCTTCATACATGTCGGTCGGGATAGATTGGAGCGCGCCCAGGCAGATGAGCATCATGTACGGGTAGCCCAGCCAGGTGTTGATCAAGAGAATGCCGACCTTGGCCCAGGTGCCATTGGAGAACCAGTCGGGCGAGTCCCCGAAGATGCTGGCGATCAAGCCGCTGAATTGCCCGTAGTTCGGGTTGAGCAGGCCAACCCACACCACCGTGCTGATGACCGCCGGAATCGCATACGGGATGACGATCAGGGAGCGCCACACCCCCTTGAACGGGAGGTTCTTATCGTTGAGCACCAGCGCCATCCCGAGACCAACGGCAAAGGTGAACAGCACCGACAGCAAAGCGAAGGTCAAATTCCAGATGAAGACCGAGATGAACGGACCCTGGATGTTCTTATCGGTCAGCACGCGAGTGTAGTTTTCCAGTCCAACGACCACGCTGTAGCCGGGGCTGAGGGTCTTACCGTCCGGGGCCGTGAAGGTGCCCCGTACGGGTGTGTAGACAACATCGGTCTGTTGGTCAGTTAGCTTGTCGGTCGCGGGGTCGTGGACGTACCTTTGCACCGACTCGCTGGCCCTCCCCAGTCCCGCGACTTTTATCTGCTTGTCGCCACTCTGCAATTGCATCCGCGTCAGCGTGCCGAGGTACTGGAGGGACTGCGTAAGCTCCAGCTTCTGGTACTGCTTCCCCGTTGAGTCGCTGAGGGTGGCCGGCAGGTCGCCCGCCGCCTCTAGCGGTTTGAGGCCCTCCTGCTCGTTGCCGAACAGGCGGTTGCCCTCAGGGTCCTCGAATACCAGCAGGAACGTGCCGTCGGGGTTGCGGTAGGGAGTCCAGGTGTAGCTGACTGCGTTTTCTGGCTGGAAGTACTGGCTCGTGAGTTGGGCTAGCACCTGCTCCTTGGTCAGCAGATGGCCGTCGCTATAGTTAGTAAGCGACGTGTACATCGTGAAGCCGAGCGGGTAGACCACCATCAAGAGCATCAGCAAGAGGCCGGGTGTGAACCACCGCCAGGGGTACACGCGGTCGTCAATAAAGAGCCAGTTGACCACGGCGGTAATAATGAGGAGGACGATAGCGACCGCTCCCTGGTTCTGGCCGAAGAGAGCGTAGGCGAAGTAAAACGCTACCGCGTCGATAAAGAGTAGGCCGAGTATGCGAAGGAGCAGGTTAGAGGTAGGGAGAGAGGCGCGCCCTCGCGCGCCTCCCTCTCTACCGGTGCCTGAATCTCCATCGCTAGGGCGTCGTGAGCTTGCCCCGGATGGTGTTGGCTGCATCTGTAATCGCCTTTGCAGGTTCTTCCTGCTGCTGGAATACGAGGTTGATAGCCTTGGTCCAGTCCTCCCAGACCGCCGACATCTGCGGGATGGCAGGCATCGGCCTACCGACGGTAGCAGACTCCGCGAAGGCCGCAATGTCTACGTCGTTAGGATCGGTCGAGGCAGCCACCTCCTGCTGTACAGGGAGCCACGCGGGGATGCGCGGGTCGGCCTCGTACATGGCCCGCATCGGCTCGTCGGCAGCCATGAACTCGGTCAGGAAGGCCTTGGCGATATCCTTGTTCTTGCCGAACGCGGAGACCATGAAGCCCTGCGAGCCTACGAACGGCGCGGGTTGCTGCTCCATCATGGGGAGCGGGGCGATGCCATAGTTGATGCCGGCCTTGCGTAGGTCAGCTAACCGCCACGGACCGCCCACGGTCATGGCCGACTTGCCGGTGGCAAACAGGGTCTCACCGATCTGGCCGGTGATGTCAGGACGTAGCAGGCCGTCCTTGATCATCTGGTCGATCTCCGTCATGGCCTTGATGCCGCCGGGGTTGTCGAGGCCCACGTCGGAGGGATCGTAGGTGCCGTCAGGGTTCTGCTTGAAGACGTAGCCGCCGAAGCCGGTCCACAGCGGGTACGAGTGATAGGGATCGCCCTGCATGAGGACGAAGCCCTGGTCGACCTTGCCTTCGTCCTGGAGCTGCTTGGCGATGGTCTTTAGCTCCTCCCAGGTCTTGGGAGCTTCCGGTACGAGGTCCTTGTTGTAGAGGAGGGCGATAGCCTCAAGGGCGTACGGGAGGCCATAGACCTTGCCCTCGTAAGTGAAGGCCTGGACAGTTACGGGGTCAAAGTTGCTCTGGACGGCGGCCAGGTCGAGAGGCTCAACCAGGCCGTTGGTGACCAGTTCGCCCAACCAGTCGTGAGCGCCCGCGATAATGTCGGGGCCTTCGCCGGCGGGACCGGCGGTCTTAAGCTGGTCGCGGATCTGACCGAATTCCAGCTCCTGCTCGGAGACGGGGACGTTGTACTTTTCGGTGAACTGCCGACCTGCCTCGGTCACCGCGGGGACTGCCAACCTCTGCACCCACAGGGTCAACACGCCTTCCTCGGACGGCTTGCCTATGGCTACGGTCGGGGTAGCGGCAGTCTCAGGGGCCGTGGTGGCTGTATCGGCAGCCGCTGGGGCTGTCGTCGCGGTATCGGCTACCGTCGGTTCCTGGGGGTTGGGGGCAGTTGTGGCCGTTTCCGCCGCCGGAGCTGTTGTAGCCGTGGCAGGCACGGGAGTGGCCGCGGGCTGGTCACCGCAGGCCGCCAACAGCATCGTAGCGATTACGAACAGTACGACCAGTTTAAAATGCTTCCGCATTGAAGAACTCCTCCTTGTGTATCTTGAGTGTATGTGTTTCAGCGGACCTCGCCGACAGTCGGTCTCGCGGTACAGCCGCCTGCAAGATTCGCGCCAAGCGGCTTGCAATTGCATTCACATCCTCGCCCACTCAGACCCGTTCCGACCAATCCTACTCGCATTTCTTCGACCTCGCATACCTACTCCCTGAGCAACTCGGCAAACAGCCGTGGAATAGCTCGCGGAACGAGCGATATTGGCGCACCAAGGTGCCCTTACGCCTCCCTGCTAAAGCTGTTGCATAGGATCGTGGGCACCTACGCTTCCGGCACAGACACCTCATGGTACACATATTGCACGCATCGTCAGCTACTCAAGGGCATCTAGCCTCATATAGGTAGCAGAAGTTAACGTACGTGGGTGGCACTAGCTCAAAGGAGGGGCAGTATCCATGAAACGCAGTTTGTCATCCCTTACAGAACTAAGGCCGCTCGCGCGGACGTTACTCGGCGGCGCTGCATCGCGGAGGGGGCGGTCTAGAAGGGTTGTGCTCGCCGTGCTGTTGCTGTTGCTCGTTCTTGTGGTTGGGGCGAGCGGTTACCTCAGTGGGCCACAGAGCACCGCAGGTGGGCAGCTTGCAAACAGGCCAACCGGGGCCACCGGAAACAGCGGCGCGCCATACGACCCACCAACTGAGCGCACCCTGCCGAACGGCGGCAAGGTAAGCAGCGCAGTCAGGAACGACGTTTCTGCCCCGCTCCGCTCCATTCGCCCTATTCCCCCGGCCCCCGTAGAGGAGCGGGAGGAGAATGGAGTGGAGAACGGCCTCGCGCCGTTCGGACCGAGCGAACCCGTACAGGACCCGTCGGTGCAGGATTTCTTTGGCCCGCTGGCTATTGCCACACCCGACCGGAGCATTGAAGGCCAGTACAACTACTGGGGTGTCTCCCCGCCTGATACCGACGGCGATGTTGGCCCCAACCACTACGTCCAGATGGTAAATCTCGGGTTCCAGGTGTACGACAAGAGCGGCAACGTGCTGTATGGCCCCGCCAACACCAATACTATATGGACCGGATTCGGCGGCCAGTGCGAGACGCAGAACGCCGGTGATCCGATCGTGCTCTATGACCAGTTGGCAGATCGCTGGCTCCTATCGCAGTTCACCTCCGCCATCGATCCTCCCGATCCCAATATTCCCGTAGGAACGGGTCCGTACTACGAGTGCATCGCCATCTCCACCACGCCGGACCCCACTGGCAGCTATTACCGTTACGCCTTCCAGGTGAGCGAGACCAGCTTTGAAGACTACCCGCATCTCGGCGTCTGGCCCGACGGCTATTACATGACTGCCAACGAATTCGCTGCCAGCACTGCCAACACGGGCGCGGGCATCTTCGCATTCGAGCGCGAGAAGATGCTGGTAGGCCAACAGGCGGATATGATCTACTTCGCCCTGGGGTTGCCGTACGGAGGCTTGCTCCCTTCCGACCTGGAGGGGTATACGCTACCACCTGCAAACACCCCCAACTTTATACTTGGCCTACAGCGGCAACTTGCCAACCAGTTACAACTGTTTAAGTTTGACGTTGTCACCTGGGACCCTCCCTCCGCCAACCTCCACGGCCCGTTTGCGATAGCGGTGAACGCTTGGGACGCGGACCTATGCGCCACCGCTCGTGAGGCGTGTATTCCGCAGCCTTCCCCAGGCGTCCCACTGGAGGCTATGTCCGACCGGCTGATGCATCGTCTGGTATATCGCAACTTCAACACGCACGAATCGCTAGTGGCTAACCACACTGTAGACGCAGGCGGCAACCGCGCGGGCATCCGCTGGTACGAGATACGCAACGTCAATACCATAACACCTACGGTCCACCAGCAAAACACATACGCTCCCGCCGACGGCCTCCACCGCTGGATGGGCAGCATAGCGATGGACCGGCTGGGCAATATCGCCCTGGGTTACAGCGTCTCCAGCACGTCAACGACATACCCCTCCATCCGCTACACAGGCCGAGTTGTCACCGACACTTTGAGCCAGTTACCACAGGGCGAAGGGGAGATCATCGCTGGTACTGGCGCGCAGACCGGCAGCGCTCGTTGGGGTGACTATAGTTCTATGCACGTGGACGCGGACGAGTGCACCTTCTGGTACACCACCGAGTATTACGACGTCAGCAGTTTCAATGGCTGGAAGACACGCATCGGCTCCTTCAGGTTTGATAACTGCGCCGCGCCCTGCGGGGTCCCCAGCGTTATAACGGGTTCCATTACCATGAGCGATTCGACTCAGA
>JALZHG010000541.1 GCA_030914045.1 Chloroflexota bacterium | reverse complement strand
AGGCCGTGGCGAACCGGCTCTTCGAGGAGATCGAGGAGCTCGAAGAGGCGCTGGTGGAGCGTTGCGAGCAACTACTCGACCAAACCGAGGCCATCAGGGATCTCACCAACTACCACTGGTGGCCCCGGGCGGCATGAAGTTCCGAGAACCGTTCATCCGGATTCGGTATTACGCCTACTTTAGGTACTTGTCTTTTAAGCAGAGGCGGTCATCCGAGAACTGCGAAAACGAGCACGTAACCGGATCCTGACCTTTCGGACTTGCTCAGGCGGCCGTTTTGAGCGCCGGGTGACGTTTGGCCGGCCCAGAGCGGCTGCCCTTCGGGCGCCCGGGTGACCTCCCGCAGGGTTTCGGGGGCTTCGCCGGGGTGCCCGCGAGCGCCAAGAGGGCCGCCAAACCCCGCAGGACGCGGCTCGGGGTCAACCGCCGAGGCCGTTGCGCACGCTCCCAGGGTAGTCTCGCGTCGGCGACGATGGCACGCGCCAGCCTGAGCTGGGTGTAGGCGATGAGTACCAGCCACGTCCACCGGGCGGCTTGCTCAGGATGCCTGAACCGCGGGGTGGTCCAGCCCAGGGTTTGTTTCGTGAAGCGTAACGTGTGTTCGAGGTCGAACCTGCGACAGTACGCCCGCCAGAGCAGGTCGAGGTTCGCCTCACCCTCCCCGCTCCACCATAGCCAAAGCTTCTTGGGCTTGCGGGTGTGCCTGGCCAACTTACCCACCTCGACCAGGACCACGGTGCCCCGCACCACGGGTGCCCGCTTGCACCCGTAACGCTCGCCTATCCGCCTGGTCTTCGGGTGCGATCCCGCCCAACACCTGACGCGCACCGAGCCGTAGTCGTCGCTTTCGCAGCGATGTTCGCGGGTAGGCTCTGGCCAACTCGCGGGGTCTTTGAGGTCGAACCTCTTGCCATGGCGGCGCGGGCGCCCCACCGGCCTCGGTTCGACCTCCTCAGGGGCGCCGCGTAGAAGACTCGGTTGGAGTGTAACCTGACCAGGATCCGCGCCGGGCACCCTTCCAGATCCAGCGCGCTGGGGTTTCACCGGATCGTAGCCGGCGTCGAATACGAAGATGGGTACAGCTTCCGGCTCGGGTAGCCGCTCCACCAGCGCCCGCACCTGCTCGGCGGCGACCTCGTCAGTGTCTTGCGTCGGTCGTACCCGTCTGGCGTCCACGGGCGCCACCCACGAGTCGCGCTCGAAGCCGAGCTGGGCCACGAGCTGGTAGGCCCACCCGGCGACGATGGGCTGACCGGCGGAGTGCCTTGAGGGGTGGTAGTAGTACCCTCGCTCCGGGCTCGTCTCCGCGTCGCATCGGGGGGCCACACCGAGACGTCCACGGCGCAGATCGAGGGAGCGCCGGGGGTACCGTCTCCGAGAGGGTGCCGAGAGAGCAAGCGCCGCAGACCTCCTTCGTCGATGCGTCCCATACCGAGTGCGGCGCAGAGGCTACCCCGACTGCGCCGATGGACGGGCGCCAGACTCAGGTGAGGTGGCGAAGGGACCGAGCCCGCGGTGAGGATGGCGTCGGTAAGCTCAAAGAGGGCGTCGGCGCGTCGATCCAAGCACCGGTAGAAAGACTCCCGGAAGGCACGTAGAGATTGGGCCAAAGGGTCCATGGCGACCCATCGTGCCCCGGTCGGTCGCCGATGTCCACCGCCGACGCCGATCTGCGGCACTTCGGCTTAAAACACAAGCTTAGTCAAGCACAAAAGAAGTCCGGGGATAGACACCCCGGCCCCAAGATTCATCTGAAATTCATCGCTGCGATCTATCCTGGCCCCGGCTGACGGAACCCACTTGGGTAAGCGGTGCCGTGGAAGGAGGAGCCCCGTTATGCAAAACCAACAAGCAGCTCAAGAATCGCTCTTGACCGTAGCACAGGCATCGCTCTTGGCCGTAGCACAGGTTGGGTTCATACTTTTCCTACTAGTCGCTATTGCCCTTATTGCGGTTCTAGTGATTCGGACCGGCGTAGGCAGAAGGTCGTTACCTAAAGACGAGCGCTCATGGCTGGACTATGGAAACTTATTTGTTGTGGCTTGGGGCATCACGGTGGTTATCCTCGGATTCCTCGCTACTTTGCTCTTTCTCAATACCTTTGCTGATCGAACTCAAGCACTCGGGTTTTTAACCGCAATGTTTGGAGCAGTTGTGGGCTTAGTTGGTACTTACTTTGGCGTTAAGACAAGTTCCGATGCAACAGAGGGGGCACAGAGATTAGCAGCCGCCAACGGCCGTGACACCACGCGGCCGGGAGTACTTTCGACTGACCCACAGGATCAGGCTGACGATGTTCCCCCCGATATTCGTCCTACTGCCACCTTCTCCAAAGACATGGACAGCGTCACCATCAACCGTGACACCTTCAAGC
>JALZHG010000208.1 GCA_030914045.1 Chloroflexota bacterium | reverse complement strand
CCCGCTTTTCTTATTGCCAAAAGTTGGCGGCGGGAGGATACTGGCGCGAAACGGAAGGGCCGAACAACTGAGCCTCGCTTTAAGTTGGCCGGTCGGAGGTTAAAAAAAGATGCTCACCCGCCGGGCCTCGCCTGTGCGCCTCTGATCCAGCGCACTTACCGTTCGCAAGATTCGCCGCGCCGCCCGTCGTCCGCTTGGTCTATGAAAAAGCCGTCCGGATCATAAGTACTCACCCCGCCCCGGCCGGGTGCATTTCCGACTAAAACCCCCATGAAGTCAGCGCGGGACAGCGAAGATAATACTTCCGCATTTCTGCGAACCTCGCCAACCGGGCCTGCGGTCGCAGCCGGTCTAGGCGTATGGGGGGCGCTGCCGATCAGGTTGGGCGGCAGTCCGAATCGCGGAGGAGATCGGCGAAACGGGCGCCTGCCTTCGGCACCCATTCAAGCATGAGGTGTTGAACCATGCCGCCGCGAGGTGCGCGGAGGCGGGGCGGATTGACCACGCCCTCGAAATATCCGAGAGGATCGATGACAGGTATAAATCCGTGGCGCTGTTTTGGATCGCGATTGCCTGCGCGAGGCGCGGGGATCATGGACGGGCAATCAAGATAGCCGGGGCGATTAGTATTGAGTACGTGCGTGAAGAGGCGATGAAGCGGATCGAGCTTGAGAAGGGACGCTTCGAGTCGTAGCGCGAGGCTGTGGCCCGGATTCGCGGCCTAACATCGGCATGCACCCGACCGCGAATCCGCGCGGATGTCATTCGCGAGACGCCCGCAACTCAATCTCTCATTGCGGCGGATGATGCCGGGCGTGAGGCTTCTTCCTTCAGGAGTGTGATGAGAAGACTATTTTACGCGTCCGTCGTCGTGTCGTGCGCGCTCGCCCTCGCCGGCGGGCGGGGCCACGCCCGGGCCCGCCGCCCCGGGCCGAATCCCCAACTCCCTTCGTTCACTTGCTCGTATGAGACCATCGGGGTCCCGGAGGTTCGCGAGGACGGGAGGCAGAGGCTGAGCTTCTCGTACGACCCGAGGCGGCTGGCCGCGGCCATGAGGCCGAAACGTGGTTACGAGGTCACCGCGCTCCCCGGCGGTAGAGAGGTCAGAATCTCGCGCATGTTCGACGGCGTGAAGTACAACATCATCTTCGGGGATGGCGCCCCCCTGTCGTTCAACGTCGACACCGTCAACGACGACTGGGTCGACCCGAACGGCCTTAAACACCTGGGGGAGAAGTGCGGCACGCCGAAACGCCTGATCAGGCGCAGGATCGACCGGATGATCGGGGACCTCCCGCTCGGCGCCCTGCGGAAGGCGGAGCTTAAGGGGTACGTGGAAGTCCTTGTCCTGTTAACCCCCCCTCCCTCCCCATAACACCGGCCGCCCGCGCCATGCAGTTGTGCGAGGGGCTTCACCTGCCTGCAAAGCAGAACGAAAAACGCGTCCGAGTTCGGCAATTATGTAAATCCTGGAAACTACAGTATAGACACGGTACCTGAGTTCATCTGGCTTTATTGCCTCAAATTCTAGGCTGGGAGAGAGGGTAAGAGTTAGTGCCCGCCGCTGATCATCGACTACTCTACTCGTTTGCACCACAACCACCTTCCGCAACCTGCACGAAGTATTGAGCGGCCCACACGCTATTCAGGCGCTAATGTTAACGTCTGTGATTGGCCAAGCGCCCTATCCCCTTAACTCTTTCTGGGATGGGCCGCTGATTGGGCAATTTCCGTGACGTACCGCACAAGCTGGATAAGTTCGAACACTTCCGGGATTTCTTTATGACGGAATTAGATCCCCAGCTCGAGGGGTAAGCAGCGAAGACGGCTTCAAGTACTGGCCTTCCCCTTAAGCCACCGCCGACAGCGCCTTCAACAATCGCGGCTTGAGCTTCAGCAGATTGTGCGCCTCGCGTAAGTCCATAAAATAGATCTCCCCGTGACGGCGATGTGAACGCACGTGTCGCATTCCGAGGCTGCGACACAAGCCGATACCCTCAAGGGTGAACGCGTTGGCACAGATGTTACGTACCAAGATGCCTTCCTCAGCAAACTCCTCCAGCCTGCTCAGAAAAGCCTCCAAGAGCATTCTATTAGCTTTGAACCCCCGGTATTGTTTGGCCACCGCGAAGATGATGAAGTAAATATCGTACTCACCAGGCGTACATAGAAAGCGGGTCTTATCGACGGAGATTTCACTTTCTTCCAACTCACCGCCTAGGGCCTTTTTAAAGAAGTCATCTTGCAGAGCTTCAAAGTGCCAGTAGCCGACAATCTCCTCTCCGGGTGTGACGATGAAGGCATACCCGTCTGGGTTATTCTCCGCGATCTGAATCCACTGTGAGATATCCCCCTCCGATGTCTCGTCAAGCCCCACGATGTTCTCGTAGTCCATCTTGATAATGGACTTAAGGACAGACTCTACCGTCCGCCCGCCGTTCAACAACGACTGGAAGCTCGACAGAGTCAGCGCGTGGCCGCGCGTGACGGTCGAAGGAGTTAGGGGAAGATCACCTCTAGCGGCGGCGACGCTCGCCAGACATGCGTTCTCCGACTTGAGCAGCAGCGACGGCGTCAAGTGTTCGTGCAGGCCTGCGAGTTGGATCGCGTTACAGCCGAAACGGAAGGCTATGGCCGGGGGCTTGGAAGCGGCGATGGCGTCATAAAAGCCGATTGAGAATTCAATCGCCGCCCGATCACCAATCGCCTTTCGCATCCCGACCACCGTTTCTATGTGCTGCGCTATCGCTTGGCCCTGCGTCTCCGAGTAACAGGCATTAAGGACAACGCACCGCACTTGATCCGCAAACAGCTCGAACAAGCCCGACAGCGCCTCCGCGGACACGAGCAGACTTTGACCGGCGTCATTTTCCAGCACGAGACCATCTTCGCCGCTGCCGTGCCCGCAAAAATGGACGATGTCCGGCTTGTAGTCCAACAGTGCGCGACGCACGTCCCGCGGCCTGACTGCCCAAGCCTGCTGGATGTCGAATGCGGCTCTACCGCCGCACCTCAACAACCCAGCTTGGATCTCCCGCACCTCCTCGTCGAGCCGGAGCGGTTGCGTCCCCTTAGGGTTTGCCGCGAGTACAAGGATTCGTCTTTTCACCCCGCTATTCCCTTCTCAAGCAATCCCTACCTCGACCTTAGTCCATGAGTTTGGATAACAAAGAATTATCCCATGCCGCGCGGCCGCCTCACCGTTAAGTAGCTAGAGAGATACATCCTATTAAAGTCCTTCGCTGGTTTGCAGCACGGCTTGGTTTCGTGGCCCGACTAGGGCCGCAATGATCTCGGCGATTGACACGATGAATATTCCTCATTCGAACAGGAAACGGGCGCTGTTCGTCATTGATGTTCAGCCCGCGTTTGTCTTACCCGAAGGTGAGTTCGCCCTCACGAACATTCAAAAACTCATTAACTCTATGCCGTATGATCTTTACGTGGAGTCTCTGTTTTATTGCGACGAAGACTCGATGTGGGGGAAGCAGACGGACGAGAGGCTGCACCCCCGCGACGAGGGCTTTCAAACGCTGCCGTTGATAAGGACCCTTCTAGAAAATCACCCATGCGTCCGCGTAGAGAAACACACGAAGTCCGCGTTCAAGGGTGACCGGGATCTAGTAGCAATTTTGCGGCAGCAGAGCATAGAGGAGATTCACATAGTTGGCTATGACACCGATGATTGTGTGTTCGCGACCGCGAGTGAGGCGTTTGATTTAGGGTATTTCACTTACGTGATTGAGGAGTGCACCTCATCCGGTTCAGGGAATGAAATGAGGGAGAGGGCTCTCGCCATTCTGCGGAATGTATGTCTCACCAATAATTCGTGTGTTGAGAAAATAAATATCCTAGAGGTTTAATTTTTTATTCTGGGTGAGAAGTTGGCCCGAGTTAAGTCAGGTTTGGGGTCGCTTCTCAAAATAGATTTGCTGTGCCGCCATTAAGTTAATTCGCACATGGTCAGGGTAGCCCGTAAGCTCGAAATACTCTTGATCCATGACGATCTGCCCGGGCAGTTGAACCATAGGAATAGCGAAGACCAGATAGCCGCACTCGGGAACGACTCGCGTTCGAATCAGATCACTTTCAATGAGCCGGGCGTATGTCGCTTGAAAGAATTCGGTTAGGGCGTGTTTGCTCTCGTCGCTTGACAGAATCTCCAACGCCCTATGAGCGAAGGCGCGGTCCGATGCCGTCGCGCCGCCGACGACACTCTCGTAAATGAAGACGAAGTCGTCATGCGCCCACGAAGGATGGAGGAGATAGGCGAAGCGAAAGAATGGTACGCCGAGTGACTTGGTTGGGCAGATAAGACGGAACGTTAGCTCCGGGTCGAGCAGCGACGTGTACTCTTGCCTACTGCCGTCCCACTGCATGTATTGGAAAGACCCGTCGATGAGGACGAGCGACTTCGTTAGCTTCTGCCATTCGGCAATCTCGTTAATCTTTTCCAAGGGCACGCGGCGTCCTGCAAACCAAACCGGATCGGACAGTATGAGGACGGTCTGCCGGGGCGGGAGGTCAAGCGTGGCACCGGTCTCGAAAACATGTTTCTTTGAAGCCGCGATTGGAATGATGTTGAGGGCTTCAAGGAAAAAGTGAAAAGTGTAATAGAGCGGCGGGAGGTAATGAACTTCGGCGTATCCTTGCTGCCGTAACCAGTGGCTCATGGCCGTCAAGAACGAACTTGAACCCGGCCCAGCGAGGATGTTTTCTGGAGAGAGTTGGAGCGCCTCCCGAATTAGATGTAGACGCTGGATGGCCTCTATCACCGAATGCTCTTCGTCAAAGAAGATGTAGCGAGAGCAGGAGGAGGCATCTGATTGTATATTCAGCAACTCTGGCCCGAGGAAACGCTTTAGCAGCGGGTGGCCGCCGTTCCAATCGGAGAGAAAATGATCCCGGCGGACATTGATAATTCGGTCGAGAGCACGATGTTTCTCGATGAGTTGACTTGTGGTGAGGCGGCCGCGCGGCATGGGATAATTCTTTGTTATCCAAACGTCATTAATTAGTAAGGGTTTTCGCCAATTCTACCCAGCTCCCCTCACCGATTTTGGACTTTTAGCTGACGCACATACCTTGCATGAGTCACGGGCACTTACTTACGCGAGGACTGCGGGAGCGGCGTGGATTATACAGCGGGTGCTGAATACTTGAAATCAAAATCTTACTTCGCTAGACTCACCTCAGATTTCTTTTCCAACCTCTTAAAAGCTCACGGGAAGCTTTTCCATCCTAAAGAAGAATCGCCGGTGTTTGCTTTGGCGCATGAGGCATGCAGCTAAACCAATCGTGTACGAAGTTCGTCAACGGGTATTTTTCCACAAACGAGCGGGCGGGAAAGACAAAGGCGGCGTACCTCTCAGACCTGGCGCAGTTCGGTGTGTTCGCCGGCGGAGACCTGCCCCTCAAGTCGGTAAGCGGGGCGCTGATCGAGCGCTGGGGTGCGCACCTCCGCCAACAGGGATATTCACCCGCTTCTGTCCGCCGGAAGATGGTCGTCCTGCGGGTCTTCTGCTCCTACTGGGTGCGTAGGGGTTCGCTGCGTGAGTCCCCCTTCTGGAGGGTCAAGCTGAGCTACGGGCGAGTCGAGCAACTGCCCCGTGCGCTCAGCGCGAGCGAGATGCGGAAGCTCCTCTCACAGGCTAGAAGGAACAATTCTTCGGCCGCAGCTATGCCGGACGGCCGGGCGGTGCCGCCGCCAGTTTCATTGAGGGCGTCGTCGCCTGAATACCGCTCCCTCCGGAATCTGGCTTTGGTGGATCTGCTGTTCGCGACGGGCTTGCGCGTCGGTGAGGTGTCGTCGCTCAACGTTCAAGACTTTTTCGTGAAAGAGGCGGTTTTCAGGGTTAAAGGGAAAGGCGGCAGGGATCGGCTAGCCGTCGTCGCTGATGAGGAGACTCTGCGCGTCCAGCGGAAGTACTTAGAGATGAGGACGCAAATCAGGACACGGAGTTCCGCCCTCTTCCTGAACTCGTCGGGCAATCGCCTGTCGACTCAAGGCATCACGAATGTCATCAAGCAGCTCCGGGAGGCGGCGGGTATTAAGCGGCACGTGACGCCGCACATGCTGCGGCACACCGTGGCGACTCTGCTGCTGCGCAACGGCGTGGACATC
>JALZHG010000003.1:90770-109337 GCA_030914045.1 Chloroflexota bacterium | reverse complement strand
ATACGACCGCCTGTCCACCCAGTAACCCGCTTCTTTACGCCCGGAGGGCGGGTCCTTGATCCGCCCTCCCACCGTCCCTGCTAAGTCTCCCATATCTGGTAAGTGCAACACCTCTGCAAAAGCAGAGGCGATAATCGGGCCAATGCTATAATCGAACCATGTCCACGGTGATTCTGGCTACAAGACTGTTTATTCCCCCACCTCCACCCAAGGTGGTACTCCGTCCCCGCCTGGTTGCGCGTCTGAACGAGGGTCTGCACCGTAAGCTGACCCTCATCTCTGCGCCTGCGGGCTTTGGGAAGACCACACTGCTCAGTGAATGGATAGCGAGTTCCGACAAGCATGTGGCGTGGCTGTCACTGGAGGAAAGGGACAGCGACCCGGTACGCTTCCTCACCTACCTGGTTGCTGCTTTACGAACTATTGCACCCACTATCGGAGAAGGGGTGCTCGGTGTGCTCCAATCTTCGCAACCACCCTCAACCGAAGTAATCCTGACCTCCCTGCTTAATGAAATCGCCACCATACCGGACAATTCCGTGCTCGTCCTGGACGACTACCACGTTATTGATAGCCAGGCCGTTGACGAGGCTCTCACCTTCCTGCTTGAGCACCTGCCTGCACAAATGCACCTGGTCATAACCACGCGTGAGGATCCACAGCTTCCCCTGGCCCGTTTACGCGCTCGAGGTCAACTGACCGAGCTGCGGGCCACCGACCTGCGCTTTACTCCCGGTGAAGCGGCCACTTTCCTCAACCAGGTAATGAGCCTGGACATCGCGGCCGAGGACGTTACCGCGCTGGAGACGCGTACCGAAGGCTGGATTGCAGGACTACAGTTAGCGGCGCTCTCGATGCGCGGGCGAGAGGACATTCCCGCGTTCATCAAGGCTTTCGCCGGAGACAACCGGTACATCGTAGATTATCTGGTCGAGGAGGTCCTACAGCGCCAGCCCGAACCTGTCCAGAGCTTCTTACTCCAGACATCCATTCTCGACCGTATGTGTGGCCCGCTGTGCGATGCAGTTACCCGCCAGGAGGGAGGTAAAAGGCGGTTGGAGGCCCTGGAGCGAGGCAACTTCTTTGTCGTTCCACTGGATGACAATCGTCACTGGTATCGCTATCATCACCTTTTTGCCGAGGTCCTTTCTACATATCTGAGGGCGGAGCAGCCCGATCTAGTACCGGTCCTGCACCAGCGCGCCAGCGAGTGGTACGAGTATCATGGCTCGGCGGCCGAGGCGATGCCCAATGCGATACGCCATGCTCTGGCCGCCCAGGATTTCAGCCGGGCGGCGGACCTCGTCGAGCGGGCATGGACAGCCATGCTCAGGAGTAGACAGGAAGCCATGATGCTTGGCTGGCTCAAGGCACTACCCGATGAGGTGATCCGCGTCAGGCCTGTTCTCAGCACCGGGTATGCCACGGCGCTAATGGCTAGCGGAGTGCTCGACGGTGTTGAGGCCAGACTGAGGGACGCCGAACGGTGGCTGGACACAAGCATAGACAAGACAGACAGGAGTGAGAGGGTTATCGTGGATGAAGAAGCCTTTCGCCATCTCCCGGGTCAGTTCGCGGTTGCCCGTGCCGGGCTAGCCCTTTCGCTGGGTGATGTGGCTGGCACGATACACTACGCCCGGCTGGTGCTCGACCTCGTAACTGAGGACGACCATCTCAGACGCGGATCGGCAGAGGCACTGCTGGGGCTTGCATCTTGGACGAGTGGGGATCTTGAGGCAGCGCACCGGGCGTATGCCGATGGCCGGGCGAGTTTGCATAGGGCGGGGCACATCTCTGACGTACTCGGTTGCACAATCGCCCTGGCTGATATCCGCATGGCGCAAGGTCGACTCCAGGAGGCGATGCGCACATTTGAGCAGGCATTGCAGCTGACGGCGGAGCAGACAGCACACGGCGCACCTGCCCTGCGGGGAACGGCAGACATGCACGTGGGGATGAGCGCGCTCTACCGCGAGCATAACGACCTGCATGCCGCGACGCAGCACCTACTGAGAAGCAAGGAGCTGGGCGAGCACAATGGGTTACCGCAAAACCCGTACCGCTGGCGCGTCGCCATGGCACGAATACGGGAGGCCGAAGGGGACCTGGACGGCGCTCTGGATCTGCTCCAGGAGGCAGAGCGCGTGTACATAGGTGACTTCTCCCCAAATGTGCGTCCCGTGGCGGCGTCGAAGACACGGGTGTGGGTTATGCAGGGGAAGTTGGGCGAAGCCCTCGGCTGGGCCCGCGGGCGGGGCCTGTCTGCCGATGATGGCCTCAGCTACCTGCGCGAGTTCGAGCACATCACCCTGGCCAGGCTGCTCCTGGCTCAGTATAAGAGCGAGCGTACTGAGCGCTTCATTTCTGCGGCAATGGGGCTTCTGGAGCGCCTACTGAAAGCGGCGGAAGAGGGTGGGAGGACGGGCAGCGTCATCGAAATCCTGATATTGCAGGCGCTCAGCCATCAGACGCTAGGCGACATCCCTGCGGCGCTTGTGCCCTTGGAACAGGCTCTGATGTTGGCTGAGCCGGAGGGCTACGTCCGTATCTTTGTCGATGAAGGCTCACCCATGGCTGCCCTCCTGGAGGCCGCGAAACACGGGGCCACTTCTAGCTATGTCCAACGACTGCTGGCAGCCCTTGGGGAGCCTCGGGAGGCGGGCAAGGCTGAGGAGAGAGCGCCGGTCAAACAGGTATTGATCGAGCCGCTGAGTCAGCGAGAGCTTGAGGTGCTGCGGCTGCTCAGAACCGAGTTGACCGGGCCGGAAATTGCCCACCAATTAATGGTATCCCTGCACACCATGCGTACTCACACCAATAACATCTACATCAAGCTTGGGGTGAACAATCGCAGAGCCGCCGTGCGCCGCGCTGAGGAACTCCACTTGTTGTAACGAACACGCAAACAAATATATAGCACTAAGCACTAACCCCAGCCCCGGTAAATGGTTCGACAAACCTGCCGGGGCTTTTTGTTGCCGTCGCAGCCTACACGCTGATGAATCAACACATCAATCAACACATGTGTTGATGCTGGCTCATTACATTGGTTTGTATGCTCTGATGGAAGTCAAGAATGCAGGCAAAGAAAATGACAAACCTTGACGCTTATCACTACCATTCAAAAAGGGAGACAAACGCATGAATACCAGAAATCTCATCCGTTGGGCAGGGGTATCAGCTATTGTGGCAGGAATCTTTTACGTGATCGTTGGGCTGTTCCATCCTCTTGAAACGCTTCTAACAGTCACCACCACCCAATGGGCAATCGTCCACGCCCTGGCCGTCGCCCTGTCGTTTTTCGGCGTACTCGGCATTACGGGCATCTACGCCAGGCAAGCGAAAGAAGCAGGGTGGCTTGGACTGACGGGCTATCTCCTGCTTTGCCTCTGGCTGGTGTTGTTAGTGCCCTTTACCTTTACTGAAGTCTTTATCTTGCCCCAGTTGGCGACTCAGTCGCCAGTTTTTGTGGAGAGTTTCCTGGGGATGTTCAACAGGCACCCCGGCGAGATGGACCTCGGACCGATCAAAATGATATGGGACCTGGATGGGGTCGCGTATATGCTCGGTGGCCTGCTATTCGGGATCGCTACGTTCCGCGCCGGCATACTGTCACGCTGGGCGGGCGCTCTACTCGCCATCGGGAGTGCGGCGAGCCCCGTGGCTGAACTGCTTCCGCTCGAGTACAAGGCGTTCGTGGCGGTGCCGGTGGGGTTAGCTCTGGCCTGGCTGGGCTATGCGGTCTGGTCGGAACGACGCGAGCACGCCGCGCAACTCGTACCTGGCAAGGTGAACCCCCAGCTCAGCCCAACCGTAGCCCGGTAAGTTCGCTGGAACTTGCATGCTGTGGACAGGCGGCCATACCGCCGCCTGTCTCATTGGGAACTCGATAGTCACCATATGAATCACCACAGGTGGTGATGACGACTCACCACCTGGCCCGGTATCTTCAGAACGGGCTGTGAAACGCACACAGCACTTCTACATCCGCCCAAGGAGCTGAACATGAAAGCGAAGACCTTCAATGTCTACGATGCGGGCCGCGCACCCAATCTGCCTCAGCTCGATGAGGTAGGGAAACCTACGCCTCCGAAAAGCAAAGCGCCGGCAAAAGCAGGTTCGGCAAAGTGGCTCGTCGCAGGACTACTTGTACTGAGCGCCATTCCTCTCGCTGGCGGCGCTTTCCGCCTGACGGAGCTAGCTGGCGGTGCGGAAGTCACACCAGCCAACGCACGGTTCTTTGGGGCCCCCCTGCCCGTGGTGCTGCATATCGTGAGCGCCGGAGTGTATGCCGTCCTGGGCGCGTTTCAGTTCTCAACCCGCTTCCGGCGAAGCAGGCCCGGCTGGCACCGGGCGGCCGGGCGGCTCCTGGTTCCATGCGGACTGCTGGTCGGGCTGTCAGGGCTCTGGATGACCCTGTTCTATCCCCGTCCGGCTGACACCGGTGAGTTGCTCTATGCTTTGCGGCTACTGTTTGGGTTGGGCATGGTCGTCTCTATCGTCCTCGGCTTTGTCGCGATCCGGCGCAGGGACGTGACACGGCACCGGGCGTGGATGATGCGCGGCTACGCGATCGGGCTTGGCGCGGGCACGCAGGTGCTGACCCTGGCGGCCGGAGAATTGATCGCCAGCCCGCCGAGTGAGCTGAGCAGAGCGCTCCTGATGGGCGCGGGCTGGGTGATCAACCTCGCCGTGGCCGAATGGGCCATCCGCAGGCACCTTCGCCCGGCTCGCATCTCCGGTGCGAACGGGCCAACCAATGTACAGACCAGGCTAGTGCCCCGTGTTTGAAGCTTTCACTTTGCCCGGGCCGGTATGTTTTCGGAGGTCCTGGTCCAGGTGAACGGGTGGTCGCGGTCGTTGCCCTCACAGCATGCCGCCTAATAGATCACCACATCAATCAACACATGTGGTGATGCCGCCTCATTACATTGGTTTGTATGCTCTGGTGGAGGGCAAGAGGCACTGCAACATAAGGAGCTTCAGCCATACGAAGAAAATGTGGGAGGCACAGAATGAGTGACACATACACAGTACCTGAGGACCATTACCAGCCGGGATCTTATGAAATTCGCATCAAGGGCCACCTTGATAGCAGGTGGGCCGCCCGGTTCGAGGGCATGACCCTTACGCTGGCAGACAATGGCGACACTCTGTTAACGGGCCTGGTGGTCGATCAGGCCGCCTTGCACGGATTGCTGAGACGAGTACGGGATTTAGGTATGCCGTTGGTCTCTGTCATCAGCGTTGAAACAGGCCAGGTAGATGCGTCGACCGTCAAATAGTGAATCGGAAAAACAATTCAAGTAAGGAGATGAATTCACAATGGAAGCAACAGTCAAAACCGGATTTTTCAGCCCTCGAGTGCAAAGAGGCAGCGCCGTAGCTACAGCCGAAACTACCCGCGAGATCGTGCTGGCACGAGGCATCCACAAGACGTATGACACAGGGGCCGTGAAGACCCACGCCCTGCGCGGGGTCGATATCAGCGTTGAGCGGGGCGAGATGATCGCCATCATGGGACCCTCCGGCTGCGGCAAGACCACGCTGCTTAACTGCCTGGCGGGCCTCGAAGACTTCGAGGGGGGCGACATCTACATCGACGGTACCCCCTTGAAGGGCATGTCGGACAACAAGAAGACCGAGTATCGCGCCAGGCAGATGGGCTTTGTGTTCCAAAGCTATAACCTCCTTCCCGTACTCTCGGCTGTCGAGAACGTGGAACTGCCCCTGTTGGTGTCGGGCACGTCCGCCAGGGAGGCTCGGCATCTCGCCCTCGAAGCCCTGGACATGGTCGCCATGGGCAATCGGGCCCGCAACAAGCCGGCGGAGCTTTCGGGTGGCCAACGCCAGCGTGTGACCATCGCCCGCGCCCTCGCGAACAAGCCGGCGATAGTCTGGGCGGACGAGCCTACCGGCGCGCTTGATACAGAGACTGCCGATGAGGTGATGAACGTCATCCTCAAGCTGAACCGGGAGAACGGGCAGACGTTCGTGTTTGTCACGCACGATCCCCGTATCGGTGCTATGCTCGACCGTGTGATCAACATGCGCGACGGGCTTATTGTTTAGCCATTACGACCTATCGACCAAGACGTAAGCAACTAATAATGCTTGCTGCGATGCGTGCCTGAAACAGCCTGGACCGGACTAGATATCAATGTGCGGGCGTGTAACCCGACTTAGGAGATCACAATGGAAAACATTTTCGGCATACAGATGGGCACCCTTGCTCTCGTGCTCGCCCTCCTGCTGGCGGTACTCATGACGCCAGTGATCCTTACGGTGTTGTTCAAGCGGGTGATGTTCCGCATAGGCATCCGCAACATCCCGCGACGCAGGGCGCAAACTCTCTTGATCGTGCTCGGGCTGATGCTCTCCACCTTGATAATGAGCAGCGCCTTCGGCTTCGGCGACTCGTTCTACTACTCGATCAAGAAGGGCGTCTACGACCAGCTCGGCTCCGTTGACGAGACCCTGGCAATCAAGAGCGCGGCAGGTGCCGTCGCCCAGGTCCCATTCTCAGAGGCGACCTACGATCAGGTTGCTGCCCGGCTCACGGGAAACTCAGCCATCGACGGCTACGTTCCAAGCGTCAAAGGTCCGGCCGCCGTCTACTTCGGTGAGCGCAGTGAGCCTGGTGCCCAGGTCGTGGGCGTGCCGTCGGGCCAGACCCTACAAGAACTTCAAGCACAAAACGGTGTGACATTCGCCGCTCTTAAAGCTGGGGAGGTGCTGATCAATGAGCGGCTTGCCTCCGCCCTCGATTTGAAGGCAGGCGACTCTGTGCAGGTGTATGCTGGTCCCAGCCCCGCACAGTTCCGGGTGGCCGGCATTCTCACGAACGGCGGGCTGGCAGGGACAGGACCCCAGGTGACCGCTCCGCTGCCTGTCGTGCAGGCCGCTGCCGGCCTGGAGGGCCAGCTCACTTCCATCCTCGTCTCCAACCGTGGGGGTGTAGAGGAGGGCGCTGCCGCAACTGATGAGGCCCTGATAGCCCTGACCGCCGCCATTGCCGGCACTCCCCTCTCGGTGGAGCCAGTAAAGCAAACCGCCATCGTGGCCGCCGAAAGCACCGCCAACATCTTCACCACCCTTTTTATAGTGTTCGGCCTCTTCAGCGTCATGGTCGGTGTGCTCTTGATCTTCATGATCTTCGTGATGCTCGCGGCGGAGCGGCGGCCGGAGATGGGCATCAGTCGCGCCATCGGAACGAAGCGCCGCCACCTTATCCAGAGCTTCCTCGCCGAGGGGGCTGCTTACTCTATCCTCGCGGCTGCCGTTGGCTCAGGGCTGGGCGTGCTCGTTTCCTGGGTGCTGATTGACTTCATGGGCAACCTGGTCGCCGGTGTGGGCGGGTGGAACACGGGCTTCGACGTGCAACCTCGCAGCCTGATCGTCTCTTACTGCCTGGGCATGATAATCACCTTCGTAACGGTGATCTTTAGCTCCTGGCGCGTTTCAAGGCTGAATATTGTCGCGGCGATACGCAACCTGCCTGACATCAAGGTGACCCGCACGCGCTCCCGAGGGACGGTGCTAACGGGTCTGCTGTTCCTGGGCTCGCTCGCGCTCGGGGTGTCGGGTTGGCTGAACATCAGTGCGCCCGCCTTCTGGATAGGCATGTCCATAGCGATCATCGCGGCTGGATTGCTGGCGGTCCGCTTCGGCGTGGCGGAGCGCCTAGCCTACTCAGCAGCCGGCCTAGCCCTCATGACCGTGTGCCTCGGTAGCTTCTACGTGGACGACTATATCACACGGCTGGAGGAGCTGGGCGGTGGCATAGAAATGTTCTTCCTCTACGGGATGATGCTCGTCACCGGCGCGGTCTGGGTGACGATGTACAACGCGGGCAGCCTGATCACTGGCATCGCGGCACTGTTCCGTCGCTCGAAGACACTCGCCCCGGTGCTCAAGACGGCGTTTGCCTACCCGCTAGCGTACCCGTTCCGCACGGGCCTCACTACCGCGATGTTCGCGCTCGTCGTCTTCTCGCTTGTGATAATGTCGGTCATCACTTCATCGTTCCTGAAGGACGCTGAGGGGATCAACAAGTGGGCGGGTGGCTTCATGGTAAAGGCTACGGCCAACCCGAACAACGCACCACAGGACATCGCGACGCAGCTCGCCGCCGAGCCCACACTACGCGACATGGTGGCCGGAGTTGGCACAGTAGCGGTGGCCCCAGCCGAGGGGCAGCAGCAGGGATCGACTAAGGAGTACGGCGCGGTGGCGCTCACGGGCGGCGACCCCTACTTCATGGCGAACTCGCGGTACACGATAAAGGTACGTGCCGAGGGCTATGCAGATGACCGGGCGATCTGGGAGGCCATGTCGAAGGACCCCAGCCTGGCGGTGGTGACCGCCAAAACCGTGCCGGCGAACGGGGACTTCGGTGAGACCTTGCCCTTCATGCTTGAGGGCGTGAAGCTCGATGACAAGTCGATGCAGCCGGTAACCGTGATGCTACGCAGCCCCATCGACGGCAAGAGTGCGGCGTACACGATCATCGGCGTGCTCGACGAGAACAACATCCTCGGGATAGGGGCGGTGTACACCTCGCTGGAAGGGCTGAAGCGAGTGGCAGGCGGGAACGTCTCCGCGAGCGAGTATTACTTCAAGCTGGTGCCGGGAGCCGATGAGGTCGCAGCCGTGCAGGCCGTGGAAACCGCCTTCGCAGGCAACGCGATGCAGGCTAAATCGCAGACCGAAGCATACAATGAACTCAACGCCATAATCCAGGGCATCATGCTGCTGATCCAGATGTACATGGGCCTCGGTCTGCTGGTGGGCATCGCGGCGCTGGGCGTGATAGCGATCCGCAGCGTGGTGGAGCGGCGGCAGCAGATCGGCGTGCTGAGGGCTATCGGGTTCAAGCGATGGATGGTGCAACTCGGCTTCATGATCGAGTCCTCCTTTATCGCGATGATGGGTATCGCAATTGGCGTAAGCCTGGGCGTGGTCCTGTCGTTCCTGATGATGAGCGATCCTGCCTTAGGCGCTGGCACCACCACGTTCAACCTGCCGTGGCTGCGGCTGGGCGTAATAATCCTGGCGGCGTATGTAGCTGCCGTGCTGATGACGTACCTACCGGCTCGTCAGGCGGGCAGGGTACCTGTAGCCGAGGCGTTGCGCTTCGACTAAGCATCACAACACAGTGGCGAGTCCTGCCTCGCGGAAAGGTTTCCCGTTAGAACTTTGTACCGTACTAAATTCCAACAACACGTATCGCATAAGGAGGATTCTCAAAATGAAGGCAATTGTAGCAACAAGATATGGTTCACCTGAGGTTCTGGAGTTAAGAGAAGTAGCAAAACCCGCTCCCAACGACAATGAAGTCCTGGTAAGAGTCTATGCCACAACCGTAACAGCAGGGGACTCGAGGGTCCGAAGTTTCACCGTTCCTCCCTCAGCCTGGCTCCCAGCGCGACTAACACTTGGTTGGAGTAAACCAAAGAAAGCCATCCCGGGGATGGTGTTAGCTGGAGAAGTTGAGTCTGTAGGTAAGGAGGTCAAACGCTTCAAGAAGGGTGACCAGGTGTATGCATACGATATAACACGCTTGAGTACGTATGCCGAGTACGCCCGCGTGCCGGAAAACAGTGCGCTGGCACTCAAACCGTCTACGGCCACCTATGAGGAAGCCGCCGCCATTCCCTTCGGGGCTATTACCGCCTTGCATTTCCTGAGACAAGGGAAGATCCAGAGCGGCCAAAGAGTGTTGATCTATGGCGCTTCCGGCAGTGTCGGGACGTTTGCGGTTCAGCTTGCAAAGCACTTCGGGGCCGAAGTGACCGGGGTATGCAGTACGACGAATGTAGAATTGGTGAAATCCCTGGGAGCTAACCATGTTATCGACTACACGAAAGAGGATTTTACCAGGAGCGGTGAGACCTACGACATCATTTTTGACACAGTAGGCAAGAGTTCACTTTCAGATAGTTTGAGCGCGCTCAAGAATGAAGGCATCTATCTTCAAGCTGTTGCAGGGCCAGCACAGCTTATCCAAATGCGGTGGGCTTCAATGAGGAGCGGCAAGACGCTCATAGGTGGGACAGCAGTCCCAAAGGCGGAAGACCTCATCTACCTCAAAGAGCTGGTTGAAGCAGGGACGATCAAACCAGTCATTGATAGGTGCTATCCACTGGAGCAAATGGTCGAGGCTCACCGGTATGTTGACCAGGGACACAAAAAGGGTAATGTCGTCATCGGTTACACTACACCCGGTGGAACGCGTTCTTACTCCTCTGCCCAATGAAATTACAAGCTTGAGTGCTGACGTTCACGAGGTTCGCGACCGCCTTGTGAGCCTCGTGAACGTCAGCACAACACACGACCTGGAGAATGTTTATGAGATATGACGCAATCACCATTGGTGGGAGCTTCGCGGGACTGTCCGCAGCCATGTACATAGCGCGGGCACGGCGCTCGGTCTGCATAATCGACACGGGATCTCCTCGCAACCGCTTTGCATCTCATTCCCATGGCTTCTTCGCCCAGGATGGCAGCGCCCCGCTAACAATGCTCGCCACGGCACGGTCACAGGTTGCGGCGTATCCCACAGTTGCCTTCGTCGAGGGAGCAGCTATCAGCGCTGCGCGGGAGCCAGATGGCTTTTCAGTCACACTGGCCACAGGTGAAGTGCTTGAAAGCCGGAGGCTTGTGCTCGCCTTCGGTATCTCGGACGAACTGCCTGCCATTCCCGGATTGGCAGAGCGCTGGGGTAAAACGGTGCTCCATTGTCCCTACTGCCACGGGTTCGAGTTAAGCGGACAGCGAATGGGCGTGCTGTACATCTCGCCGAGGTCTATTCAGCAGGCGATGCTTATCGCCGAGTGGGGGCCGACTACGCTCTATCTAAATGGCGTTTCCGAGCCCGATGAGTCGCTTGACCAGTTGCAGAAGCGCGGGGTTACAATTGAGCCGGCGACAGTAAGGGCATTGCTTGGCGAAGGTGCCCAGCTATCCGCCATCGAACTGATCGATGGGCGAACGTCAGGCGTGGAAGCGCTCTACCTGGGCCCCCGAACTCGCCTGAATAGCGAGATAGCTCAGCAACTAGGCTGTGAACTGGACGAGGGGGCGTTCGGGAGCATGATCCGGACCGATGACGCGAAGATGACCACCGTACCCGGTGTCTACGCTGTAGGAGATATCACGCGCTCTGTCCATAACGTAACATGGGCAAGCGCCGATGGCGTCACGGCGGGCATGGCTGTGCACCGCTCGCTGGTTTTCGAATCAGGTACCTAGGCGATCTGACCTACGTTTACATGCCATTGGGCGTGTTGGTTAGGGATGGTGTCTTGATTACGGTTGGCGTGGTGCTCTATGATTCTAAGACCATGCACAAGCTAAGTAAGCTTGCTCCTGTTAACTGTTCGGTTGGTACTGCTACTCTGTTCCCGACTTGATCTTTCGACCTTAGAACTGGTGTCAAAGCGTCCCTTTTCGAGACATTTTTGTGAAGCCCTGGAGAGGGCTCTACTCATGTGTGAGTAGCAGTCTCAAAACTCGTATTCAAAATCAAAGTCTCACTATGGCCAGGAGTGAGACTTTTGAAACGCCGTTTATACGTTTGTAAGTTATGCGCGGCCCTCCATACCTAAGTGATTAGATATGGAGGGCCGCACTCCAGAGGAAAGTGACCTGCTCCTACTCCGTGTATTCGACACAATATGTAGGACTGGTGCTGAATAGTTCGTATAGTATCAAGTAGTATCCACCTGTGTTATTTGGTGTTATCCTGTAGTGCCGAAGGTGGGAGACGGCTCCAGAGGTGCCAATCCCTATCAGCTGCTGCCAATCCGTGCTTGTTGGTGCGCCTCAGATGCTATTTCATGCTGGCTCGTGCTGTCCCGTCGTGCTCGGTCCGTGACAAAAGTGTGACATGATAAGCCTGAGCCATAGACTACCTATAACCTCTACTAGGATAAGGCCGCTGAGCAATGTTTTAACAACATCTCGCGGACACGTCAGGTGCATTCGACTGTAATTGGCTATGGCTCGAGCCTAAATACCGAACTATCCATGCACTTGCCTCCCCAACGGGTCGGTTGGGGTTTGAGTTAACTCACCAACCGCCATGGAACTTTGAATCTGGCGACACTATCTGCCCGGATCTGAGAAAGGCAAGGATTTACAGTGCGTGCGCAAAGGGCACACCAGCAACTGCAAAGCTCAACAGTCCACAGGCTGAAGCAGTTGGTCCTGGTTGTAGTTCTTCCAAGTAATGGTACCAGCCACCGGCGGTGCCCGTAGATCGAAAGGTTGATCGTAGCCAGTCAAGAGATGTGTTGACCTTAGCTTGAGTAAGACCGGAGTCTACTTTTGAGCTTCTTAGTCAAGATGAGCCTGTTGCCAGTTGTCATATGATAGAATATGAGCAGACTTGCAAGGTATCTATTCTATGCGGAGGATTGCGGCTGTGTCTAATCGCGTTGCAGTGGTAGTAGGGATCAATTATGACAATAGCGCTTCAAGCGCAAGACCCTTACCGTTTGCTGAAGATGACGCGAATGACATGGCGGCAGTGCTTGCCGATGCCGGGTACAAGGTGAAGCTATTGCTGGGGTCCACCGCCACGCGCGACGGTATTGTGAGTACGCTGCGTGCTTCGCAACATGAAGCGGGCGGCGATGGTACACTGGTTTTCACCTTCTCCGGCCATGGTTCGCAGTTGAGCGATTCAGCCTCGGCGCTGGTTCCAGCAGACTGGTCCAAAGGCAAGTACATCAAGCTCCACGATATCCCTAACCTCTATCTCTCAGGCGTGGGTGTGGCCGTGGCTCTCTTCGACTGCTGCCACAGCGGCATGGGCCTAAATCTGGCTTTTGAGGAGCCTGGCAGAGTGTTCTTGACCCAGGCGCAAAATGCATTTGCTGCTTACGGCAGAAACCCCAGGGGCTGCATAGTGCTTGCTGCCTGTCCCGGCGACCAGGTTGCCTACCAAAGTTACGCCCTCAAACACGGCTTTTTTACTTACTATGTTCTCGAGCACTGGAAGGAAAAAGTCAGGCAACACGACGAGGTGGACGTTGACGGCCTGTTCGTTAGTGTGGCGGATGGCTTGATGAAAGACAAGCGTTTCCCTCCAGTGCGTGGTGGCATTCAGCAGGGACGCATAATTTTGGACTCGGGGAAGCGGCTCCATAGCACATCCGGCGGGATCTCGCGCCTATCCTCTGTGCAGACGCCACTTATAGACTTAGCTCCACCTCTGCCTGCAATACCCCCGGCCGCTGCCCCAACACCGCCAGTGAAGCCCCTGGCGTTCAACCGCGCGTTCAACCTACCCGCAGGCGGAGATGTTATGGTATATACGAACTGCCTGGCTTTCGCCTTTGGTGGTGCCGTGCTTACGAGTGGACACAGCGACAGAGCAATACGACTGTGGGAGACTGCCTCAGGTAAGTTGTTAAAGACGCTAAATCAGGAGGGTAGCGTGACGGCCCTGGCTGTGCACCCAGTCAAGAATCAGTTGGCGGCGGCCCTGCGCCCTCGTCAGATCGCCTTATGGGACCTGGACGCGGAGAATAGCCAAACTCTTGTGGGGCACACCGGCCCCATACGCGCGCTGGCCTACAGTCCAGATGGACAGGTATTGGCTAGTTGCGGCGACGATGAAACGCTTAGGTTGTGGGACTGCTCGCAGAAGAGGGCTTCGCTGATTACAACTATGGGTGACGAGCGGGACTACAACAACTGGGACGAACCTCGCGTGCTTGCCTTCTCGCCCGACGGTACGTACCTGGTAATGGGCCTTGGGGGCACGGCCGGGTGGCTGCGCCTGTTCGACGCGACCAGACGCAAGCTTATCAGTGAGGTCAAAGCCCACCCCGGCGGCGTAAACTCGGTGAGCTTCAGCACCAACGGCTGGTACATAGCAACGGGCGGGGCCAATAGCTCAGTGTCAATCTGGGAAGTGCCCACCCTAAGACGTGAGGCCGTACTGCCTCCTGGTCTCAGTGGATCGGTCGAGTCGATCATCTTCAGCCCCAATGGGAGGCTGTTGCTGGCCGGCGACAACCATGACGGGCGTGGCCATGTGCGCGTATGGACGTTGCCTGGAGATATAGGTACGTGGCAAGAATTGCCTGGCACCGAACTGGGCAAGCTGGGTTGGATTAGCACTCTTATCATGTCACCAGACGGCAAGCTCCTCGCAAGCGCCCACAATACGGAACCTATTCAGCTATGGGACGTGCTGGCCTGATATCTGCGCTCCTTGGAACGAGTATGAGAAGCCATGAGCACATATGTAGAGTGGGCACGATTCAGGCCCCGCCCTGTTGTGCGGTCTTCTCTTGCAGGACCGGTAGAGACTCCGTTGCCAGCTCCTATAGCTGCATGTGCAACGCTCCGGGCAAGTTAAGGTCGTTCCGCGTAGAGGAATATGTTCATCTCCACGGTGCCTTTACCTCTGCCCTGATCATGGTAATCCCGCGTGCGCGCATCCTGAAAGATCACAAACAACTCTGAGTCGCTGACGAGAAGCTCATTTATCGCGTACGCTAACCCGGTACCCACCCCTCTTGTCTCCGTGGCTGGTTCAGCGCCAAAGGTCAGGACCATACCGCCTCTTGGGTTCTTGTACTGTTGTAAGTGGTTCTTGATCTCACTTTTCAGCCGGTCCTTCACGTCGTTGGGTATGTCCACAACAACTTTTTTGGCAGATGCATCGTAACGAGTATTGTAACGTTCGACATGAAGAGTAATCGTTATGGGATCTTGCGCCAATACTACTATAGGCAGTGACGTGGAGGTGGGTACTGGGGTATATGTCTCAGTGGGGGTATACGTTGGTACAGGTGTATACGTCTCGGTCGGGCTGGCGGTGTTGGTGGGTGTCCGCGTATTGGTAGGGGTCCTGGTGGGCGTGGGGGTTGGAGTAGGAGCAGCCTCGCCGCCTGGCGAGGCTATCAAGAAGACGACCATAAGTCCTAGCAACAGGTCGGCGAAGAGCCACCCGCTCAACAACGTAGTATCACGCACGGCATTCTGCTGTCTGCGGCTGGGCATGTGATCGACCTTTCAATAGAGCAATAGGAGAGTATTGGGCAACACAATAGTGTGATAAGTACGTGCGACGCAAGGCTATCGTTGGTCTCAGCGAACGATAGCCTTGCCATCGGCGCTACTGCCGGGCCAGGAGCGCGCTAGATCGTACAGATCTATAGAGATGCTATGCAGGAGTTGTGAAGTTTGCCGCACCTGGGACACCGCCCCCTCCAGTCCGCTATTCGATTCCGATATAGTGCGAGCCAGCTCGATCTGCTCAGCACGCTCCCCGGCCAGTTCCGCAAGGAACCGCTCATGCGACACCTCAAGCTGTTGCTGTGCTTCAACCAGCCCCGAGCCGATAATCGCTATTTGCTGGGCAATCTCAAGGCTGCGCCCGGTATTACTTTGGAGCACTTCTACAGCCTGTGATATAGATTGCATGGCCTCCTGCAACTGCTCGCTCCACTGGCGCTGCTCGCCAGTCAGGACACTAAGCTGCCGGGTGGCCTCTTGGTTGGAAGCGAGCAACTGCCCCTGCTGCTCCGCGAACGATTGCATAGGAGCCGACAGCGCCTGTATGCTGGAGTGCAGGCTCTCCTGCCCATGAGCTAACTCCCGCAACACAGTCTGTTGCGATAGCTCTACCTGGCCCACCAGATTAGTTTGCGAATCGCGAAGGTCCGATATCAGTTCCTGGTGCAATTGTCGCATATTTATGAGCAGTTCCTGTTGAACGCGTTGCACTGCGGCAACCGCCTGCTCGGTTGAAGTGCGTGCGGCACCCACAAACGCCTGCTGAGCCTGATTTAGCTCCTGTGACATGGCTTGTTGCGACTGCATCAGAGCGCTGGCAATGGTCTGCTGTGTCTCACGGGTGGCAGTGGTGAGCATGATCTGCCCATCGCGCATGGCTTGTAACGACTCACTCACTATCTGTGCGTGTTCCTGCTGGGCGGCCCGCATCGTTTCCGCGGCAGCTACCATCTCCTGTGTGCTTCTTTCGAGGCTGGGAGTGAATAGAGAGAGGCTGTTTACCTCGTCTTCTCGCCTCTCACCGAGCCGGTTCAGATCCTCTCGTTCGGCCGCTATCTGGCTAATGAGCTGGTTGGCAGTGACCTGGAACTGGTCCATAAGAGTCTGGGGGTCCTTCTGCTGCTCGCGCTTACGAGCCAGGGCCAGCGATGCGTCAGCCAGTGCGTGACTGATCTCCTGCTTCAACTCCTGTTCTTCCCGCATTCTACGCATTGCCAGTATGTTCGCCTGACCATGAACGACAAGGGTGAGTATAAACAGCGCAAACAGAAGCAGAAAGTCGATCAGCGCAAGGCGGCTGAGCGTTAGCCATAGCCCGGAGTCATTCGAGCCAGGTTTAGCAAAGCCATTTTCCCAAAGCTGAAGGAAAGGCACCTTCATCTCGTCTGGATACTGGGTTAGGTAAGCATGATAGTGGGACACGGCATCGGAGATGCCAAGCCATGTAAGGATAAGGGGTAGGAGGACGAAGCCGTTGCGTATCCATTCAAGGATTCCCACCAGACGATCAGCTCCAGTCTGCTTAGTCGCCTCGTCTGCTATAGTCTCGGGGTCGATGATCTTGAAGACATCCGCATAGACCCAGGCGCTATGCTGGCCGGGATCGAGTGAGTCGCGTAGGTCTCGCAGGCGCGAACTCGCATTCGGGTCTATGGGATCAATGCGTTCCGCTATTGTGCTTAGTCGTTGTTGTATACCTGTGTCTTCAAGCATGTGTGGCTCCGGGGTGCAGGTTGGATTACTTCAGATATCATGCTTTACAGTCTGGAGCTAATGTTTCTTCAGAAAGGTTGAGAACCCGGTTACGGAACGGCGCAACCGTTTCCGCTCTGAAGCCAGCTGGCGTACCGCATGTTGACTCCAGCCGTTCTCAGCGCGCTGCCACAGCTCATTGAATACGGGTTGTGACATATTCTGGATTATCCTTTCTATGCGTGACCTTGCAGGGTCGGAAAGCTCTACGCTGCAAGCAAGCTCCAAATAAATCAGCATCGCGCTCACATAATGTTTGTCGTCACTGACCGCCGCTTCTGCGGCTGCGGTCATCTCGGCCAGTAGTTGCGACTCGCCGCCCATACTCCTACCTGCCTGGCGCACGATCCATACTACATCGTCCTTGGCGGCGACTGCCCGCACGAGAGCCGCAATAAGCGCATCGTGGGTCTGCTGCCGCACTTCCGGCCGCATAATCTTTGGCATGAAGCGCGCGGCGTACACCAGGTCCTTCTCTCGACGCTTCTGCACTATGGTACGGGCCCCCTGTAACACATCTGCGACCGCGCGCCAACCTTCTATAAGCCCCAGAGGCTCACCATCACGAGAACCCCCGCTGCGGTCCAATCGTCCAAGCAGGCTTAAGCAACGAGCACGTTGCAGGTCCTCGGGGCCCAGCTCCGCCACGTATTTACGAAGGTACTCATTATAGATGGCCGATGGCAAGAGGTCCTGTAGTACCTGACCGATATCACTTTCAAGAAACTCCGACAACTCCGCTGGAGAGAGTCGGGCGTTGTTCAGGAGGTTGCGCGTCCAATGTTGCAACGTCCCATCGTCTAACTTCTGTGCGCTCCTTGTCAATAGACCCTGCAAGATGGCCCTTAGCAAGGGCATTTTGCCTTCGTAGTGCAGGTCCACCAGCTTGGCGAAAATCTTGTTGGACGCCCGGATGTGCGCGCCGCTACTGGCGTAGTGCTCAAACACTTCCTCAAATAGCTTGTGGTTCTGAGCCACCACTTCGGAAATAGGCTGCTCATCAACGCTTCCAGACCCGGCACGCTGAATGACGTGGTACACAGCCTGTTTCCTCCACCTCTGCGGCATTGAAAGCTTCAGGAACTCACCGAGAGCCGACCAGGGCAAATTCAGCCACGGCAGAAGCTCGCCAACTATCGGCTGCTGGTCACCCGTAGCTTCCGGCAACCTTGCCCAACCTTGTAAAAACCACAGCCACTGATCGACTGAATAGCGCCTGCTCGGTCCCCTGGAAACACACTCGGAGAATATATGCTGCCATATATCGAGGGCCAGCGATTCGTCCAAGCTGGCAATTACGCCATCTAACAGGCGGCTCATAGCCGGGACATCGCTCTTTGCCCACGCCTGATTGAACGCTAAAAGAGCATGTTGCGCCAACCCATCCAAGCTGCTTTTAAGAGAGGGATCGCTTTCCGCTTGCTGACGTAAGGTGATTAGCGACGGCTGTCCAATCTTGTACCAGCCTGCATCATCAAGCGCCAAACCCAGGATGGCCTCATAAACGAGTTGGGCATTCTCGCCCGCCAGATAGCTGCGGGCCAGCACGGGCGAATTAAGCAGGTAGCTAATGTCCTGCCCACTTAGTTCAAGGCCATTTATCCCCTCCCTGTGCAGCTGGTACAGCTTGAATATGGACATGAGAGAAAGCAGGTCCACAATCCCGCCTTGCTCCAGGAAGGCGTGTAACTGCTCGTTATTGCCACTGACCAGACATTCGGCGGCGAACTGCGCATAGCCGGTCAACGCCCCACTTTGCGGCAACTCGGACCTCTTTCC
>JALZHG010000003.1:83166-90760 GCA_030914045.1 Chloroflexota bacterium | reverse complement strand
TAGCAATTGAGCATCCGCCCAGCCTCACCATCGCAGGCAGCAGGTAGGTCAAAAGCCTGGGTGTTATCGAGTACGCATGTACCCACAATTGTCGTGTTGCTGATGTGGATGACATCCTGCTCGTAGGTGCTGAAGGTCGCATTGTTAAGTAATTGGTCCGGCACGGCTTCAACAATGCCCATGATCAAAGCAGCTACCGTTTCGGACGGGGCGGCTATAAACAAACTCTGGCCCGCACCTAGCGATAAGTACGCACGAATAGCGTAGGCCAGATAGTCTCCGAAATTACCAAGAGGGCAAGCGTACACACCGGGGTGGTCGGGGCTGAACAGCTGCTTATTCGGTTTGGCAAGAGTGCTGTAAGGCACCGGGTCGAGTTCCAGGGCATCGCGTTCAAAGTCACCCTCGGACTGTCGCCAAAAATCGAGCGCGCCCCACAAGCCTATAGCCTGACGCGCGGAGAAATCATGTGGAAGACCCGCTAGCAAGTGCACAAAAAAGTTGCCGGGCCGCCCTATTGGGTCTTTGCCGGCGTAGACTTTGTGGGCCAGTAACTTTTCGCCGCCCAACTGGGTGAACAGCAAGCACACGGGGGCTTCTTCGGGCTTTGTGTCATATGGTGAGGACCCTTGTGGCAGGTAATAGTAGAGCAACCCCGATATTCGCTCAAAGCGAAAGCTGTCCTTGTCCAGCAAACCACGAGATGCTGCGCGTACCTGAAACCCCATGTTCCCCCGCAGTCCGAAGGAGGAGGATGTGTACCAAAGCTGGTCAATAGCGTGCTCTACACCAGGAGTGTCTTGCATCTCTGTTGTCATCCTGCGGTCGCTCCCCTTCGCGCTGTCACACGCCCTCACCTACCCTTCTCGCTCAGTTGCCCTGTTGAACGCACCGTCCCGGGGCCACCCGGCTGCCTGGGCAGCGTGTTGTGTCGTGGAGGTCGGCTGCGTTTCAGGAGTCTGTTTTGTCGAATGGGTTGGTCGAATGTAGCCAAGCTTCCACAATATCCACAAGAGTGGATCGAGGCAACGGATTGGCTTGACATCACGGTACCGCTGGTCCTTGTCCGGTGCCATGCCCGTGGCAGATACGGCGCTGAATGCCAGGTTGGGGAACGAGTGCGTGCACGAGTCGACAAAAGCCGGCCCCATGAAACCGTTCAGTATATCGCGCACTTCCTGATCTACCCTGTTGAACTCGTCCGACTTGAAGCCCTGGCTGTAATCAGGCCGCCTCCAGAACACCTTGTTCAGCCCTAGACCTTCCATCCCGAATCGCAGTAGGTCCGACTTACTTAATGTCATGACTATAGGCAAGCTCATCCGCCTACCGGTGACGATACCGTTATTTTGCTGGTAGACCCTGCGGATTCGGTTCAGCACGTCAAAGGCGTCCTGCGGGGAGCCTTGCCTCGCCTGGAGTTGCTCCTCAACCTCTTTAGCCCGCAGGTGTGGGAGCAACTCCTTTGTGAAGCTGGTCAAGGCTTGCGGGTCTACCATGAAGATGAGAGCCGAAGCATTAAGAACGTAACGATGAAACTCCAGCAACTTCTTTTCATCTCCCAGGTCTTCACCTGAGGCGTCGAACAATACTAGGTTGACCCGTTGTTGCAACTTGAGCGGTAACCAGCCCTTTTTCTCGAAAATCATCTCGTAGATAAGGGGCCGGTTGCGCATGATAGGCACAGCGGGTGCCGTAACCTGAAGGGCCTCTTTCCGAACAAACAGCGGGTCGTAGTATTTTGTCTTGTAGTCGTCTTCTACATCCTGGTCAAGTGGCGAGAACTGGGTGCACCCAATCTGGCTGAGTACGTCCCCGCGCTTCAGTTCCTGCACAAGGGAGGCTATATAATGGCTTTTGCCGCTGGCCGAAGCTCCTACCAGCCCTATAACTTGCGGCTGCATGTAGTCGACGTTCCGCGGAAGTAGCGCTTCGCACCTGGGACACTGGCGGCGTGCGCGCCGGTCGATATAAGCTGTGCCCGATATGGGACGCACCCACATGCGACGCAACAATCTTCGCACGCCCTTAGGAGCCTCCTCCAGCACAGTATTACCTTCAAGGGCACTCACGATGCGGCAATCAGCTATGTGGAAGCGCTCCCAGCAATTGAAACAGATTACTTTGCCGAGGGGTCTGATTCTAACCATTGAGCATCGATCTCCAGGTAAAGCCAATTCAATAGTTCAAGAGGCGAAGAGTCCAAGCGTACACATAAGAACAGCAACTGAAAGAACTTGCTGCTCTGCTGCTCTTATGTGTACGTTCTCCCCACCCATCAGACGGCCACTTTGGGAAACCAGATAACTGAGCAATCCCGAAGCCGCTATCTGCTACAATAGTACAACAGGCCACTCGTATAGCCTGACAGTAATATGGTCCATTACTGCGCAACTATTATAGACTATTAAAATGTTATACACAATACTAAATGTCTTTCTATCTAGACGCTGGGTGGAGTAGTAGTTGCTCAGCTACCATGTAGGCAACTATCAAAATCACGACTATGAGCATTAGAGTCGCGAAGTACATAAGAGCATCGCTACGCTTTCGCCGTCCCCTTCCCCGCTTGTTGCCTGGTGGGGTATGGGGTGGGTTTTGCTTGACAGCGGACTGCAAGTAGGCTACCCATTCGCGGCGGGACACCTCAGGCCACGTGGCGACCTCCATGTTGAGCTTTGATAATTCCTCAGGCGTCATTTCCTTAAGCAAATCGGCAATGCGACTCTGCTCGGTTTTGCCTGGTTGCTGACGCATTGCCAGCCTCAGGTAAGGAGCTAGCACCTGGGGATCATGGCTCGCCTTGTACTGCACTTTTGCGCTCGCGAACATGCTAGCGTACAACTGCTCGGATGAACCGACCAATGCCTGACCCGCATAATCCAGCACCACTTGCAGCGTGGCGTCATCGCGTACGCGCTGCCCCAGGATCGGCAGCAACTGGCTAACGGCCCTTTTCTTCACTGCGGGAGAGAGGCCAGACAGTTCTGCTAGCGCGAGGGCCATCTCCTGAACGGCGGCTCTAGACAGGATGCCGCGCTCCGCGAACCTGGCTATGATGCACCACGTCCGCAACTGCGCGCCCAGGTCCTGTGGCAGAGCTTCCATCAACGTGCTCGCCTGGGGGCAGTTGCAATCCTTCAGTTCCAGAGACCTGATGAAGTTACGGGCCATCATCATGAGTTGCGGCCGCGTATTGGCGTCCAGGCCTTGCAGCAGCCGTTTAAGATGTCTGCCGCCATAATTGCAGAGCACAACCTTTTGCTCGTCAATGTCAAGGCGGGCCTCCCTGAGCAAGCTCTCAGTGTACCGGGCATTGGTTGGGGCGGCATCGAGGAGGTCGTAAAGCAAAGCTATCCGGCCTTCGTAGCCCCAGGACACTAACTTGCTGTAGGAGACTACTACATCCTCCCACCGCTCCTCACGGGCAGCATCGGCGAGGGCTTGCGCGAAGAGCGTGCCATGATTTTGTACGACTGCCATCGCTTGGGGCGTAGCCGCACGTTTGCCAAAGCGGTTTGCCTCCTCAAGCACGCGTCTTATTGCCCGCAATTTCCAGTGCTTCTGTACTTCGAGCGAACGTAGTAGGGAGTCTAACTCTTCCCACGACATGCTTAACCATAAGCTCATGGCACTTTCACTCAGTGCGTGGTCCGTACCAGATTCGGACAGCTCTATCCACTTTGTCAGCAAGAAACGGCGTACGGGCCAACTGTAGGCGGTGTCTACTCTGCCATTCGCCAGTTTAGTTAAAATTGTGGGCATTAGCCCCCAGCTTATCGACACGTTGAGGCCGAGGAGGGGTGCGGCTACAGTCTCCACCAATGCGCTGGCAGCAGAGATCTCGTCCGTCTTGAGCCTATCGGACGCCTCAACCTGTGCGCGCTCCACGAGGTCGTCCAGCCGTTGCGCGAGAGCGTGTATGTCGCCACTGGCCGCGACTTCTCGCAGGTGCGAGATTGTCCAGGCACAGTCCCCACGTGCTATGCTGGGCAAGGCTACCACAGCGCGCAAGACAGCCGTAGGGCCACCATCTAGCTCCAGCACTGCGGCCGCCAGCGAAGGCGTCGAAAGCAAAAGCTCCAGTTGCCTCTTGTCAAGGTTTTGTCGGCGGACGGCTGTGCTAAGGCTCGCGAGTACCTGCTCCTGCTCCCGCTCGGGCACAGGGGTGAACTTCCACAACTTCGCGGGGAGCGTCGGGCCAATGATATCCGGGCCCGATTCGGGTTGAGGTGTGATCTCTTCCTCAACGTGCTTGAGGTCGTAGATAATTTCCAGGTTCTTGGCGAAAGTACGCGCATCTGGCGTCCGGCGGTGGGGGTCAGGCTCCAGAGCAGTTGTTAGCAGAAGACGTAGGCGTTCTTCAACGCGCATCAGGTCACGCTGTCGGTCGGAGGTTAGGACTCGGCGGGTGAGCATATAATAAAGCGTAGCCGCCAGACTGTACACGTCGGTATATGGGCCAACAGCTGCGCCTGCGAATAATTCGGGCGGAGCAAAGCCCGGCGTGCCCTCTGCGCGTTGGTGCGCCATCTCTAGCTGGTGGTTGTGGTCCAACCGCCGCACTGTGCCGAAATCGATCAGAATAGGCTCGCCCTCAAAGCTACCGTCTGCTGAGGTAATCATGATATTGTTTGGTTTGATGTCGCAATGCACCAGCTTCGCCCGCTTGTGCAGCCTGTGGACCGCGGCTGCCACACTGGTGATGTGCCGTAGCGCGGCACGAGGTTCCAGGCTGCTGCCAAGATTTTTCAGATATAGGTAGAGGTCCTCGCCATCTATATACTCCATGACCATGTAAGCCGTGCCGTTGGCTTCGAAGTGGTCATAGACATCGACGATGTTATCTCCCTTGGCACGTGCCAGGTCCCTCGCCTCTTGTAGGAAGTAACCAATCTGCGCTTCCCACGCCTCTTCGAAGGAATCCAGTGTCAGATTGACGTGCAGACCATCCTCGGCACGCACGCATTTGTCTGTGAAAAGCTCCTTGATAGCTACCTTGCGGTCCAGGAGCACATCGTCAGCTTCATAAGTGCGCCCAAAGCCGCCGGAAGGCAGTCTGCGCACAATCGTATATCTATCTTGTAGTTTCACGGTGGGAGCAAGACTCCCGTTGTCAGAATCAGATGCTGGGTTCATTGCGGATTTCCTTGACTATGTTCGCACGCTGCCACATCGGCCTTACGAGTGGCAACCAGGCCCAACTACATCGCTGCCTTTGGTCAGGGTCCGTGAACCAGGTTGCCCAAGCTACCCTCAGGGAGGCGGTAACGGTACACAAGAGCTTCTCATACATGATTGGCTACGAACTGAACATTCCAAGCACTCTCCAAGCACTCTCCAAGTACTTTGAACCTGGCTGTCTAATCAGGTAAGGCTCAAACGTTACCAGCAGAAGATAGCCAGCCAGTTTATAAGGCTTCAGAATACCCCACAGTAACCGCTCAGTCAAGATATTATTGCCTCGAAACGAAGGAAAGAGCAGCTTAAGACAATAAGCCAAGACCAGACAGAATAGCTTTGCCCCAGAGATAATAGACGTAACATAATATTATTGTGTCAATGAAGTCTTGACAAAGCCTATACTCTGCCATATTATTGGCAACGAAACGCCTGATACTAAAGCAGGCGACGTTTTCTGTTTAGCCTAACTGCTCCGTTTCATAACTACGGCTCGTTGATCTACTGGGTGGGCACCCGATTTGTAGCGAAACCATGACAACACAGCACAAGCATGATCTGCACTCGTCGCCTGTCAGTGGCACCCTCGACTGGATCCGTAATCATTGGTATGGCTTGCGTGGCGTGGTGGCCGACCTCGGCCTAGTCACCACCAGCACCTTGCTCGGCATAAGCCAGGACGCCTTCAAGAGTCTACTATCATTACATAGCGTTGGGTTCCTGGCCTTTGCTGGGTTTGCTCTGGTTGACAGTGCCCTCAAGATCCACGAGATACCCGCAGTGGATAAGCTCAAGGAGGCTGACAAGCGACTGGAGAGGGCGCACGTCGAATACGGCAATTTATTCCGCGGCCAGCTTCATTTCCTAGCCACTCGCCTGGGGTTGAGCCACACGGAACGCATTAGCGTCTACGAATTCTCGGCGCAATACAATATCATCAGGATGCGTGCTCGTTACTCTTCCCACACCGAATACAATCGGACAGGCAGGCATGAGATCTCGGCAAGTGAAGGTTGTGTGAGCAAGGCTCTCAACTACGGTAAGTACGTGCACGAGGGACTCCCCGACAAGGCAGCGCAACCCGAGAAGTACGAGATAGAGCAGAACAGCCTTGGCATGAGTAAGGAGACTTTGGGGAAATTGAAAATGCCGACACGTAGCTATGCCGCCTACGCTATCAACAACCAGAATGGCAGCGAGAAGCTGGGTGTCGTCGTCTTCGAGTCCACCGAAGAATACCTCTCGGTTGATGAGGAGGTACTGAAGCAGACTCTAGATGAAGAAGAGAGACACATACGTCTTTTTTTGGAATTCATGGGCAAGCTCGACCCGATTAGCGCCCCGGCTGAGGCTTCAGTCCATTCCGTAGCGGCAGCCGGGGCGCTCAGGAAAACACCAACTCCCGCCGCACAGCCGGATAAAGCCAAAGCCCAGCGCGAAAGCGAACTTGCAAAGCAGCTCTACGAGCAGCGAGCGCAACGTACCAGTTCTCTCTTTGAGGATGACCGCGAGCAGACAGAGATCACGGAAACCCTCTGGCATGAGACCAGCCCTAGCGAAGAGGCGGGGCAGCGCGGTTTCATGATACTACCCGCTGGCCCAACCAAGATTACCACGGTCGAACTTTGGGATCTGGGGTTGCTTTACGAGGGCAAGAAACTGCTGCTGCGAACCCTTCAGGGCGTCCACCTGGCCGAAGTGCTGGATGGAGAGCGAGTAACGTACAAGGGCCATATCCTTACATACACTGAGTTCGGCAAGCTTGCCACGGGCTGGACAACGATCAATATATACGCCCACCTTCGCACCAACCACCTGGGGGTTGAGCGCACCCTGGAGGAACTACGGTCCGCGCTGGAAGATGAGCTGGTGCGTAGTCAAAGCCTGACAGCCAGCGTCCAGAATGGCAAGCTGATCGTTCCTAGAGGCATACTGCCGGGGTTGAGCGCACTGCTAGCCAGGAACCGGGTGTCTATTGGAGAAAAATTGTATTTCACCGCTCACGATCACCTGCACTCGTGCGATATCCTTCCACAAGGAAGAGTGCGCCATAAGAACCAGGAACTGAAAGTGGGCGATTGGTGCAAGAAGTACTGCGAGCCGAGTGCCGTAAGCTACTATGTCCGCTTGTATGTGATCCGGCAGGGCCGCACTCATTACCTGGACCAGTTGATGCGCGTCTGGCACAGCAATTTCCCAAGCTGAGTATGCAAACAGGTATGATGCACGAACAACTTCGACGTGCTGTGAGGCTGTTGAGGGCAGCCAGTAGCCCAGTAGCCCAGTAGCATTGTACCTTTGGCTCGCCTGCCATGAAAGTATTGGTTCCAGTACGTCTTGTGTGTAGATGCCTGACAAACTGCGTACACGGGGTAGGCGGTTCCGGGCGCAGACGCTCGAACGTGCCCAGGGT
>JALZHG010000003.1:0-83156 GCA_030914045.1 Chloroflexota bacterium | reverse complement strand
GCGCTAGGGCCTAACCGGAAACTACACCCCCGCTGCTTTATCTTCAGGCTACCCCTATGAACTTTCCTACGAAGTCCAGCTACGGGAACCGCTCAAGGCATTAGGTAGTCGGCGTAGGCCGGCTTTGTAGATGTAGCACGCGGTTTCAACCACCCCGTGTTGCGTTTGCAGATTAGCCCTAGCACTTTCCACAACCTTATACCGCTTCTAGAGCAATATAGCTAATCCTCATGACGTGTGTGCATTCTAAGAGCGGAGTCTCGCTACCTCAGCCTTTAACCTTACCGACACCGAAAGTCTTGCGAAAGTCAATTGTCTATGTTATTATCGCAGTAGCGTCTTGTTCGCCACCTGCCTCAGAGGCTTAGCCTATGCCGAGGCTGGGCAGGTCCTTCCCCTCGACCGGGATGCTGCTGTTCATGTAGGGTGTGACATGTCGCCTCGGCATTGCTCAACACGCTATCTTGAAGCAGCAATCTTCGCGTTAATCATCTGCTGGTAAGACTTGACCTATCGTAGAGTTCTCAGTAGCCCGTGGAGAGTATCACAATTGGCGAAACACAAGACGCTTAACGACTTTGATCCCTTAACCTTCACAACTACCGCCGAAGGAGATGACCTCTCCCCTGGACTACTAAGCTTTGCCGGACCCTCCGTACCCGTGGCTCCGTCCTTTTCGGTGCCGGGCGACAGCGAACCGATAGCCGCCGATCAGTCGGACCCATTCTCGCTGCCCACCGGCCTCGAACCGGTAACCCGCAAGCGCAACAGAGTCGCCTGGTTGCTAAAGACCACGGAACCTCTCCTGCTCACCCTGGCTGTGGTAGTACTGGTCTTCTCGATTATCGTGCTACTCTTCGTCGCCGCCACCCAGCTGCCGACAATAATTTCCAGGAACAGCCCAACTCAGGCCGTGGAGCGGTTTGTTGCCGCACTAAACACGGGTGACAAAGATAAAATCAGCGCCACTATCGATCCCGAAATGCGCGGGGACATCAGCGGCGTACTCACCGACTTTATGATCGGTGCAGTGGGCGTGGTCGGTGTGAAAGTGAAGGACACGAGTTACACCGAAGGGGCAACGGAAGGTAACGTGACCATAATCCTAACAACTGGCCACCTAGAATATACAGTGACGTCAGGACTTGGCGAGATTGTATATCGCAAAGGCTTCACTGCGGAGATAGCTGCGGTGAGACGGGGCGAGGAGTGGTATGTGAGGGCGATGAACGCATTTGCTCTGTTGGACTCCCGAGTGGAATCTGATAAATAGCTGGCCAGAGACGCATTTAGCGGTTTTAGAAGTGATAAGTTAAATGATGAAACGAGAGCACCTGCCCATCCAGCCCCAAGAACGAACCACCATGCTTGTTGGTAGAAACGAGCTTGGTTGGGCTGGGGCTATAAACCCAGGAAGACGTAAGCCCGACCAGCAAGACAGCCTGGCCTGGTGGACGCCTGGGAACCCACAATATGGCAGCGTAGCCGAGGGATACCTTTTCATAGTAGCGGACGGCGTCGGTGGCGGAACAGGTGGTGCCGCCGCAAGCTATGCTGCTGCGCGAACCATAGTGGAAGAGTACAACAGTCGCGTTGCCAGCACCAGCGATATAGCCGATCTACTTACGCGTATGATACGCGTCGCCAACCGGGAGGTGTTTGCCCTTAGCAATGGTAGCGACATGGCGACAACCTGTGCCTGCCTGGCCGTGCGTTCCAACAAAGCGGTAGTTGCTTGGGTGGGCGATAGTCGTATCTATTGCCTGCGAGGCCAGACCCTTGAGCAGTGGACCTCCGATCACTCCTGGGCAATGGAGTACGGCCAGAAGCTCGTCGAGAGTGGAGCCATAACCGCCGAAGAGCTAGCGACCAACAAGAACCGCCACCAGATTACCCGCGCCCTCGGCATGGCGGAGAACGTTGAACCCAGTGTGCTCACTATGGAAATCTATTCTGGTGACAGGATTCTGGTGTGTAGTGATGGCCTCTGGGACGCCTTGCCCACCGACTCCATACGAGAGCAACTGGCGCGCACCGATCTGACTATGACCGATATCGCCGCTGAATTGGTAGCACAAGCAAATCGACGCGGCGGTAGAGATAACATCAGCCTGTTCATCATTGACGCTACTACTATCTTAGCCATGCAACAGCGTCTGTCCTCGATAGACAAGCAAGAAGCCACAGTGGCAACCAACTACATGCCCCCGGAAGTACAGCGGATAGTAGCATCAGAGGAGTCGTCCTTCATTCCTTACCCGACCCAGTACGCCCCTGACGACGAACGGCTCGAAGGAGTATACAGAGAGAATCCGCTGGTGGCAGCTTCGCCCACCGCCTTTAGCGAGCATGGCGACGCGGCGATCTTGGCACCATCTCAGTCTTACTCAGTCCCCCCTCCTACCACGGCAGCCGCAACACCCATTCCCGCCGTTGTTCCTTTGGCTGGTACGCCTGTAAAGGATATGCTCGGGGCAGAACAAATCAACATGCGTCCTAATGACGCGGCCCCACCGCGTGTCGTGCCCAGGTACTTGTCCCAGGATGAGGACAGCGAGTCTACTGCTTATGCCACTCCTCCACCGGGTGCCCTCTTGGGTGGCCCATCCACAACCCACACCAACAGGGTCGCGGTACCCCCAGAAGGTGGACCGGCTGTTTATCCCGACGATACGGAGCGCTCTCATTTTCAGCAGGCCCCCAGCCAGGGGAGCAACCCTTCCGATGCCAGCCAGGAGACAACCACCAGACAGCAGGACCGAAACTTACAGGCCTCTGGGCAAACAGCCGGACCGCAACCGCAATCTCCGAACGAGCCGACCAAGGAACTTAGTCCTGAATATTTAGAAGCGCTTCGCCAACGCGTTTTGCCTGCTCAGCCTGGACAGGACTTATCAGGCCAGGGTGGCGCCCTTACCCGCCCGGGCCAGGCTTTAGGATACCGGTCACCTCGGTCGAGGATACAGGGGGGTGATGGAACTGCGGGTGCCAATTACGACTCTGATGTCCCATCATCGAACCTGCGCGCCGGTTACAGTCTGGCGTCCGAGGATTACAACACCGGCCTCGACACCGACCTCGATGTGAGCGCGGGTGACCCTACCGGCCTGGTGGACGACGAGTATGACGAGAGTCGTGATGTCAGGCAGCGCAAACAGCAGCGTATCACTCAGCAAGAGCGCGCTGTGCAGCGTGCCCTGCCGAGTGGGCTGATGCTTGCTGCTGTGGTAGGGGTACTTGTCCTCCTGCTGGGTACTACTGCCGGCATGGCACTTCAGGGCCGCCAGCAACAACCCCCGGCAAACTCCACCCCCGGTACTTCGGTGGTGCCCACGTTTACCGGCCCGGCCGTCCTCGTAATGGAGCAAACACGCACGGCCGAGGCACATTTAGCTGTCACTATAACCGCAGTAGCGATTATTGAGGCGTCTACTCAGCCCACTGGCGCGCCTACGCGTACACCCATGCCTGACACCCCCACAACAGGGGCCGCAACCCCAGTAAACACCAGGGTTATAGACACTGTTACCGTGATCCCTACCACGCAGCCTCTTAAACCGACGCCAACGACCCATCCCCTGCTCGCCCCGCAACTTCCTACCGCGACAGGCGAGTTGCCTGAGCAGTGGGCAGAGTGTATACCCCAAACGTCTTGTGGCGGGTATCGCACTCTTAGGAACACGCCCCCCTACCAGTTTCTAAACGGCTATTGGGTGTTGGGGGACATTTACCTGTTCTGGACCACCAACATGTCAAGTGAAGAAGACAACTCGGTATATTTCAACAAGGCAGCGGGTCCGCTGACCGGCACTTTTGTCAATGCTTTTGGCTTACAAGGGCAGTTGTTAGGCGATCCCACTTCCAGGGTTATGGACTTTGACCAGTTCAAGAACCTGGTAGCCTCTGCCGACGATCAATTGTTGCTGACTGACTATATGAAGCGCCTGCAGTCTAATAAGGGTTGGCCGCTATCAGACTTGCGCGTGCAGTTCTTCAGCACTGGAGTAGTAGCGTGCAGCAACATCCAACCACCCAAGACTGATAATAGCTTGAATCTGGGAGACTGCGACCTTCTCAATATAGGCAGCCTGATGGTAAAGCAGTACTCCACCGACTTCTGCGGAGCTGTTGAGGGTTGCACGGGCTTAGACACCAGCGGCCTAGGTGTCCAGGCCCAAGACGTTTTGAACCGGATTTCGCAGCCCGGAAGTGAATTCAACAATATAGTAGGCCGCTTCCAGGGCATGACCAGAAGCAAAGACACGGCTGTTTACGAAAGGTTCGCCATAACAAAGAACGGCGAAGCAATTACCCTCACGCCGCTGGGGCAGTGGCTGAAGAACGCAACCCAACGCTAGCGGAGAATTGACGCGCTGAGGGTGCAGTAATGGCGGCCGGATGTGCAGTTACTTGAAGCCGGGTGCTTAACTAGGGAGAGGACTAGATAGTATGGCCGGTACAATTACCGTGAGCGTAAAAGACCCGAACGACTCGTCACAGCAGAGGAGAGTACAGTTCGAGGCAGACCGCCGCATACCGAGCAAGTATCTCATTCCGTACCTCGTATCTGCGTTAGGCGCGCCGGGAGGTGCATCTGAATATAAAATGCACCACATCACCAGCAACAAGGTACTGGACCTGAACGAGAGTCTTAGCGAAGCGCAAGTCAGAGATGGGGATGAAATTAGGCTACTTCACCGGAAGGGCGTATATGGAGAGCCCAGCGCGGTATTTCAACAGGAGCCAAGTATTCATGATGGTCAAGTAGCGCACCCGGCTCATTCGGCTGGCCCGGCCCAGACCCCATCTGCAATGCCTGACCATCCTGATGCGGCCACGAACCCAAGCAAAGATCTAAAGGCGATGAAAAAGCTGTCCTCAGGCTGGGTGCCCATCAAACAGCTTATCGTCCAGAACGATGATGTAACGTATTTGCCGGATGGTACTGCAATAGTTCCGTGGCACCATTTGGAGAACCTGTGGCGAACAGCCTTTAGAAGGACCTTCTGGGACTTAGTTGCGGGCGTGTGCTCCGGCGGAATCCTGGGCGTCGTTGTAAATCTCTCTACCAACGAATCGATAATAATACCCGATCGGGCACTGTTGGCGATCACGATATGTGTGATTGGTCTAATTGTTAGTGGCCCTTTGTCTCTTTATTACCGCTTTCAAGGTCTTAAGCAATGGAGACGCCTTGGGGCAAACAATATTGAGTAATTTAGCCAAGATATCCAGATAGCATGCTTTCGTAAGCTTGATGCATCTATGGGCAGAAGAACCCTATCCTTGGAGAAGGTCATGCGTAATCAGACTTTAGTAGTCAAAACTCCAATACCGCCCTTCAGGGGGCTAGACCCCAAACCGTACTCGATGTTGAATGGGGCATACCTCATTGGGGAGGTCATTGGCGCTGGAGGGCAAGCAATCACATATGAAGCCCTAGATAGGACCAATGGGCTAGTGGTTGTGAAAGAGTTCTATCCCAAGGGCGCTCAACGAGAGATCGAAAAACGCCGTGTGCGTGGTTTTGGCGGTGGGGTAGTGCAACTGGACAAAGCTTACCACGTCGTACCTCCCGACAAGCATAAGAAGGATTGGAACAAAGTAGTAGACCGCTTCCTTCAGGAAGGCCAGATACTTGTCCAATTACGCAATAACAGTCCGAATGTCGTGTATGTGATTGAGCATTTCGAAGCCAACAACACCGGCTACATTATTATGGAGCACCTGTCCGGCCAAAACATGGATATGCGCGTGCGAATTTCTTCGCATGGGCGGCTCAAAGTTAGTGAGGCACTATCATATATGCACCAGGTGGGACAATCACTGGACCTACTTCATAAAAAAGGTTGGCTGCACCTCGATGTCAAACCATCCAACATAATGTTCCAATCCAGCAACAACCATGCCGAACAACCCACCCCAGTCTTGATTGACTTTGGGTCCGCCTGCAAGTATCAGATACCAATGCCTCAAGACAGATACGTGTTCGGCTCTGAAATCTACTCAGCACCCGAACTTCAATTTGGTACTGGCTACAACCCAGGACCCTACAGTGACGTATATTCTCTGGCAGCCACATGCTTTTTCTGCCTGACAGGGCGGCATCATAAGGGACAACGGAGACACGAAGCCTGGACTGATCTGCGCTTGATCCTCAAGGCTGAAGGTCATGCTGATTTGGAAGAGATCCTGGAGAGTGCTCTTGTAGATGATTGTGAGAGCCGCACACGCCGAGTTGATGAGCTTGTTAGTGCTTTCAAATATCACATGGGTTCAGACAGTATCGGGCACCGCAGCCAGAAGGCCCCAACTTACTCTGCACTTGAGCCACGTCCAGGCGGCCTATTTGAAGAAATTGTAGAAACAAAGATGGCGGACTCCCTCTCCACAAGCCGGAAGGACGCAACTACGGCGGAGGACCCGAAGAAGGAAGAGACGCAAACCGTTATCAGTGTAGCACCAAAACCTCGCTTCATTCCTAAGGAGCTGCCTCCAGATGTAGTACGACGCCGCGGGCAATCACGAATAGCACCTATCCTCTGGATCCTGGGTGTGAGCGCTATCTTGGTTGGGGCGGCACTAGCTCTGGCGCAGGGGTCAATTGAGCTAAGTGGCACATCAATACCTTTGTGGATGGCCTACAGTGTAGTGGTAGTTATAGCAGCCTTGTTAATAGCACTAGGGACCGCTGTTTTTCGGAACTGGAGTCGTCCTGCTTCTCTGATAGGCTTGAACCTGGTCTCCACGCTACATGGCCAAGCTAACCAGAACATACAGCTAAGCGGCCGGCGCCAGATACTGCTGCTCAATGGAGCGCAAATTGAACTTCTGGCCGATACCGTCTCCGGGTATCCGTTGCTCAGGGTTATTAGTTCGACTAGTGATGTACTGGTAGATGATACAACTTGTCCTGTCGGACCGCATGCCCCGCGAGTAGAACTGAACAACCAGTCTACCCTGCAAGTAGGTAACGAAGAGTATATTCTTATTGGCGTGCCCCGCCGAGCCACTGGTAAAGATCGATCCAGGAAATAGATATGCTAATCGCGTGATCCTTTATTACCCATCGTTGAGGCGGCAATATATAGCACATGATAAAGGACCAGGCAAGATAGCGGTCCGGGAAGGAGCAGATCGTGGTAGCGAATAGGATTATGGGTAGTCTACTGGCCATTATTGGCATCATGATAATGGGCGTAGGCATACTTTGGGTACTGGGCGTCTCCGCCACCACTTGGATGCCCAACGACATCAAGGCCATCTGGTATGCCCCGGCCGCTAATCCGGCTCCCACCGGCCTCGAATGGTTTCTCCTGGTGCTGGGCATTATGCTTGTCTTTTACGGGGGTGCCATTCTCCGTCGCAGCTCCTGGGCTTTGCTGCCTGCGGTTATACTTACAGCCCTTTTGTCCTTGTTCTTGGGAGTATTTGCCGTCGAGCTGCTCCTGTGGCGGCTTGACTCGCGACCCGCCCTCGCAAGGCCGCGGTTCTTCGAGGACTTCGGTTACTACATCATCGGAGGCTTAGCTTTCCTCACGGCAGTGCTAGCATACGGAGTGCGTAGGCTGCAGAGCGACGAAAACCGCAACCTCTATGCCGAAGCTTATGCCGACATGAAATCATCCTTGCGTGTCTGCGACAAGTGCGGGCGCTTTCTCACTGCGCAGGGCTGCCCGGTGCACGACCGGGCTCCCCTCAACGCTGTGCTCGTGCGCAACGATACTGGCGAGCGTTTCGCCATACGCGCCGACTTCGTGAGTATGGGCCGCGACCGGAGCAACAACCTTGTGTTTGAGCCGTCCACTGACAAGAACCAGGAGTACAGGACCATCGGGCGCAAGCAAGCAAGCATCATACTCAGCGAAGGCAAGTTCTTTTTTATCAACAACAACGAGAAGAACCCTGCACAGGTAGACGGACGCATCCCGCAATGGTTGCCCGGCCAGGAGCATTCTGATGCGGTGGTCCTCATGGACGGTAGTCAAGTGCTGATGGGACAGGTCCTTTTTACCTTCTATAGTGACGTGTCCGTGTTGGAGAACGCTTTGGCTCAACTCAATGCGCAACAGGCCGCGCAACCTCAAATGGCCCAGTAGTACCCTGGTTATAGAAATAGAGAGGCTAAGGAGTCATTGCTCTCGGATCTGGAAAGGCTGGTTCCCAAGTTGAAAATCAGAAAGAGTGCAGATGCAGGAGTCGCCCGATGTGCGCTAGAGGTTAGTCGGCTATCGGTCCTGCTTGTCGCTGCCTGCACGGCGCTCACATGGCTGCTTGCCCCGCTTGCCACTGCATACGCCCAGGCAGCCACTATTCCCCTACACATAGCTGCTCAGGGTCAGTTGAGCTTGGTCGGGCTGATTGCACAGGGTGTCAGCGGCCAGGGGGCCGAGCCCCTGGTACTTCTCCAACTACGGAATAACAGCAGCAACGACCTCACGCTCAATGTCGAGGCGGGCACCGTGCTAAACCCCCCCGGCGGTCGGACCGACTTGCCCAGCCTCGTCTTCACGGGCCTGACCGCCCCAGCTACCTCCCCCGACAACCGTATCTGCGGCCTAATCGATTACGAAAGTGCGTCGGCGTACTTCACTGTACCTGCCTACAAAACCCTCGACACCTGCTTCTTCGGCTACATGTTACAGACCCCCAATTCGGTTGCCTGGCCCAACTTGCGTATGCAAGTCATCGCTGAGGGCCAGGACGGATATTCGATAGCTCAGGACCTTGCACCCGAGCGGGTGCGTAACGTGCTTGCCAGCGCCGTTGAATTGAAGGCGGTGGGTTCTGAGACGTTCAACACCACCCAGTACGCGGTATGGGCCGCGGGTAATCCTCACCTGGACTCGGCCGCGCTGAATGGATTCTTCGATGTATCGCACTCTTACGACGAAAGTAGGGCCGCAGAGATACTAGCCCAGGCTGGAGTATCCACGGATACTCCTACGGAACCTACAGTTGAGCAAGGAGCCACGGCTGGACCTACTATAACGGTTGGTAGCGAAGCAAAAACCGAGGTGAGTAGCAACCAACTCGATACTACACTTCTAATAATTATTGGCGTGCTGGCGCTCGCGCTGGTAGGTGTGTTAGCTTTCACGCTGGGCAAACGGCAACAAGGTGGCCAGCCTAACAGCCACGAACAGGGTCGAGGTAGGGCAACCGCGCACAACAGCCAGAGTGTACAGGCACCCCCAAGAGAAGGCATCACAGACCTGGAGCGGGAGCGCGCCCTTGCCAAGCTTGACCAGCATGCATCCGGGCAGGGTATGGGTGTGGCTGACCCTGATAGTGATCCGACTACTGGACCCTGGAACAATTCGCCCTCCCAGCAACCGGGACTAAGTAACTCCGCACAACCCCAACCTCTGCCATTTGTACCGCCTGGTCTGTTGGGTGGGCTGCAAACAGGCCAGGGGCCCGCGCGACCCCCTCAACCGGGCCAGGCTCAAGCACCCTACGGAGGCCAATCCCAACCGCCATATCAGGGCTACCCGCAGAACCAGAACCCGATGGCTCCTGGTTACCAAGTTGGACAGGCCCCGCCCGCGAACCAACGACAACCCGGAGGCTCTCCAGGCCGACAGAATGCGGCACAAGGCCAACCGCAACGACCTGTACCCTCCCCTCAGCAGGGCAGACAGGACGGCCCTGAGGACTCTGGGGGCTTTGTAAGCTATGATTACACGCCAGTGCCAGGCAACACTAGTGGCTTATCCGAGTCATCTATAGCCGATGAAATACAGGATACCCATCTGCTCCGTTCTTCAAGCGATGCTGATCTGGTGCCCCCAACTGCCGACTCCAGTGATTTGCCTTACCTTGATGGCATCGACGGCACCCTGCTGGGCTTTCTGGAATACCTGGAGCGTGGGCGCACGATACTCAGCCGTGCAAAGCTGGAGCAGGTAGAAGTGCGCCAGGGAAGCGTATCCGCTCCTCATGCGCTGCTGGTGCTCAATAAAGGTGTGCTCAGCGTGACCGACCTGCACAGTGGCAATGGTACCTTCGTGGATGGCGTGCGAGTACAGCCCGGCCCCGATATCAACGTGCAAATAGATCCCGGGCAGGTCTTGCGCCTGGGTGAAGTTGATATACACTATGACGCCGCCAGCCAATCCCTCAGCTGGAACACCCACCCAAACGGCCGCACCGTGCGGCAAAAGCTCAAGGATACCAACCGCTGGCTCCTCGGTCGTAGGTCGTTGCCGTTCCTGGTGCTCAAAGACGATGCTATTTCCGCACCTCACGCGTACATCGATGTGTCGCGCGGGTACGAGCTACGCCCACTGAAGAACCGCAACAAGATATATGTTGATGGCCAGGAGATTGCCGGCAACATCGCTATCAAGGCGGGCAGTACCATCGTCCTGGGTGATTCAACCCTGCGCCTGCGCATCAACCTCGATCATCTGCCGAGTAAGTTCGGTCTTTACCAGGTGCTCAATAAGATCAACGACGGTGGCATGGCTGACGTGCTCCTGGTGACGCACGAAGGCAGCACTGAACAGATGGCTCTCAAGGTCCCCAAGCAGGTCATCTGGGCGCAACCTGGGGCGAACGAGTTCCGCCAACGATGGTGGCAGGAGATCCAGGTACTAAGGGATATTAGCAAGGATGCCCCCGCAAGTGCCAACATAGTGCATTATATAGATCATGATAGCGATCGACACGCTGGTGGTATTCCATATATGGTAATGACCTATGTGGATGGTTGTTCGCTGTACAAGGTTAGCCGCGCCTTGGGACAAAGCACCCCATTGGCAGTGGGCGACGCTTACGACGTAGCCCGCGCCCTTGCCGAAGCCTTGATCTACCTTGAAAACTGCGGAGTGGCGCACTGTGACGTCAAACCAGGTAATATGCTATTCGACCGTCAGGGCCGCCTATTTCTGGTGGACTTTGGGTTGGCTGTGCGCTTCGAGGAGACGGCCCCCCGCATGGGCACGCGCATTTACATGGCCCCCGAAGTGCCTACAGGAGTAAAAGCGTCGCCTAAGATCGACCTGTACAGTTTCGGTGCGGTACTTCACCTTATGCTTACAGGTAGGAAGATCCAGGCCAATAGTGAACCACGGATGGACCACAGAGGGAACACTCCAATCAGCGACATCGACGAGATGCATATCACACAGGTCTCGCATGCCCAGGGCACAGTTATAGAGGCCCAACTGGAGCAGCTGAACAAGGAAGTGCAGGAGATGGTCGCCGCATGCCTGGCCCAAGACCCACAAGACCGACCTAACAGCGCCCGTGAGGTGCTAGAGGTACTCAATCGCCAGCCTGAGCAGGGAAATCTAGCCGAATTGGTTAGAACAGCCACCGTCGGTGCGCCCTCTCCCGCCTCGACTGTATAGGACCTGGCAGCTAGCGCTTATGAAAGCGACATGGTTGGGATTTGGGCTGCCTTATTACTAACGATTGAATAACTATAGACATGGAACAAGATAGTGTGTAATATATAGTGCAGTACTTCTTGTTTCTCATAGGAGAAGTTGGAGAGCGTCTTATGACGCTATGGGTCGACACGCAGACAGCGCAGGCGTACTTGCCAGAGATTGTCTGATCACTACAGCACTAATACCCCCTTGCTTCAGCAAGGGTGGTCATTGTCTACTCGCAAGACAGAGTCCTATGAGCATGGATTGGACATCTTTTTCGCAATCACTAGGGAGTAGTATGAGAGCACCGTTTACTGGGGCAATGCATATCACCGCACCGCGACGACTTCGAGTATTTCGTTTCGCCAATAAACTTGTACTCATATCGTTGGCAATAATCTTAGCTATGCTCGGCTCGCGACTCCCACAAGCCCAGGCACAGGACAACAACTCCCCACGCCAGTTTAATGTGGTAATACTGCTCGACGAGTCGGGGAGCATGTGGGTTGATACCGATAAGGAGATTCCCGAGGTAGGGAAGCCGGTCCCCGTTGACGCAGCTACTGGTCTGCCTTTATATACCAGCGCACCTGCTCGTATCACGGCCGTGCAGTCGCTCCTGACTGCTATGTCGGGGGAATGGGGAGCTGCGCGGTTCAACACGGGCATCATCGCCTTCGGTACAGAGGCAACCACCATAGTAGACTTGCAACCTGCCGCCACCAACCTGGAATCGAACGTCAAGAAGCTCTGGGATAGTCATAAGACTATCAGGGATAGTCTTGCGACTAACCGGCAATACACCAACACACGCGATGCCCTGCGGCTCGCGAACCAGCTCCTCTACTATGAAGATGGCACCCCGAAAGCGGGCGATCCGCGCCACCCAGGTACAAACGTGGTACTTATGATTAGTGATGGCGTACCGGAGACTCTCCAAACTGTCGGGAGCACGGATCCCAACGTGAGGGAGCCACTCTACACGGAGGTCCGCGCGGAGATAGAGCAACTGACGAACCGTAAAGCGCGCTTTATTAGCATGATCCTCAGCACTAACCCGGCTTCGCAGAACGTAAATTACGATTTCTGGGCCAATATTGCAACCCAGGTGGCAGCTAATCTCAGCACTGCGCAGGGCACCGGGGACAGCAGTTGCGGTTTCTGGAAGATCAACAGCTCGGATGTGCTTGGAAACAATGCGCTGGGAGTCTTGCAATGCCTGCTAGGCAACCCCCCTCCGGGACCGAATCCGCCGCGCTTGGACCAGACCCATACGGAGGGAGTGTACGGTGTCGAAGAGTACGCCAACGAGTTGCTCATCACAATCAACAAGAACAACCCGCAAATACGGGTTGAGGTGCTTCGCCCCGGCTCCTCTACGCCAATCCGGGCCTCTGCAAACGACCAGGGAGATACGGTGGATCATACCAATGCCGGCCTCACCGAGGGATACCATATTAAGCACAACCCCGGCTCGACCGCCCCCTGGGTTGGCTGCTGGACGATTCGCATGTCTGCACAGGCCCCTGAGATCCCCAACGCTCAGGTCGACTTTATCACAATCACCAGCGGTGATTATATATTGAGGTTCGACAAACCTTCATCCCCGGTGTGGCCCGTAGGCAAGCCCTTGCCGTTAATGGTGGGCGTATACTCCAATACCCAACAACTCGTCAACCCGGGCACCGTCAAACTCGACCCCACGGTGTCTCTGGATGTAAGCGGTCCAGGGCAGGCCCAGACGTTGAATCTGGCAGGTAGTGGTGCCGTGTACGAAGGCCTCTATAATGGCAACACGGTAGCGGGCGCTTACACGCTTACGGCTTCTATTAGTGGTACGGAGCTGCACAGGCCTTCGTCGGCCACTGTGGCTTGCCCCAACACCAACATACAGGCCGGTAAACTCACGCGCACGCTACCATTAGACGTGCGCCTTATACCGTGGGTGGCCCTGGTGGAACCCTCACCCGATAGTAACATGCCCAGCGACGATTTCCAGGTGCGGGCGCGCGTGATGACGGGCACCAATGCCCTGACGCTTGCGCCCGGCGACAGCGTACAGCTGGATGTCGAACTCGACAAAGGAGGCGGCCAATCTACGAGCTTCCGCCTCGAGAGCGACCCAAATAGCCCGGCAGAGTTCTTGGGCAAGCCGGGCACCGATACTGTACTCGACTCGGGCACTTACACTCTGACTGTCGTGCTGTTGAGCAAGGTTGGAGGCAAGAGCACCACCGACACGGCACAGGCACGCATCTCCCTGATACAACCTCCGCCAGCCACAGCTACGACCGGACCCACAACCCTACCCACAGTCACAATCACGCTTCCCAGCCATACTGTGGTCGTGGAACCTACCGATACGTCGGAGCCAGCCATCCCCACAGCTACCTCCATACCCGAGCCCAAGGCGCCCGCGTCTGAGTTCCCGTGGGGTCTGGTGCTAGGTGTATTCGCCGCCAGTGGCATGCTGGGCCTGGGCTTCCTCCTGTGGCGCAGGGGGACCAACATAGGCAGGATGGATGGCGTAGCCCTCAACACTATCACCGGCGACTCGATACCACTGAGTGGTACTAAGCAGGTAAAAGACCTGAATGGGGCCAGTATCAGATTCACGGCCGCTGCAACCAGCGGTCAGCCTTCGATGCAGGTGGTCAGCACCACGAACGACCCAGTGTTGCTGAATGGAGTGGAGCAAAATCCTGGTGACCCGGCCATGCTGTTGAGCGAAGGGAACAGCATCCAGGTAGGTAATGAGGAATACATTGTGAGTGGGAGCCCCAGGTCGTCGCGGCGCCCCAAGAAAGACCGTAACACCCAGGTGGATGACGAGTTCGGTACGGGTAGCAGCAACTACGGTAACAGCGACACCTTTGGAACATATGACGATCCCAATACGTAAGTAACAAGGAGCAACGAGGCGGCTTTGTCACTCTCAGAGTGGCAACTATAACAAGCGTGGCAATTGAGCACTGGAATGAAAGGGGAGTATGCAATGGCAGACACGGCAACAATGACCGGCACAAGCACCACCAATAACAGCAGCACCATACAGTTCCGACCCACGCTTATCATCGGCTTGGGTGGCACCGGGCATGAGGTGGCGGTGCGCCTTAAGGCCGGACTTATGGACGCATTTGGCGAACGCATCTTTGATATCGTTAAGCTTTTGGTGTTCGACACTGCCGACGAACCAACACAGGTACCAAATGCCCGTGGCGAGCTGGTAAGCCTGGAGAAGGGTACGGAGATGGTCAACATTGGTGGTGTGCCCGTGCCCGCCATCAAAGCCAATCTAGACCGCCAGCCCACAATCAAGAGTTGGCTGCCACCAGACCTCCCGGTGCGCGCCCTTACGGCCGGTGCCTCGCAGGTGCGCCCGCTGGGCAGACTCGCCTTCTTCCACCACTTCATGACCATAAGGTCTATTCTACAAAGCCGCATCACAAACCTGAGAAATATTCGCCTTCAAGGTCCGCTGGGAACCGAGGGATTAGTGGCAGCAGACACTCAAGGTATTAACGTCTGGGTAATCTCTTCCGTGTCCGGTGGTACCGGCAGTGGCACCTTCATTGATATGGCTTACCTGGTGCGCCACCTGTGCATCGCCAACGGTATAGGCGAACAGTTCTCGTTCATCAATGCCATGTTGGTACTGCCACAAGCCTTCGCTCAAGTAACCAGCGACGCCATACGTGCTAATGCCTACGCCGCACTTCGGGAACTAGATTACTATATGGCAAACGGCAACTTTAACGTCGAGTATCCGAACCGGGAAACTATAACCGTCGGAGGCAAACCTTTCAATATCTGCTACCTGGTAGACACGGTCAACGAGCGGGGGAGCAATCTGGCAGGCCTGAACGAACTTGCTCCTATGATGGCCGACGCAATGATGGTGCAGATAGGTTCGCAGGTAGGCACCGCAAATACGGCCCGCTTCGACAACGTAAAATCGCTTTCAGGCATGGATTCGGGGCATAGCACCGCTTACAGTGGCGTCGGTATCGCAAGCATCGCATTCCCAGCTAAGAAGATTGTGGAGGTGTGCGCTAACCGATTGGGTGCGCAACTCATCTCTAATGATCTGCTCGCCGAGCGTGCCAACACCGAACGGCTGCGCGGCGAAATCAAGGGTTTCGTTGAAAGCAACCAATTCGACCGGCAACGGCTGTTAGTGGAGCTTTCCCGCGCCCCCAACAAGCAGGTGATAGTGGTCGGCCTTCAAGACGCGGCGGTGGCAGATGCTGGAGCCGAGGAATTGATGAGCAGGGTCAAGCAGTACATGACCCAGTATGAGGCGCAGTCGCTCAACACGACATTCACAGGTGCTTTGGAGAACAACCGTAGGACTCTTAAACAGCAGCTTGGTGATGCCATCCGTGACACTGTCGAGCGCCTTATCAACAATCCTGAATTCGGTATACCAGCCGCATCGGCCTTTATTGACAGCCTGCGACAACACATCGAGACTATGACGGCAGATATGACCCAGGAACGGCAGGGTCTAGGTGACCGCCTGGCCGCCAACAGGAAACAAGCCGAAAACGCTGAGACCGAGTTGAAAGAAGCCCTCGGGGGTTTCCCAATCGGGCGGGCTGGACGCATTAATAAGGCACGTCCTGCCTACCTCAATGTGCGCCAGCAAGGCTTCCAGACGCAATTTGAGATGAGCAAGCGCAGCCAGGCAATTGCGCTTTTGGCCGACTTGAATGTGTTGCTAAGCGAACAGAGAAAGCGCGTTAGCTCTCTAGAGGACCGCCTAAATACCGCTCGTCTTCAATCCGAGAGCAACATAGCCCGCACCACGGTGGCGCGTGATCGCTTTAGTTCGCCTCTTATCTACGATATCACCACACAAAGGGACGTTGAAGATTACTACAGGCAAAACGTGCAAGACCTTGGCCTACACCGCACACAGCTCCTCGGTGCGACAGGGGGCTTGGCTTCATGGCTTGACAAGAGTCAGGATGAGATTAATACGCTGCTCCTACAGTATGGGCGGGATGTGTTTGCCCCTATATGGGACATTCAGATCGAAAGCGTGCTCACCTCCAAGCGTTCCGAACTATCACCAGATGAGCGGCTGCAAATACTTAGGCGCGACTCGTCTCCTTTCTGGAACTACGAAGGCCCTCGCATGGAGGACGGTGGCAACAACCTGGAGTCGATCAAGGTTATAGGTGTGGCCGACGCAAGCTCCTCTATATTCAAAGGGAAGGAGCTTACGAACGAGGAGCTGGCTTCGACCCACGATCACCGGTCGCTGACGGTGCTGCACACTAGGCATGGCCTGCCGCTGTTCGCGCTACAACAATACCCCGATTACAGGCAGAAGTACAAGCTACACATGCAGCGCAAGGTCAGCCCCGTCCAGCTATTCAGCCATATCAATATTGCTGATGACGAAGGCGAACGCGAGGCGCGCATGATGTTCGCTCTAAGTGAAGCCTTTGGCTACATCAAATCTAGCGGCGCAAATGTCTATACCTGCCGCACGTCTGATGAGCTATCCGTGGAGCGACAATTGGGGCAAGGACTTAGAAAAGCCGTAGAGGGCTTCACCGAACAACAAGACCTGGTACGCGAGATGGATCGGGTTGTTCAGCATAAGATCAGAGAGTTAGGCCTTGCCCCCGCTGTTAAAGCTATCGATGATTATATCAAGTCAGCGCCCAGCACTGGCCCGAACCCCAGCGATCGCGAAGCCCTCATGATCGATCTTAGAAAACGTGCCCGCGAATACCGAGAGCGACTCATGTCATAAGGTGTAGGTGTAAGGCGCAAGCAGTACCCTGACCTCTACAGTGGGGTCAGGGTATCTCGCATGGTGGGCCGTGCATACAGCATGCATGCCTTTTTACCTGTTCTAATTCGTAGTACTCGCACCATGCTCGAGATTGTGGAGGGAGACGCAGATGATAGAGGTGAATCGAGCCATAGTCATTGGACTGGGGCGAGACGGCAGCCAGGCCGTAAGCAAGGTCGCCGAACACATTCATGAGCGCCTTGGAGGTGGGCTGCAAGTCGTGCAAGTCATCACGATAAATGGCAGCTTAGATGATATGCCCCCTGCCCAGGGTGGCCGTCCCAGCTCCGGTGGAGACAACGACTCATTCCACACGCACCTCACACTTCAGCGTCGGTCGGCAGGTGGCTACGTCCAAGCCGATGGCTTCAACGACCTGGATGACGTTGAAGATACCAGTATCGTCCGCCCGACCGATGCAGCGCGTCAATCTAGCAATGGTAAAGCGGGAGTACCTCACCAATCCGCCCAGGTAAACCTTACGGGCCAGAGCGAAGCAAGTCCTCGCTGGCTGCCCGTAGATGCCGCCATGCTAAAGAATGATGACCGCTCAATGGGCCGCCTCCTCTTCTGGGAAAATGGTATTGACGTGCAAGACGCCATCGAACTGGCAGCCGAGCGTATATTTGATAAAGAGAACCCCACAATATTGCAAAAGCGTGGCTTCGCCGAAAGCCACGCGAACCAGCTGCACGTCTTTATCTGTGCTAACACCGCAGACCCTATCGCAAGCGGTATGCTCATCGACGTTGCCTACTTAGCACGTAATATCCTCACAAAGGCCCGCAATGAAGAATTCGTACCTCATTTCTGGGGTTTGCTGACGCTGGCAGGTATACCTACCAATCAGATGGAGGCTGGCGACTCCCAGGAGCCTGCGTCCAGGGCGCGGCAGCGGCAGCGCCTGCTGGCGAATGCTCGCAGCTATGCCACACTCAAGGAACTAGACTACTACATGGACCGGCGTAGCGAAAACAGGTACCGTGGTGGCTATCCTAGCCCCTTCGGCTTCATAGAGGTATCTGATGAGGGCCAAGCACCGTTCAACTACGTCTATGTAATCGGTCGGGACAACATGGCGAACCTAAGCCTATCTGACGCAGCGGATGCCGCCAACATGCTGGGTGAGTGGATGTACCAGGTGATTACAACTCCCGTCGAGAGCTGGCTCATCGCCAGCCACAATGTAACGGGATATTACTCAGGTAAGGTGGGTGCTTATTCCAGCACCGGTCTCAGCGCCTACCACTTGCCCAGTGATAAGCTGCACGATTACGTCTCCTTTCGGCTGGCTTTGCAGCTTGTTACGGAACGTCTGTTGAACGAGCCTGTAGGTATTAAGCCCGACGCCGACATCACCTCGGAGTTTCGCGGGGCGAATCAGGTGGAATTGGACGGACTTACAGTGGACTTGCAAAAATTGGATGGGTTAGATCAGAACACCAGGGGAGCCATTAGTAAGTACATGCAACGGTTCGAGACGGATACGGGCATCTTACCCTACGAGTCCGAGCTGACGGAAAGAGAGATTGTTAAACAGTACAACAACCGATTGACCTTCGTGCTCGGCCGCATAGAGGAGCAGCTCGGCAAGATGCTGCGTGTAAAGCAAGACACGCTCGTAACTGCCTTAAGACAGGAGCGCGACCGGCAACTTGACCGCGACGACAGCAACATGGGGGGTACACCGGGTAGGTCTCATCTGTTCTTCAACTACCTCCTGAAGAATCTGCGGCAGAATAAGGACAAAGCCGTGCGCAACTTGACTACTAGGGAGCGTTCACTAGGCAAGTTCAACAACGACATAAAAGAGGCACGCAAACTGTACCGTCTGGGCGCTAATAGCTTCGGCAATATACCCTTATTCAAGGAGACGCCCCCAACTATCTTCTTGTGGCACGCGCGTTGGAACGTGGTCTTTGTAGGTCTCATGCTCGCCCTGGCTTATTATAGTTGGGCCTTTATGTCCAACACGCTGAGCCGTCCACTCGGCGGTGGCTTACTTGGCGCGGGTATGCTCGTCATATTAGTCGTGGGTATTGCTCAGGCAGTGCGTTGGCTCCTCTCCAGTCGCGACAGCCTGATAGAAAGTCATTACACACGGCTCCAGGCTCTGCGAGAACAATTGGTGCTACAACACGCCGTGCAATATTACGACTTTGCGATCAAGCAAGTGGAAGAGGTGCTCAAGCAGATCAACGAGTTCATAGACACGCTTAAGAGCACCCAGAGCAGCTTTCATGTGCCTGCTGGTGGTGACGCTGAAACGCGTCTTCTCGAGAGCGTTACCGGTAGTTTTCAGGAGGCAGTACTCACAAAGCAGAATATTGAAGTGCTTTATAAGGTGCATGTGGAACGCACAGAGCTAGCCGCAAACGCGCTCAGTAACGCCGCCAAGTCTGCCTCTGGAGCTACAGGGAATAACCGTGTGCTGGTGGATTTGAGCACGGCCTGGCGCACCCTGCGTGATGAGCATGGCCCTTTGCATACATGGCGAGACCCAGAAGGTAGGCGGGAACCGAGCGATATCATCCTGAAGTTTGCGAGAGCCTACATGGCTGACATTAAGTTGCATAGCGTGGACAGTCTACTAAGCAAACGCACCGATGCGGAAATAGTGGAAGGTGTGCGCCAAAGGCTCGATCTTGCATCTCCCTTCTGGCAGATTAATAAGATGGCGCACTCTGACTTGAACATGCGCAGCGGCGCACAAAGTTATCGGGTACTTACCGTCGATCCACCATCAACGAGCAAGTTCTACCAGCGTATCAATCAGTGGAATGACGTTCGCGAAGTGGACGTGGTGCTCAGCGGCGATGACAAATATACCCTGTTCATGGGCAACTATAGTGGCTGGCCATTGTTCGCCGTTACTTCCGTCATGAATATGCGTCAGCACTACACCCAGCTTTTCAACCAGGGCTGGATCGCTCAGCTTCATACCACCCGTGACAGCGTGGTCTTCCCTGACCTGCTTCCGACTTCGGATGCCATTGTGGACGTGCCCGAGCGCTATTCAGGCACGCCGTTCAACCCCCAATTAGTAGTAGCTCTTGGAGTAGCTCTGAAAGTGCTTACGGAAGCGGATGGTAGCTTCAATTTTCAGTATGTCGATGAGGCCGATGAATTGTTGGAACTGGCGCGACAGCGCACGGTCAGCTTAGGATCCAGCAAAGGTGAGGTGTGCGCCAGGCTCAATGACAATCTCAAGCTCCTTAACCTGCTACGCGAGCGCATCGATGAAGTCCTGAATACTGAGGCTGGAACGGGAACATCCGCCGACGCTGGTGAGCCAACCATAGCGCAAGTGCGCGCGGTCGGGCGTGCTATTACCAACTACAAAGAACAAAACGTAGGCCAGCTTGAGGAGTGGGAGGAATTACGACTGCAAACCTTTGAAACTGGCATCCTTGAAAGGATCAAGGCCTTAAAAGCACAAGTCCAACTCGCGCAGAACAACAAGGAGGGCTCATCTCGAAACGCTGGCCAAAACGAACCCGTAAGTGTCCCGCCTACCGACTAGACTTTGTTACAAGTAAGTGTCCAAAGTCAGAAGGAGAGTGGGTGTACCTCTATCGAGCAGTAGATTCAGATGGCAACACGATCGAGTTCATGCTAACTCCACGAACGAATGCTTTGTCGGCCAAACGTTTCTTCAGGAAAGCACTACGGGCCAGGCACACCGTCCTTCCTCGCGTGATCAACGTAGATAAGAACCCCTCTTACCCTAAAGCCGTGGGCAAGCTCAAGGGCAAGTACCTTGCCCCCGAGGCTGTAAGCTGCGGCCAGTCAAGTATCTGAATAATTTGGAAGAACAAGACCACCGTTTCATCAAACGGCGTGTGCAACCAGGAATGGGGTTCTGGTCACTTGAGACGGCATGGCGCACAGTGCAAGGCTATGAGGCAACAAACCAACCTCGTAGGGGTCAAGTAAGGGGCACAACCAAAGGCGACATCATAAGCCAGAACAGGTTCGTGTCAAGAGCCTTCGGGATGGGGGATAGACCTTCTGTCCAGCTAGCATCACGCCTGTGTTCGTAAGAGCCCAAGTTGTTGCAACACAGCCGAATAAAAGTGGGCCTCTGTTTTCTAACAACGCTAGGTTGTGCTCGTAATAATGCGTTACCAAAAGCAGGAGCCACCAAGCGAGCTACTTCAGCGCAAACCTAGAGCGGACTTGAGAATGCCTTTTTGTCTAATCGTTACCTGAGCGCTGTTAGAAAGTGGATGTCGGAGTCTCAAAGAGGAAGGTTTAGAGACTACTTTTCACCACGACCGCTCTTGCACCGTGGAGTGAGAACACCCATTCTCGCTGTCAATGTGGCGTTAGCACCTTCCAGAAATCGATCGGCTGATTCCAGCACTCAGCATAGATGAGAAGTCTGTTTGCTATGAGTGAGTCTTATTACTTTGTTCACTGTTTTCTTTGACTTGTGGTAACACGGTGATTATACTTGTGTCCTCACTACTAAGTTCGTGTATTGGCTGGGATGGGCAGTGGTCATTCTTCGAGAGTGATGGTGGTCCTGTGATTAGGTAGGGGGTAACACTGGATGGTATCAGAGCGCGATACTAACAGTGCCAGTAGGCTTGACATGGTCGTGCCGAGTGAATACAGTGTGGGCAGCGGTACCGGCTACACAAGAATCTCACCAACTGATATCTCCCAGTTCATCCGCCTAGAGCAGTGTCAACGGTATCTGCGCCTACGCCTCCATGAGCGCGCATATGGACGAGACTTCCTCTCTAACTACGGCGTTTACCCTCAGACTATACCCCCCCTCCTGACCCGTTCCGGTCAGTCATTTGAAGACACTGTGGAACAGGCAATCTCTGCCTGTCACCCCAGCCGCAACCTTGCGAACGAGGGCTCGGCCCGCAGAGTATCGGACAATGTCCTGCTGAAGGAGTTGGCGCGCAACCTGCCTCCCAATGAGGTCCTTGTACTATTCCAACTGCGTCTTGACGTTCCCCTTGGCGAGTGGTGGTTCAGAGGGGATATAGATATCCTTCGGCTGGAACGCACCGAAGATGGCACTTTGCACCTGCTGATTGCGGACATGAAAAGCTCCGCCGAAGCCAAGACAGAGCATCGTCTCCAGGTGGCCGTTTACCACGAAATGCTCGCAGCCCTGCTCGCACAGCAAGGAATAGCGTACAGTGAGATCAGGATGGGCATCCTCTATCGTGGGGCGATGGAAGATGTAGAAAACCTTACACCACGGGACACTGAGCGTATCAAAGAGCAGCGCGCGCTCGCCACAGAAATACTTGGTGTGGGAGATGCCTTCCTCGAGATTGCACCCGATGCTCAGTCATATATCGACTCCGTACGTGACCTGGTCACTGCCCCCAACTCCACCGCCCATACAGTGGCAACGGCACCGTTCGAGAAGGTTAATTACCATCTCACGCATAAGTGTGACGGCTGCTTCTATAACGAGTTCTGCATGAAGTGGACAGCCGAGCAGAGTGACCTATCCCTGGTGCCGCACCTCACCAATCTCGAGAAAGAAGCGCTGCGACGCAGGGGCCTCAATACAGTATTCGATCTGGCCCTACTGAAGGACTTCAAGTCCAGGACCAGTGACGCAAGCTTCGAGGGCCTAGAGCCGGCTAAAGGCAAGGAGGATTTGACCCGCCAACTGTCGGGTTCCTGGGGGGTAGGGCATCGTCTGGACGAACTCGTGCTCCGGGCGAGGCGCTATCTTGATTGGAAGAAGTACCCTGTAGATGCCCTCTCTTACATACCAAGTAAGGGGCACGGCTCACTCCCGTACTGTGGCCCTGATCACAACCCTAACCTTGTGCGCATATATGTAGATGCCCAGCACGACTACCTCAACGACCGCGTATATCTCCTCGGCTCCCTGGTGGTTGCGAGCGAGGGCGGCAATGAAACACCCCAGAGGCGACGCTCGGTCGTCCACATCACGGATGGTCCACCTGATACGCCCGAGAAAGAACAGGCGCTGCTGGTCGGCTGGATTGAGGAGACACTGAGAGCCGTGGTGGAACTTGCCGCACCCGATGAGAACGGCGAGCCGAGCGCACCCATACACATAGTCTTCTTCAACCGTTATGAGCAGCGAGTATTATTGGACGCCCTTGCTCGGCACCTCCCCACGATCATGTCGGCCACCCCCATGTACGACTTCCTAACACAGAAGGCTGCATTCGATTCACCCATCTCTACTTTCCTAGATGAAGAGATTCGCGACCTTAAAAACTACCCTATGCTTTGCCAGTCGCTGCAGGCGGTAGCGGCCTTCCTCAAGTTTGACTGGCGCGAACGAGACAATTACCGCGCGATCTTCCGAGAGCGGATGTTCGACTTCTGGGGCAAGCTCGACAATGGGGAAGATGACGCGGCGCGAGATGCAGACTTGGTCTCCACCTGGTACACCAACCGCTCCCGCTTCAAGAGTGAGATCCCGCTCGAGTATGCCTACGCCGCCTGGAACGAGCTGCCTCTGCCCAAGGATGGAAGAGCCGACCCGTTCGAGCCTTACCGCAGAGCCACAGTAGACCTCATCGTACGGTTCCAGGCGCGTCGCCTCGAAGCAATTGAGCACATCGTGAGGCGAGACTTCCGGGGCAACAAGCTCACAGCCAAGTCGGCCTTCCGCCTGCCCGACCTCGCCAACTTCACCGAAAAGGCACCGACCTTGGCCCACGCGTTAGAGGAATTTGTCACTATAGAGCGCCACGTGACCATGGCCGGCTGGAAGGCCGCGCGCAACATTGCGCCCGAGCGACGAGTATTGATGGGAGAGACGCTCTTGGTTCGCTACCAAGAAGCGGATCAGTTGCCAGGGGTGGCCGAAAAGAACCGTGACGACGAACGCCGGCACCGGCTGAACCAAGAGTATAGGGCCGCTTACAGGGAATTGAACCCGAATGCAAAGCAGGTGAGGCTCACCCCCGAGCAACGAGCCGAGAGCATCTACAGCCAGGTCGGCACGCGATATCGCTTGAGGCTTGAGGCTGCAGGTACCGGAACGGGTCTTGACGAAGTGCTCGGCCTCACCAGCCTTCGAGAGGGCGAAAGAGTGGTACTCTTCCCACGCTACACCTTCGATCGCCGCCAGCCTGCCGACGAGCGCCAGCCACAGACCCCCACACCGAAGCAACTCCTCTACGGCCCCCGCGTCGAGATTGCACGCATGCTCGTAGAGCGCGATGAAGCAGGCCGCCCTCAGAAAGTTTGCGTAGAGGTTGAGTGGAAGAACTCGATGGGTGGTGATTGGTCACACGGCTTCGTATTCCCAGCGGGCAGTGAGGACCGCCCGCTGGTAGAAGGCATGCTCTATACTCTTGATCCGGACATCAACGACATAAACGGCTACTGGGCTCACGTGGTGGCGTCCACCTTGTGCAAGGCAGCCGACGCAGGCGATGAGGATGCCAATACCCTCTACGGCAGGCTCTTACACCCGGACAAGGCACATGTAGAGTGGGACGATGTGGCCCGGTCTGGGCAGGCGCGCTTCTATCAGGGGCTTGAGCGGTTCCACGCTCTGGACCCGGATCTCGTACCGTCTTTCGAAGAGAGCAAGCGCAATTACATCTCCGGCCACGGGGGTGACCCCGTGCTCTTGGTGCAGGGGCCTCCCGGTACAGGCAAAAGTTATTCTACCGCCTTTGCTATCTTCGCCCGCATGCAGGGTGCTATGTTCGCAGAACGTGACTTCCGGGTCTTCGTATCGTGCAAGACCCGCGCGGCTACCGACGTGCTGCTGGAGAACGTCCTTCAGGTTCAGCGTCTTCTACAGCAGTTCCAGCACGAGTACCCTGTTCCCTTCGCTGAATACTTCGACCCGCGATTATTGGAGGCCGAGCTGTTCCGGATAGCGCCCAAGCAGCAGATAGCAGGCGTTACAAACCTGGTCAGAGAGGGAGATAAAGAGAAAGGTGACGAGTCTAACACCGACACTATTATGAGGTCCGGTTGGTGCGTGATCGCCTCTACTCCAGGGCAGATATACCAGATGGTAAAGGCGAAATGGAGCTCTAGTGGTACCCAGGGTCTGCTTGGTCACTATTTTTGTGATCTGCTGGTGCTCGATGAGGCTTCCCAGATGAGCATCCCCGAGGCTGCCATGTCGGCCCTTCCTCTCAAGCCGGAGGGGCAACTTATCGTGGTGGGCGACCACCGACAGATGGCTCCTATCATCAAGCACTCCTGGGACAACGAGCCACGACGCACTTTCAAAGAATACAAGACCTATTGCTCGCTCTTCGTGACATTGCTGGAGCAGGAGACGCCCCCTCCGATGATCAAGTTCGCGGAGAGCTTCCGGCTGCACTCGGCTATGGCCGAGTTCCTACGCCAGGAAATCTATTCCAAAGACAACATCCTCTTCCACTCCAACAAAACCGGCTTGTTGCCCGCACTCAAGCTTGCTGACCCCTTCGTGGCCGCAGTGTTCGCTCCTGACTACCCTATAGTTGTGATCATGCACGATGAAGCGGTGAGCCAGACGCTCAACCTGTTTGAGCAGCGTCTCGTAGTGCCGGTACTGGACGCGCTGTCGAACCCAGAGCTCTTTGGGCTCGATGCTAGGGACGGCTTGGGGGTAGTGGTGCCGCACCGGGCCCAACGCGCAGGAATGCAGGCCCTCTTCCCACAGCTAGTAGAGATAGATCCACAAACAGGCGCGGTTACGCTATCGGCGGTTGATACCGTTGAACGGTTCCAGGGAGGCGAACGGGTCGCCGTGCTCTATAGCGCCACCGAGAGCGACCCTGACTACCTGCTGGCCTCCAGCAAGTTCCTATACGATCCCAATCGCCTCACGGTGGCAATCAGCCGGGCCAAGCGTAAGATGGTGCTAGTGGCTTCACGTTCTGTATTCTCGATCTTCAGCCCTGACGGAGATGCGTTTACCAATGCCCAGCTCTGGAAGAACTTGTTACGTCGCACCTGCACTGTCAAGCTGTGGGAAGGTGAGCGGGAAGGGAAATCGGTAGAGGTATGGGGTAATGCAAGTATCACGGTGTAAGCACTGTGGCATTCAGCTCGCACCATATGGCGTTCTGGGCACAATTCCGATCCTACGTTATGTTTCCCAACAGGGAGTGAGCGATCAGTGAGTGCAAGAGAGAAGATGCTAACTGCTGCTCAGACCATACGGGCAGCTAACATTACTATCAAGAGCCAAATGGAAAGGATTACGTTAGCAGACCGCATGATCCTCTTATCCGACGCGGAGTCCCGGCAATCTCTGCGGGAGGCAATCAAAGGACTAGAAGCAACGTTGAAAGAATTGAAGAAGTACTAAGCAGGGGAAACACAATACGGTGTACACATTCGAGAATTTCGTATGCACTTCAACTAAGAACTGTCGAGTCCTAAGCTTCAAGACTCATGCTTTTCAATAGCCACATGGCACGAGAAGGCTCCGCTAGCTGGAGACAAAATCGTAACCGCTCTTTGTCGCTTCGCTGGTACAACAACTCTAACAATCCTAGCCTCCATATGCCGAGGACTAATTTACTTTCGCACGTGAAGGAGAATCAGTGACCTTCAAAGCTACAGATGAATAGCCACAAAAGTTCGTAGAGGACGAGGATCTGAAACGGCACCTTCTCTTCTACTCCAATAAGATCATCTTGCTACATGCCCTCGAACTTGCCGAAATTTTGTTCCCGCCGTGCTCGCCTCGCACTCCTAGTTGTGGTACTCCACGGCGAAGATGGGAGCCAGACTCGCAATCTGTTCCAATTGAAAGTGATCAGGGCTTAATCTCGAGTTGCATATTACGGCTATTTTACGAAGGAACGACAATGACAGCACGAAACAATCGACACAATCGCTCAACATCTGCTACAGCTAGACCGGACTCTCGGCGCGGGCGTGAGATTGCTGAGTTCATCTTTAACCAGGATGATGACGAGCGCCTGCTGTCTTTTGAAGATCCGTTCAGCGATGAGTTTGCTGTGGCAGCTATCCAGACCTTCATTGAACTGTATCGCGACTCGCCTGGCGTGCTCCGTAAAATGGTCAAGCGCGGTCGCCAAAGTGCCCGCTCTCAGAACGAGCATCCTTTTCACGGTATTACTGAAATGGTACAGAATGCTGACGATCAGGGTGCTACCCTTGTGTCAATAGCTGTGCTAGATGACCATCTGCTATTAGCTCATAACGGTCGCCGAGTAAATGTTCACGATGTACTGCCCATTGCCTTTCCGTTCCTCACGACAAAGAGCACAGATGCGAAGGTCGGGGGACGATTTGGCATAGGCCTGAAAACCCTAGACCGGTTGGGCAAGCGTCTTTCGGTCCATAGTTCTCCCTACCACTTTAGTGTAACCGATGGTCACTTAGCACTCTGTACGCTTGCTCCTGCTGTACTCGGTCTTTACGACCCCCAGCAAGAACAGACACTCTTAGATCTACATCTCCATCCCAAGGTGGATCTTGCATTACTTAGCGAGTGGTTAGGCAAATGGGACGCCTCATCTCTCTTGTTCTTGCGCAGTGTACGTACATTGTGCTTGGTTAATCCTCTGGATGGAGACGTACTTCTAGAACATCGTTTAATTGAGACTAGGCCCAAGCAAATTCACGTCACTGTAGATGGGCAGCTCTTCTCGATGGAAGAGGTAGCACTGAGCACGCCTGATGCGCTACGTAGCTGGATGCGCTATACAATTCAGATTCCGGTGCAACAGGACATTCGTCCTTCGGACAAAGCCGTAGATCAAACAACGCCCTTGTCCTTAGCTATTCCAGAGCAGGCTGAACCCAGCCGTATATTCGTCGGTCTGCCTACTCAGGTAACTCTCTCCTTGCCTTTCGACCTTAATGCCCAATTTGAGCCAACAACGGATCGTGAGGGCTTACAAGAAACCGAATGGAACCGTTGGTTGTTCCAGAGATTCCGAGTCCTAACCGCAGCTGTTATACAGTACCGCTTCACAAACTCCGTTGCTAAAGCTTGGATATCTGTACCCCTCTCTGAGGAAACTAGGGGACAATCCACTGAGTGGCTAGAGCACTCAATTCAAAGTCTGGTGACGGAAGTACATGATTATCTTCGACAGACCCTAAGGATACGCGTAGACGTTACCGACTGTTCGTTGTCAGATCTAGTTTACGAAGCCGCTGCAATTGATGGGTTGCTTTCTCCTGATGAGCAGAAGTCCCTCTGCCCGCAGTTCCAGCCTTTACTAGGGGAAATGCGTGATGTCTCAGGCCGTTGGCGCACGGTACTTGCGGATCTACGTAGATCTACTCTCCTTTCTGTCAGAGACGCACTCACTATCCTAAGTTGGGATGACGCGCGCCTTGCGTCCAAACCGATGTCCTGGTACCTACAGATTGCTGCCGCAGCAATTATATCTGGCGCTGGTCAGGAGCTATCTCGTTATAGGTGCATCCTGACCAGCTACGGAGAAAGGATCCAAGCTGCGCCGTCTGCCGGATATATCTTAGTTCAGGAAGTACAAGGGAGCGGACTCGGGGAATACCTGGGATTAGTGCGCACTATACATGAGGAATACCTAACGGACGATGGTCCCGCATTGATGGTTCGTAAATGGCTGGAACAGATTAAAGTGCTTAGCTTAAACCCTACGCCCGAGCAAACTCTAGAGGCTCTTATCTCGCGTGCCAGCAGCAAATACATGGAACTAGACGTCGATGCGCTCCGTATGCTACGTGACCTTTTGAGCACTCTGGACGAGATCTCTGCGGCACGCTACGGTTCTCAAATTGGAAGGGTAATCCTGGTGGATGGCTATCAATGGCGGGAAGGTAGTAAAGTACGCAGCAAAGTACGTCCGTCCGACGCTTATCAGCCTCCAGCTATTGATAAACAGCCCTTGTCCTGGGCACACGCTGCGGGCAAGACACCTAACCTTTGGTGGTTGAATGCTGGATATGGTGAGAGCCTGAGCGGTGAGCGTCGTGCAAGTCAGTCAGGCCCATCAACATTTTTCCGGCTTCTTGGAGCCGATATCGCACCCCGCCCAGTACAATCTCCTGCCACGGCGCGAATGCGGAGCGAGGTTGGATATAGCTTGAAGCAATACCGAGAACCTTCCGCGACACCGCCTCCTGTGCAAGTCCGAGCTCTTAATGCGCTCTCTTACACCGCTGATACTCTCCTCGGTGACCATCTGTCGCCCGATTTATCTGCAGTTGCTCGTGACATAAGCTTCATGCCAGTCAATAGTAAGCGCCGTCATCGCGCACGTGCATTGTTGTTCACTTTAAGTCGAGCATGGGCTACGAATTTCGCAACCTATAGGCGTGCAACTGCTGCCTATTCGTACAACACTTTTAACAGATTGGGGCAAGTTCCCGCCACATGGATAGCCGATCTTGCAAGCCTGCCGTGGCTCTCTAACTATGACGACGATCCTAAGGCACCCTATGAGCTGGCTCAGGCTACTCGAGACAACCAACTTGTTTATGCGCAGCAACGCGAGAAGCTAGCTTCGGAGATTGAAGACGGTGATTCCTTGTCGGTAGAGATGCTGCTAGCACTAGAGATAGCAGTCAGTCCTAGCACGACAAGTATCGTGGCGGAGCTTGAAAGGTTGCGTGACGAGACAAGAGCCAACTCGGAAATCGACGTTCACCACCCTAACCGCTTATATGAAATCCTGGCATACCGTGTATCCAATCCGAATACTAAGAGGGTTGGTGATATGCAGGCGAACCGACTAAAAGGCAAATTCGGTATTGATCCCGATAGGCCAGGACTAGTTTATGCAGATGGAGGGTGGTTCTCCCCGAATGCCGTCTTCTTAGAACCTCGTATCTTCGGCACAAGGCGCCCATTCGTCTCCGACAACCCTGCGCTTCGTCCTCTTTGGACTTTCCTTGGTGTACGCGCTCCTAGTCCTGGAGATTGTATCGCAGTATTGACAGAGCTTACTCGCCAACCGCCGTCCGCGATTGAGCTTTCAATACTTCTCGACACCTACCGGCATCTCGAAAGAGAACTAGTGGGAATGCGAATACCCCGTACACTGGCCGTCCAATTAGCCTCGTTGCCCTTATGGAAACACACTCATTGGTCTGCCTCCCGCCCTGTTTATGCGACAGATGCTCCTGATCTACGAGCAGCTCTCTCCACACATGTACCCACGTGGGAGATCAGCCGTCCATCATCGCTCCCGCACTTAGCATCTGCCCTAGGAGTCACAGTACTCCAGCGTGGACAATTTCACCCGATAGGTGTACATGCCTTAGGAGCGATTGAAGGCCACGTGCTCGCACCCACTTTCAGGTTAGCTGTCCAACATCTTCAGGATCGGCTAGCTGAACGAAGCCCAGAACTGCATGATGCCTGTTCAGTTGGTTGGAAACACCTGCAGGCAGCCCAGATTTTGATAGTCTTCGGCTTAAGCGTCAAAACTGAGATAGCCGGTCAGGCTGCTATCTCGTTAAAGGTTCCTGCTCACTTAGAGCTGCTAGGCGCTGTTCCTACGTTTTACGTCTCAAACTCCGAAGTGCCCGAAGATCCCGACTCTGGCGGCGCAGTAATTGCCTCTCTGTTCCCTTCAGCTTCCTCTGAGGCTTCTCTCGAGCTAGAGTGGGCTCTGGCTTGGAGGAATGCAAAAGAGGGACGTCTACCAAAGGGGCTCCAGCTGGCAGAACCCGCATCCAAGTCGCATGTGTTGCCGCCAGCTGAGCTTCCCATTCGTGGTAGGAAAGAAAGGCAGACATCCCAGTCGCCGATTGCTATACCAAGTAATCCAGGGATTGGAGCGCCGCCCGTTGCGAGCATGGCGGTGCCGGGCAGACAACTGAAGATACTCCAGGAAATCACCATAGTTACTGAAACAAAGGCTGGCGCGGATAAGACTCCTGGGCACGTAAAGCGGGTTGGGCGTAGAGGTCTGACTTCTGGGCAGTCACTACCAGCCTCAGATCCACCCTCCATCCATGCTCCTATTCTGTATAGGCCAGAAGAAAAAGAGGATATTGGTGTTCGGCTCCTGAGGGCAGTGTTAGAAAAGGAAGGTAGACTACTTTACGACCACCGTCGGCAGCCTGGAGTAGGTGCGGATCTAATGGATGACTTGGGTCACTACTACGAGCTGAAAGTTCACGGCGTTGACATGCCTGATGAAGTCACAGTACAAGATAATCAGTTAGAAAGGGCTTGGCAGCAAGGTGCCAATTACACATTGGTGGTGATCTCAGGTGTTGAAACAGGTCAGGTGACTCAACTGAAATTGTTCCCTGATCCTCTTCACACTCTCAACTGGAAGGCCAACAACAGCAAGATCTCACTTTCAGGTGTTCTCTCAAAGGAAGGGAATCTTCTCATCATAGAGGATCACTCCTCTAAGTCTGTTGGGTCTTAGCAGCCAGGGTCAGGGTCAAGGTTGAGGGTGACCTGTACGTAGCACTTACCTTGTAAGTTCGCTTGGGTTCGCCCGTCTACTTAGATCATGGCGCGTATTATGCTGGTTAATTATGGTTGATGCTATTTGGCCCTACAGGCTCGGCGCCAAGGTCCAACGAAAGAGTGTGCTAGACGTGTCCTAGGTTAGAAAGCTCGGCTTCATCGTGTTACGTGCTAAGATCAGGCCGGGACCCCAGCACGTTGAGGTTGTAACATTATGGCCACCCGCAGCTTCATAGGACTGGTCCAGGCAGATTCCTCAATTGGAGGTGTCTACTGCTACCTTGCGCAACCACAAGAGATAGGCCGGGTGCTCATAGAGCACTATGTAGATGTGCATAAGGTTAATGCACTTTTCGATCTGGGTGACATCGCTGTGATCCTTCCTATGCCAAAGCCATAAATAAGCTCAAAATGAAGAGTACTTTACCACACGGCTGCGAAGTACGCCCAGTCAAGTATCTGAACAATCTCATCGAGCAGGCTCATCGATTCATCAAACGCCGTACTAATCCAGGTATGGGGTATGAGCGAAGCGAACTCGTCATTCGACACAGCATGTCGGACGATCCAGGGTTATGAGGCAATGCATCAACTGAGAAGAGGGCAAGTACAAGGGACAATCAAGGGAGACGTTAGAAGCCAAGTCCGGTCTATGTCCAACTGCTTCGGGTTAGCAGCCTAACGTGCAACCTCCTCTCTTTCAGTACGCCCTTGGCTAGACTACGTTCCGTTGTTGCAATACTACCAGATAAGCAACTGCCCCTCCAAAATTGAGCCTGCAACGTCGAATATATCACCTGCAACCATGCAGAACCTGCCACCAAAAACATCACCGACTGGATACCACTCGTTATATCTGCCGTTGGTGCATGGTATAACCATATCGGGTTGCTAGATCCAACGCCTCCGCACCGATGATTCTCAGGTCATGAGTATTACGAGCTTCAAATTTCGTCAGCAGTTCGAGTTCAGTAGTGGCGAGTAAATGCATTGGCCATACCCACAACGACAGGTCTGAACCCTCTATCAGGTGGCGCAGGATGCCTTTTTGCTCATCACCGTTGCGAGCGTGCTTCCTGGAAAGCACTTCTACAACCTTGACAGGGTCCGCACCGAGACGGGCACCGACTGCTTCTCTCATATGGCCTACTATCCACCGGAATACTGTTTCGCTCACACTCTTGCGCAGCTGGTTAGAGACGGAACAAAAATAGTTCTGGTCGAGTTCATGCATAGGGATTTTTGCAACTGGTCAGTTATGGTTGCAGAAGGTTCTCAGAATGCCACTTGCCAGATTGCTCGTGGAAGGCCTAAGCATAAATGAGCAACATCAGGAATAGTCGTGCCTGCTTAGTCAACGCCTCGGTCTATATTTTGCTCGATGGAACTTTCCTTTGTGCGGCAACAGACATAGTCTTGCGCCAGTGCACTAATCCAAGTGAATGTGTAGACTGCCCGTTGAGGCTATTATGCACGTTTCTTTATGCCTCTATCTGTGCTAAAATGCACATATTGGCGAACATTACATGTAGCACTCAATCCAAGCTGAGGCTACCAAATATAGCGCAGTACGCAGGGGAAACAGCTACATATTGAGCGCCCAAAAGAAAGTGAATAGTGAAAGCGGGAGGAGCAACCTACCGAATGAATACCGGCCTACCTAACGAGAGTTCAATTTTCGAGCTCCGGAGCTTAGAGGATATCTATGGCGAGATTCGAGACCTCTATAACCGCTACCCGCAGCCGTGGGTAATAGGTTACAGCGGCGGCAAGGACTCCACGGCGGTCTTGCAGCTGATCTGGAAAGCCCTGGAAGGTCTACCTCCAGAGGAGCGTCAGAAAAAGGTCTTCGTAATAGCGTCCGACACTAAGGTCGAGACGCCTGTCATAGTTGACTACATTAACAACACTATCACCAGCATCAATCAGGTGGCCCAGGCACTGGAGATGCCCTTCGTGGCCGCAAAAGTGATGCCCACGCTGAACAACAGCTTCTGGGTTAACCTAATCGGGCGCGGCTACCCTGCGCCCCTGGAGCCAGTTTGGGGATCGGAGCGTCTACGTGATAGATATACAGATGCTGAGTGATGCAGGCAAACGTCTTGTATTCAGCCGCGCCATAAACGCTGTGCGCGAGATGTTGGAAGCTGGCACCCTTGATCTAGATGGTGTGCTAGTAATAGCCGACGAACTCAACAAATTCGCACCGGCCACGGGCGAGCGAAGCCCTCTCAAGGAGCAGTTGGTGGATATAACGGCAAGAGGACGGTCTATAGGGCTGATCCTTTGTGGTGCAGAGCAGTTCGTCTCCTCAGTTGACAAGCAGATCATTGAGAACAGCGCCACGCATCTCTATGGACGGACCGGCGTCAACGAGTTGCGCGCTCCCACCTATTCTGCCCTCAGCGATGAGGTGAAGGGTAAGCTCTCGACCTTGGCGCAAGGTAGGCTGCTTGTCCAGTCCGCCAGGTTACCTCAGAGCGTCTTTATGCGCTTTCCTTTGCCGCCTTGTGTAGCTGGAGACCAGTTCCAACCAGGAGACATCTGGAAGGCTCCATAGGGCTCGACATATGTTTCGGTCGCGTCCAGGGCCAGCCCTTTTACTCTGTTGGCCTCTGGTGCCGCTCAGGTCCAGTGGAAGGTCGTAAGCGCGCAGATAGGTGGAATGGCGGAACCCAAAAGAGGTTCGGTGGCAGATCAAGAATAGCATATGCAGACCAATATGGACTCAAAGGAAGGAATTCGAGTCCAATTTTCCACAATGGAAGGAAAAAGAGCGCATGAGTGACAGGCTCGTGACGGACCTTGCCGTATTAAGAGGTTATACCACTGAAAGATACGGAAGGTGTAATCATGAACGAGTCCAACAACACATCACTTTGTTCAGGTCCCCAGATTGTCTCCGACCTGATGAAAGTAGAGGAAGCGGCCAAATACCTGAAGATAGGTCGTACTCATTGCTACGAATTGATTCGCGGTGGGCATCTGCCTACTGTCCAACTTGGAAGGCTCATTAGAGTGTCACGCAAAAGACTTGACCAGTGGATAGATGAAGGTGGCATGAGAGTTAAATGAAAGGCTGCGGTCGACAGCCTTCGTGTTTGGCCTCTGTTTCTCTGCTCTTGCTACGAGCCACCTGGCATACAACCTTACCAAGCCAGTAGCAAGGAGCCGGAGGTGAGACAACAATATTCTGGTAGGCTGCGCCACAGTCAGCTATGTGAACAACTGGTAGAGCTCACTCCAGGTGGCATCTCCTTCATACAGCATATGAGTACCGTGGTGGCTATCATTCCCAGACGGGAAGGACGTAAGATGAAGCGCCAACGCAGAACTAAATACAGTAACTACTTAAGAAAAGATGGGGCGAGAGTTCATGCGGCTACAATAGAGTTAGCACCTGACCCTGGTACCGGCAAACGTCGGCAAAAGCGGGTGACGGCAACCAATATCCGAGAACTTGAGGATCGAATACGGCAGGTTACAGAGTCTGATATCGCAGGGAGCCCTGAGAAGGACGATATGCGACGTTGGACGATGCTACAATACCTCTCTTGGTGGTTGGAAAGTATTAAGGATGATGTTAGACCTGGGACCTACAATCGATACGCTAGCGCTATCAGGCTGCACATCCTGTCACAGGTAGGCAATATCAGAGTCACCGATATGAGCGAGCTTGACGTGGAAAGGGTGCAAAAATCCTGTCAGAAGAGAGGTTTGTCCAACGCATCGAACAACCTGGTGAGAACCATACTCAATGGAGCCATGAAGAAGGCCCGACAATACCGGCTCATTCGAGAGAATGTTGTAGCTAATGTGTCTCCAAAGCGGGAAGAGAAGCCGAAGGATAATTGGTGGAGCCCTATTCAGGTACAGCGCTTTCTTGAGATAGCCGATAGTGACGAGTTGGCACCTCTATGGAGGGTAGGGGTGCTCACAGGAATACGGCGTGGAGAATTACTAGCACTCACCTGGGATGATGTCGACTTGATTGATGGTGTGTTGACGATCAACAAGTCGTACAGCCGTCAGGAAAATGGGTTCGCAGTAGGGCCAACAAAGAGCGACAGTAGCGGAAGGCTTATCAGGCTCTCCTCCTCGGTAGTAGAGAGTCTGATAAGCCACAAGGCGCGACAGTTAGAAGCAAGGGCTCAAGTTGGAGAAGACTATCAGGACAAAGGGCTGGTGTTCGCAAATGCTCTTGGTGGTTATATCAGCCCCAGTACGCTTTTGTACAGGTACAAAAAGCTAATTGGACGAGCAGGCTTGCCCCATGTGAGATTCCATGACTTGAGGCACAGCAACGGCAGCATGATGGTTGCCGCCAAGACACACCCAAAGCTGATTCAATCCCGCTTAGGGCACAAGAGCTTGCGTACGACCGAGAGGTACATGCACTCCGACATTAACATGCAAAACGAGGTAGCAGTTGACCTGGATAGGGTGGCTGGGCAGGCAACACCACTCTCAAGAACAAAGCGCGTAAAGCGGCGTCGCATCCTGTGACAAAAAGGTGACAAATACCGTGACAACACAAACAAAATGGAGCCTCAAAGGCTCTATTTTGTGCGTAGAACTAGAACATCCACCAGAAAATTGTGCCGAAGGTGGGATTCGAACCCACATGAGGCTACCCTCACCCGCTTTTGAGGCGGGCGCGTCTGCCGTTCCGCCACTTCGGCTTGTTACTTGTTGCTTCTTTGCCGGCCTAAAGTTCCAGGTCTACAGCCACGGTTAACGAAGTCGCTTCCCAGCCTGTAGTCCGTACCTCTTCTCGACCGTAGTACTTGGACACCACCAGCCGCCGGGCTAGCTGCTCCTCCGCGGCTTCGGTGATTATCCTGCCCTGGCCGCTGAATACCCTGTCGCCTATGCGTACCTGCACACTGGGGTCCTGCCGTAGGTTCTTCACCCAGTCAGACCTCTCGCCGCCACCGGCTAGCATGTACAGGCTGCGACTGTCTCCCGGCATGGCAAACCAGATCTCGATGGTGTGCGGGTTGCCAGTTCGACGTCCCACCGTGGTTAGATAGCAGTATTGTTCACGTGCCAGGGTATCCATGCTGTTCGCGCTCGAAGCATTAACTATTATACGCAATTATGGGCGGCCAGGTCAATCACCTTGACAGCCAACCGGGCTTGTGATAAGCTGGTCCGGTTATAGATACCATGTATCAATAAGGTAAGTGTGTAGTGCAAGCAACGGTATCAGAAAGTAAGCCTCTTGTCGCGCCCGGTATGGGTGCGCCCGCCGTGCGGCTGCGGGACGTGGCGGTGGGGTACGACCGCACCCCCGTGCTCGCCCACACCGATTTAGATGTCGATTGGGGCCTGATCGTGGGCGTGATTGGGCCGAACGGGGCCGGTAAGTCCACCCTCATCAAGACGATCCTGGGCACTCTGCGGGCGTGGGAGGGCACGGTAGAGGTCGCGGGCCACTCGGCAAGCTCCAGGGAAGCCCGCCAGGCGATTGGCTACGTGCCCCAGCGTGAGGTGGTCAACTGGGACTTTCCCGTCACCGTGGCCGACGTGGTGATGATGGGCCGCACGCCTCGCCTTGGCTGGCTGCGCTTCCCAGGCTCCCGCGACCGCCAGATCGTCAACATGGCGCTTGACAGGGTTGGTATGTCGGCCTTCGCGGGCAGGCAGATCAGCCAGCTTTCGGGAGGGCAGCAGCAGCGCGTTTTCCTGGCGAGGGCGCTGGCGCAGGGTGGCCGCCTCCTCTTGCTGGACGAGCCGCTGAACGGGGTGGACGCCGGTACCCAGGAGACGATAGGGGAGATATTGCGCGGCGTCAGGTCCGAGGGCGGCACGGTGCTCATGGCGACGCACGACCTGGAGCTTGCCGCCGCCTGGTGCGACCGCCTGGTGATGGTGAACCACGCTATCGTCGGCTACGGCCCACCCTCCGAGGCCCTGCGCCCCGAAGTGTTGCGCCGTACCTACGGGGGGCAGGTGCTCGTGGTGCCGGAGGTAGGCAACGGCAGCCAGGGGTCCAGCGCGGTGGTGCCCGACGTTCACGGCCACCCCGGCGGGCAGCCTCCTCCCGGCACAACGGGTAGAGTGCTTTAGTGGCACAAAGGTAGAGAATAGGGTTGGACTTCTTCCACTGGCTTACGGACCCGCTGCAATTTCCCTTCATGCAGCGCGCCCTTGTAGAAGTGATTTTGATGGGCATCACGTGCGGGCTGATAGGCACATACGTGGTGCTGCGGGGTATGGCCTTCATAGGTGACGCCCTGGCCCACGCTATATTCCCCGGCGTGGTAATCGCTTTCCTGCTGGACGCCAGCTTTTTCCTGGGCGCGCTCGTGTTTGGGGGCATTACGGCGGTGGCGATTGGCGCGCTGGCCCGCAACCGGCGGGTGTCTGAGGACACGGCGATTGGCGTGCTGTTCGCGGGAATGTTCGCTCTTGGTATCGTGCTGATAAGCACCGTGCAGGGCTACACCGCCGACCTGGCGTCCTTCCTGTTCGGTAATGTCCTAGGTGTGAGCGTGGAAGACTTGGTCGCCAGCCTGGTTATAGGCGCGCTGGTGCTCGTAACGCTGGTTTTCTTCCACAAGGAGCTTGTGCTGGTGTCGTTCGACAACGACATGGCCGAGGCCGCCGGTCTCCCAGTGTGGCTGTTGAACCTGGGGCTGCTGCTCCTGATCGCGGTGACCATCGTGGTGTCGTTGCGGGCGGTGGGCAACATCCTGGTGGTGGCGATGCTGGTCACGCCTGCGGCCTCCGCCCGCCTCTGGACCGACCGCTTGCAGGTGATGCTCGGCCTGAGCGCGCTGTTCGGGGCGCTGGCGGGGGTGCTGGGCCTCCTGGTGAGCTACCACTCAAACCTGGCGGCGGGCGGCACTATCGTGCTGGCAATTACCGTCTGGTTCGGCGTTTCCCTGGTGATAGCGCCCCGGCATGGCTACTTGAGCCGCTTCCTGCGCCCGACGAGCGCGGGCAGGCTGGCGGGGACGGAAGGGGCGCTGGCGCAGTCCGAGGGGCACCGCCACGTTCATTGAGGCATATCATAGGTCTGGTTGTTATTCCCGGTAGATTAGGAGCGTTTCATGCCCGGCGTAGAAGCGGTGCTCGAAAGATTGAATCACGAAGGCTACAGGCTGACTGGCCCCCGCCGCTTCGTGCTGGAGGAGGTGTTGACGCGCACGTCGCCCTTTACCTCCGCCGAGTTGTGGGACACCATACAGCAGAGCGCGCCTACTATAGGCCGGGCCACCGTGTTCCGCACGCTAGACCTGCTTACGCGGTTGGGTGTGGTGCAGCGCATCCACCGGGACGCCGAAGCCGGGCGCTGCCACGCGTACCTGGCCTGCGACGAGCAGCACCACCATCATCTGATCTGCAATTCGTGCGGTAAGGTGACCGATTTTCACGAGGACCGCGCGTTGGAAGCCCTGGTGCGCGAGGTGGAGAGGCGCACCGCCTTCCAGGTCGAAGGGCACAGGCTGGAGCTTGTGGGCACCTGCCCTGCCTGCCGGGACAATGCGCACGAACAGACCTATAAAGGTAACCAGTAAATGCTCAATCACTTTCGTCTGGCGAAACTGCTACGCACGCTAGCGGTGCTGTCCCTCATAGTGCTGGCCGCGTGTGATACTGGCACCCCTGGTAGCTCCACGCCGCCCGCGAATACGGCCCCAGCCTCCGGGCTGAACGTCATAGCCACCACCACGCAGATCCGCTCCATGACCGAGGCGGTGCTGGGGGAGCATGGTAGCGTGCGCTCGATATTGACGCCGGGTGCCGATGCCCACGAGTTCGAACCGAAGCCGGGCGACGTGCAGGCAATCAGCGAAAGCGACTTGGTGCTCAAGAACGGCCTCGGCGTGGACGACTGGATAGACAAGCTCATTGAGAACGCGGGGGGCGAGCGGCCTCTGGTCACCGTTACCGAGGGAGTCCTTCTGCGCGAAGGTGGCGAGGAAGAGGGCGAAGCGGGTGGTGAGCACGGCGCGTTTGACCCGCACGTGTGGCTCAACGTCAGCAATGCTATCACCATGACGGCCAACATACGCGATGCGCTTATTGGGGCCGACCCGGCAAACGAGGCTGCCTACAAGGCTAATGCCGATACGTATACTGCCACGTTACGGGACCTGGATCAGTACATAAAGGGCCAGATAGCCACCATCCCCGCCGAGGACCGCAAGATGGTGACCAATCATGACGCCTTCGGCTACTACATCGAGGCCTACGGGCTGACCTTCGTAGGCTCACTCATCCCGTCTATGTCCACCGGGGCGCAGCCTTCCGCGCAGGACGTGGCCGAACTAATCCGCAAGATCAAGTCGGAGAAGGTAAAGGCGATTTTCCTCGAAAGCTCCATCAACCCGTCGCTGGCGCAGCAGATAGGTGGCGATGCAGGTGTGAAGGTGGTGGACACGCTGTACGGCGACTCGCTCGGCGCGGAGGGTAGCCCCGGAGCCACGTATGAGGGAATGATGCGCTACAACACGGATACTATCGTGGCCGCTCTCAAGTAGCCGCGTGGGTCCGGTGTCTAGGACCAAGACGGGCCTTGTCATTCTGAGCGAAGCGAAGAATCTCGTCCTGTATGCAGGTGTTGCCTTTTTCGTATGGGAGAATGCCACATGAGAAAGGTGGCTTTGGGTGCTGAGGGACGAGATTTCTCAGTGCGTTCGAAATAACATCGTGGGGCTTGGTCACAGCAATTCAACAGTATCTATAGCCACCTGATTCTTCGCTGCGCTCAGCATGACAAGGCCCTCCTTGGTCCTGCTATTTGGCCCGGAGCAAAGCCGTTCCACAGGTTCTATTGACGAGTTTGTAGCTCGCTTATATAATGCCTCGGATGGGAGGTCTGTAATGATCTTCCCGCGATGCTGCTTACATTCAGAGCAAGGAGGCTTGTATGGATAAGCCCTGGTTTGACGAGTCGGGCCTGCTGACGCTCGACGATTACATCATGCAGTCCGCTTCCTACCAGCGGATCACCGATGACCATCAGGTTACGGACGAAGAGATAGCCGATCAAGCGCAGAGGGTAGCCGATGTGCTGAAGCAACTGGAAGGGATGCTCTCGCCCGAGGCCAAAGCCGTCGCCACCGACGCCCTCAGCGAGCTATCGGTGCTCAGCTTGTTACAGGCCAAGAGGGCGGGCGGCGCGTAGCAGATTCAGCGGCCCCGGTACGACAAACGACGTGAGAGATACGAAGGAGAACGTATATGCCAGCTTTCGAATCGGTCAAGACGGTCCCGGTGAGGCTTGCCGACATAGCCCCGGCTGCCTCTGAGGTGATGAATTACTTCCGGGCGCAAGGCTACGAGGTTACGGGTAAGCCTACGGGCACCGGCGGCGTGCTCATCAGCCTGCGCAAGGGCGATACTTTCAAGGCCGTGCTAGGCATGAAGACCTCGCTCAACATCGAGATTGACCCCGCGATTGACGGCACGCTCATCCGGGCCAAGGTCGGTATTTTTGGCGAGCAGGCGGTGCCCACCATGATTATGCTGTTCGTGGCCTGGCCCGTGCTTCTCACACAGATCTGGGGCATGGCGCAGCAGGCCAACCTGGACGACGAGGCGCTCTTCCGCACCGAACAGGCGTTGTTGCGGGCGGCGGGGATGCCCACTGTGACCGAGCCAACAGCGGCCCAGCCACAGGCAGCAGCCCCAGGAGCCGCGCCCTACACGCCCGGCCCATACACCCCTCCGCCCGTGTACCCGCAACAGCAACCCCAGCAGTTCCAGCAGCCCCAACAACAGCAGCAAGCGTACGCCGCTCAACCCGCTGTCCAGTCTACACCTGCCGCCGCGCCCGTGAGCTACACGTACAATCAGCCCGCGCCCGAGCAGCAACAGTCACAGCAACAGCCTCAGCAGGCTGCCACTGCCGGTCCCGCCACGCCCCAGGAGGCCCTTTATACCCCCGGCGCGCCGACCGTGCCCACCGCAGCCCCTGCCCCTGAGACCCCGCCCGCCGGTGGAGAGACCGCCAGCGCCCAGGCCTCAACCATCTACTGCATGAACTGCGGAGCGCAACTCCCCGGCGACGCTCGCTTCTGCTTCAAGTGCGGCAAGCCAATATCGCCTACGACTACTGCGTAGGGTATCTAAACGCCAAGACGCCAAGACGCAGAGGACGCGCCAAGGTAGATAAGGTCTCGGGAATAGCAAAAGGACCAGGGTACGATATCAGGTACCCTGGTCCTTTTGCTTAGAACACCCTCAACACCCTTGGCGTGGTTCTTGGCGTCTCGGCGTCTTGGCGTTTAGATGCGCTAGGAGACTCGCCTGGCCGTGTAGTCGGCGGGGGGTTGGACCTGGCGCTCGACCTCGCCTACCTGCCGTCTGACTTCGGCGGCGATTTTGCGGAAAACCTCCTGCGCGCCGGGGACGTTCCTGCTCTGGCGCTCCCACAGGTCGGCGGCCACACGGAGGGCGGAACCTTGCAGGCGGCTGCGGAAGTCGTTCACGGTCTGGAGCGCGATGGCGTGCATGTAGAACCGCTGCCAGACCTCAGCCGGGACGCGCCGCTCGTGCAGCGATTGCAGCCTGGATACCCAGGTGGTGCAGTAAGTGCCCGCAAGCTCCACGATTTCGCGGTCGTTGAGGGGGCGCGAGCGCTGGTAGGCGGCCACCAGGTCGGCAAACGCCCCGGCGTACAGTTGCAGCAGCTCCATCACGTCGCTCGACACCGTGGGTCTTACCGGGGCGGCATAGCTCGGCAAAGTTGCGTCGGCGGGTGCGACCTCTACCCGGCCCAGCCTGCCCAGCAGAGGGGTGGTAGCGTCGTCCGGGTCGGCTTCCTCGTCCTCGAAATAGGGCAGGGTGTCCAGCGGTCCCCGGCTGAGAGACACGTCGCGCAGGTGGGTCTGGGGTGCCCGTATCGCGTAAGCCTGGCTGCCGACGCGGCCTCCCACCTGGGTGGTTGACAGGTCCTCAGTGATAGCGGCGGAGGAAAGCTCTTCCGCCTGTTCAATTTCGGCGGGCGTGCTGGAGCGTAACGTGACCACCGCCTGATTGAAGTCGGTGGAGATCGATTTGAGGGCTTTGACCGCCTCGGCCATATCGTTGGCCGTGCTCCTCGACACGCTCAGTTCCTCGCGGGTGTGGTCCACCAGCCCCTGCACGGCCGTGACCACCGCGCGGTTGACGGCCCGGCTGTCCTCCATCGCCTTAACCAGCGTGCCTTTGAGGTCGTCGTGCTGCTCGGTAATGGTGGCGCTGATGCTACCGAGAGACTTGCGGGTGTCCTGAGCGACCACGCTGGTGGCGTCGAGGGCGGCTACCGAGGTGGTGAAGGCTTCTCGCGCCAGCCGGGTGGCCTCGTTGGTAGTGGTCATCACTTTGTCGAACTTGTCGGTGAAGTCGTCCTGCGTGACGTACTTTGGACGCCGCTGCCGCCTGGCGTGCCAGATAAGCACGACGGTGGGCAACATGACGAGCGCCACAAAGATGCCTAGGCCGGGTAGCAACCAATCGCTCAGGGTATCAGGGTTCACGGCTATGCCTCTCACATTTAGCATTCGGCGGTGTCGATGCCACCCGGTATCAGACCGGGTCTCGGCAGGTGCCCATTATATAGCAGCATGGGGTGGGCTGTTGCGGTGTCCACCACCGGTGAGGGGATGTGGAAAACTCACGGGTGCGGCTTCGTATGCAGGACGAATTGTAGGATGTCATAGTTAGTGAGAATGCCTACGCACAAGAAACGGCTTTTGGAACAGAGTCATCTTGCAAGTTTGCCAGAGATAACGGGAATACCTAATATTGTTGCCATAGATACCGAGAATCCTCTATGTTTCTCGTGCCACAGATATTGGGAACACCCTAAATAGCTGACATTGACAGAGTTACTGAGAATACCCTCGGTGTCAACTGGCCAGGCGAGTGATGAGGTAGTACTCTGGTGGCTGAGTCCAGTACGTCATTCATGGCGCTAGGTCAAGCACGTCCCCGTAAATAGAGTAGAATAGAGAGGGTACACAGCTTCTTTACTGCGTAGTAGTGCCGAATCTCCGACCCCTGCGGGAGTATATACAAGTCACTGTGGAGCAAAAATGAGCACAAACTTAGGACGACAAGATCAGCAAGTACGCGATACCGCAGATAACCGCATACAGATCAACAACCTACTAAGTGGGTTGTGTATCGCCATATTGACTGTGCTCCTGGCATTGCCAGCGGCGAATCTCGGCAACTGGGTAATTGGTCAGTTAGCTGCTGCGGTCCCCATTTTAGTCACTTCGTCCCTCGCATACGCAAAACTCAAATACAGAGAGGCCGATGAGTTCCGAATTTGGCACCCCTTCGGTTGGGTAACACATTCCATAGGTTATATCATGATTCTCAATGCGATTGTGATCATGCTATACCGGAACAAGTACCCATCAATGGCATGGCTACTACTGGCTGTCATAGCAATCTTGTTTGTTGCCTACTCCGCGTTAGATGTGTTGGCCAGAAGGAGGAGACTCCGAGAAAAGAGTAGAAAATTAGCATTCTATTTCTTGCTACTCTTTATGGGCACAATATTGCCTATGCTACTTGGGTGCATCTGACCAGCGTCCCACGATTGGTTCCGCGCATCACCTGAGCTTTATCTCTTCCTCATGTGCTTTGCACCCCAATAGTGACTGGCTGCTAGATTGACGGGTTGACGTCAGGACTTTGCCAGGAATACGACAGATATTGTGCCAGTACGAGGCTTACAATGTTTCTACTATTGGTTAGCACAGCGTCAGGAGGCGCAGATACGACAAAGATGCACACCGCAGTTGATGGTGCTGGCGAAAAGTATTAGCGGGCACTATCGCCAGTCCTGGTGTGAGGACAAAGCTGAGTTATGTTCCCGTCCTCTTTAGGGCTATCAAGCCCAGGAATGTGACGGCTCAGCACACATTGGGAGCATGAGGCATATGGCTTTTGTGGGGAGACACCAGGATTGTCGGGCTCTGGGGTCTCTAGTGATGGCACCTGTGAATTCTGGTCGTATTAGTGGCGGATAATGCGGGTTTCGTCTTACCCTTGTTCAACGTCTACTTAGCTATGCGGTTTTGGGCTGAATAAGACTGCTGAGGATAGATAGGCAAAACGATATTCCCCTTGCAAGTAATAGGTAAAGCCTAGAATGAATATGCTAAATAATATGCTGACGATGGTGACCCCTCTGCCGAACAATGCACCACGCAGTTACGATATTGAAGCGGATTGGATCTTGATGAGTACATGTAATTTCCGCTGCCAATACTGTTACTGGGATAGTGTTGAGCTAGGCCGCAAGATTAACCCGCCTGCCAAAGTGGAGCAATTAGCTTCCTTTTTCGATCGCTCAGGACTTATTTGGCTTCTTCATCTGACTGGGGGAGAACCTTTTCACTATCCGCGTTTTGTCGAACTTTGTCAGCTATTGACTCAGCGTCATAGGATAAGCATCAACAGCAATGTTGATGCTACGCAACATATTCAAGCATTTGTAGAGGCCATTGATCCGGCGCGCGTGGATTTCATTAATGCTGGAGTGCATGTAGAACAACGGCAGGCGCATAAGCGTACAGAAGTCTTCGTCCGAAATATACAATTGCTGCAGAGCGCGGGATTCCCTGTTTTTGTCTCATGCGTCATGTATCCGCCGCTCTTTGGCTATTTCCCGACGCTTTGGGATTGGTATGCCAGCCGCGATATCTTCCTTATCCCCAAGGTCCTCCAGGGGAAGCACTTCGGCCGGGCGTATCCATGGGCATACACCGAGGAAGAGCGTAACTTATTTGTCGAGTACTCCAAACTGGCGCTTGCCGCCTATGCTGAGCAGTTTGCCTCGCGAGATGAACCGCCGAGCATAAACCCATTGATGGACCACCTTGCATTCCTACATGGCTTGGGCGATTATCGCGGACAACTCTGCTATGCAGGGCATAGCTTTGTGCGAATCCGGGAAAATGGCGACATTCGACGGTGCGGCGCTGGCGACGTCCTTGGCAATGTAGTTGAGGGGTGGTTCGAGCGCAACCCAGGGCCGTCACCCTGCCGGGAAGTAGAATGTCCTTACTTCTGCGAGAAATACCGCGTAAGATAATGAGTGAAGCGTGTCGGGTTCTTGCCTGGTGTTTCGCAGCTCATCTCCGGCGGGGGTCCATATCTGACCTGGCAACCATCCTGCCGCCTTGTCATGGGATCCCTGTGGTGCAACTATATGAGCGCGGTGACACCTACCGTTTAGAGGGAGATAGCGGACGTTGTAAGCAACCCATGCCAGGCTGGCGATAGTGGAAGCTTATCAGTTTCGGAAGCCAGTTCGGAAACCTGGCCGCACATGAGAGACAAACTGAGACGATCATCAACTTGCGCACGTAGGCAACCGCAAGTCATGTGGGAACGAGCAGGTAGCCAATATGGCTCAACGAGTCCGTGTGGGCATTCATCTGTTCCATACATACCAGCAGTACAACGGCCGTGATGGAGCCAATCTTGCGTACGCCGAAATAGGTCGCCTTCTGAACGAGGACCGTCGTGTGCAACTCATACCTCATGACATCGTACGCCTTTGCACCGATGACCGTGTCGCGCGAGAAACGCTGGCATGTTGCGATGTAGTTGTGGCTACGGTAGGACCCCACGCCTACCTATATTTCTACTTACGCAAGAAACTGGGCCTAAGCTATCGTATTATTCGAGATGTGCGGACTGCACTCTGGAATGGGTACCTCTTGCAGGAAACACTGGTTGCGCCTTATCTGCAACCAGCCGACAGTGTAATCTATTCTTCTGCCTATTCACGTGATCTGTTCCGTAAGTTCTTTCCAAACCTTGCGCCCTACACTCAGCACATTTGCTATCCCCTTATGCACTGGTTTCCTCCACACGCGGAGTTGCTTGCTAAGCGTCGTGCGTCTCGTAGCACTTTCACAGTAGGCTTCGTTGGTCGATTAACAGCTGACAAGAATTTTTCGCAAGCATTAGACCTGATTGCTGAACTGGAGACCAGGCAACCTGGTCGCTTCAAACTGCTCGCCGTAGGTGAGGGGCGGGTTCCATATGGCGACCCGAACCTGGTTAGATCGCAACTGGGGAGCAAATCACATGCATACACGTGGCTTCCGCCGGTGGATCACGGCGGCATCTGGGGATATTACGCTGGCTTTGACGTGGTGTTCTTTCCGAGTACCTCATCTTTGGAAACGTTCGGGCGAGTGATAGCCGAAGCAAGTTATGCAGGGGTGCCGGTAGTCGCAAGTACGCACGCCGCGGCTTCCGAGCTGCTGTCGCCAGATGCACTGTTCTCAACCAATTACTTTCAGCAGCGCTTCACAGCACATTTTCCTGCTCAGATGGGCGAAGTAGACGTTTCCGCCATAGCTGAGCGACTTATATCGGGCCATCGTGTGCCCATAAGCAATGGCTACTTGCAGTATCGCGACGATGCTGCGCGCCTCATTGATTTGGTCTGCTCGGGCAATTGGTCATTGATGGAGGATTTGCGGGCTACTACTTCCCTCCAACGAGATTTCCTCGCGCGTGTGACCGTTCACGACTTACCGCAACCGGAAGATGGTCCCGACACCGACCGGCTAATTGAGCGGCTACGGCAACGTTTCGTCGCGCTACACAGCCGGTATAAACCGCGTCACCTCCTGGCGCTGCTTGAACTTGTGCTTCACTCTACTTACCGGCGCAAGACCCTTCAGTTCGCCAGTGACAGCCTGTTCAAGGGTGAAGATTTCACCCATATTGGTGGTATCGACCTACAGTTTAGCCATCTACTCAGATTCTATCCGAGCTTTGAGATACGGTAGTGGGTACCCTGACATTCATTTGCTAACTAACTGCCACGTCGCTGCCCATTTATTGCCATATGAAGCCGGGTCTGCTCATGCATAATTAGCATATCACAGTTACGTTTGTTTTTGATGCGCTCGACGAGTGGAGAAAAGTGTCACACTAAGCTTGGTCATGGCTGGCGGATAGGTTTCCGTGACCCTTTGTCATTCCGACAGCAGGAGAATAGTTTGTTATGAGTACGCCTGAATTGCTCTTGAAGCAGTTCCCACGCCACACAATTGTGGAGGGGACCGTCCTACGGGTAACTGGGACCGGGGTGGTAGTCAGTCTGACGCCTACTATCACCGGGTACATCCCTAGTCGCGAACTTGCTTGGGAGGAGATAGACGAGCCGTTGCGCCTTGTGCATGAAGGTGAGCGGATATTAGTTATGGTGACGGGTGAGGACGTACTAAGCGGTCATCTTATCCTCAGTCGGCGCTTGGCCGTGCACAATCCATGGCAAAGCGTGAAGGCAGATTACCCCCCGCACAGCGTTCAAGTCGGGTACGTTCGAGAGCAGTTAGATTACGGGGTCTTCGTCGAACTTAAGCCAGGTCTCGTAGGGCTGGTCCACACCAGCGAACTACCACGACAGACCGGTAGTGAAGAGCCGATTGCTCTCTGGCCCGGTGATCATGTGCTGGTTGAAGTGCTAGCTGTGGACCCGGAGGCACATCGTATCTCCCTTAGCATGCGACGCGTAATTACCGCCCGCGCCGAGCAACTACTACAGACCCATCTTGCGCCTAAACACTCTGGGACCAGTATTGCTGAAATCGTGCAGGCTCGTAGCGATCCTCTAGCCGGAATGGAGCTTCCCTGGCGGCAACCCGACAGCCCAATTCGGAATATACTCGTGGTAGACGACACGAAAACATTCGCGGAGAGTCTATCCGCCTCGATTCGCACTCTGGGTTACGAGGTTACCTATACGACGAGCGTGCAGGAAGCGCAATCGATGGTGAGAGATCCACGCTACCAATTGCTGCTCCTCGACTACAACATACACGGCTTCAATGGCCTCGAACTCGCACGTCTGGCCAGAGAACAGAATCCTGATGTGCACCTGGTACTTCTGTCAGGGGAGGCCGGACCTCATATCTGCCGACTTCAACTGCGCGTACCTGGTCTGATTTGCTGGCGCAAGCCACTGCGCATCCAGCAATTTGACGAGTTATTGGCCGCTGTGACTACCGGGGCTTGTCCTTTGTGCGAGCACCTACCGGAGGCGGAGGTGGCCTCCGATGGCCTGTCGCTGCTCCTGAGCAACAGCACTCCAACGCTTGCCAAACTTGAGGACTTGTGCGGCAGCGAGCTTCGCCGGGCAATCAACAATACCAAAGCCGAGGCCGGGGTCGTCTGCGGCATTGAAGAGGGGAGCTTCAAGATCCGCGTCCTGGCCCAGAGAGACCCCGCCGGTTTACTTCGCCGGTACGACTTGCAGCAACTCAAGCACAGCCCGGTATGGGATATCATCGAGCGTGAGGAGACGATGCGCGTGCGCGATGTGGACAAGCGACCAACCCGTTTCCGCCACCTGGCTCCCTGGGGCACCTTTCGCGCCTTCCTGGGCGTGCCGGTGCGTGGTCAGAGCAACGATACCCGCCTGGGTATTCTCCTCTTCCACCGGGAAGAGAACCATTTCAGCGCCTATCATGAGCAACAAGCGCTCCTGAGCGCTGGTCATCTGGGCCTGACCTTAGAACGGCAAAATGTTCTTCGAACCACCCTATCCGTACAGCAAGCAATCATCACCGGACGCATCCACCTGGCTCTTGCGCATGAGGTGCAAAAGCAAGCGGGCACGCTACAGAGCCAGATGGATAGGCTGATGAGCCGCGTGACAGCCCTGCGCGGGAGGGGCGCGCCTAATTATGCGACGTTGCAGGAAGTTGAACTGCCTAGAATGGCAGTTGATCTACAGCGCACCGTAGACGAACTTGGCATGATTTTGGAGCGACAACTCGATTTCTCCCGCCCTTATGATATTCTCACGTTTAACCTGAACACACTGGTCAAACAGACCCTTGAAATACTTCGGCCAATGGCGCAGGACTCGACTCTGGCTATTCGCTTGAAGGCAAAATTAGATCCCGAAATGCCGCCCCTGAAGAGCGCAGAGAACCTGGTCAAACAAATTATCTTGAACCTGACTTTGAATGCGATCGAGCAAATGAAGGAAAGCGGAACGGTGAACGGCGAGTTGCGCATCACCACCCAGTACGTGCCGGACGACGTTCTGCCGGTGCGGGTACTCTTCAGCGATTGCGGCCCAGGCATCCACATGGCTCATCAGAAGCGCCTGTTTCAGCAGGGCTTCACTACTCGAAGCGGCGGCACCGGCCTCGGCCTTTACATCAGCCGCTCCGCAGCCGAAGCATTGGGCGGGCGTTTAGTTTTGAGGGAAAGTTATGTGGGCTATGGCTCTACTTTTGCCCTCGAACTTCCGGAGTCGCACAGGAAGGTAGATCATGAGAGACCACAGTAACAGCCAAGTCTGTATCCTGGTGCTCGATGACGATCCAGAAGCGGCCGAAAATTTGCAGGGGGCTCTCGAAGAGTTCCCCGAAGCCATATTCCATGTAACGGCCTTTCATGACGGGCGCGAGGCGATCCGGGCGGTGGCCGATCACCCGGACCACTTCGATGTGGCCCTGGTGGACATGGACTTGAACGATCCTAGCCTCGATGGGATCGGTGTTATGCGCGAACTGTTCAAGCATAACCGCTGGTTGCCGGTAATACTCTTCACCGGGCAGGACTCGGCCGCCTCAGCGGTGGAAGCGATTGGTGAAGGAGCCTACTTTTACCTGGATATTCGCAAGGGGTCTATCCGTCCCCGTGAGACTGCGGCCCACTGCTTGCAGGCCGTCAAGAATCGAGCGCTCCTGCGGACCAGTGAGGTACGGCAAGTAAGCCTCGCCCTTTCCCGCACACGCGATCTGGAGGAGGTGCTGAACGCATATGTGGGGGAATTGGGCAGGCTCGGCTACAAAAGTGGGGCAATTTATTTGTATGGGCCCGGCTGGTTAGTGGGCGAAGAAGTCATGCCAGGAGTACGCAGTGCTATTGAGCATAAGTTTCTGTACCAGGTGCGTACGTTTGCTGATGTCCAACTGCCCCTTTTCTATGACCTGTCTGAACCTTCGCAGATGACAGGAGTCCTCGATGAAGACCGTAAAGTGGTGCCATTTCAAGACCCCGAGTTGGGAGACGTAACGTATCAGGTGATCCCACTACGCGATCAAGTGACACATGACCGCAAACTGGGAGCCGTGCTGCTCGGCCCACGCCCGGATGAGTCCTTGGGAAAGGAGGAAGAAGCCGCCCTGGCGCTCCTGGGCGAGCAAATATCGCTGGCGGTGCGCAACGCAATTGACTTCCACCTACAGCATTATCGCACCAGGGTGTGGGACTTGATCTTGGAAATGAACCGGAATATTTCGGCCTTGTTAGAGACACCGGAGACACAGGACTCTCTGTACAAAATCATGGACGAAGTGGCCTCGGCTATCTCGCGGGCATTGGGCTTCGGCCGGGTCTTGATCTCTGTGGTAGCTCATGGTAAGGCAGAATTGTGTGGCATCTTCGGCTTACCACAGGAGGAAGCGGACAAACGCCGAGGTCAAAAAACGCCGCTCTCTGAACTACAGAAGCTGGACCAGGAGATCTACCGGCATGACAGCACCTTTTTTATCCCCGCGGGCTGCTTTGATATGGAGCAGTATAACGGGGGCAAAATAGAGTCTAAAGCCGCATCGGGAGATGCTTTCCCCTGGCGCTGGCACGCGCAGGACCAGATACGCACCCGCGTGAAGAATGCGCAGGAAGAGGTTGTAGCCTATATCGCGATGGACGACCAGAATGACACTCGCCCGGAGGAGGGCACCTTCCACGCTTTGGAGATATTCGCCATTCGCCTGGCCGACCTTTTGGAAAACATAGCTGTTCGCCGTCACCGGACCGAGATGGAAGTGATCAAGCGAGTGGGTGACACGTTGAATAGTATTCGTGAGCGCGAAGACCTGTTTCCGATGGTGCATGAACAATTGTCGCAATTAATGTATGCGGCAAGAATCAAGTTCGGAACCTATAACCCTGAGAAAAACGAGATAATTATCGACTATGAGCATGGCGAAACGACCAAGTTGAAGTCTATCCCTATGGGTCGCGGGCTGATGAGCTGTATCATTGAAGCAGCTACCTCCAACCAATGTATCTCGGAAGATTCCAATTCTCTCTTACTTCCAACCCTGGACGACGTGAGACGTTTTCACGCCGAACGAAAGATGGATATCCTGGGTGACGAAGCCTGCTCCTGGATGGGCACACCCTTGCAAGTAGAAGGGAAAGTGCTTGGCGTTATGGCGCTCGAACACGATAAAGAGGAATATGCCTACGATAAGCATGACAGGAGTGTGTTAGAGATCGTTGGTACCTCCGTGGCAAATGCATTACAACGCATCGCCCTTGAAGATGCCCGCGACAAGGGTATTCTTGAAGCGTTGGAAGCCGTCAGCGCTCAACTGGTTGGAGCGGTCGTAAGCACCGAACAAGTGGAACAACGGATCCTGGAAAGTGCCGCGCAATTGACCAACGCGGACTATGGGGTGTTTCTCCATTACGACCAGGAAAAGGACCAGTTGATCGTGAGGCCAGAGGACTGGTACGTTCGCGATCCCAACTCTCCCAGGCCGCCTCTAGAAGAGGTCTATCTGCCGATCAAACAGTCCAGGAACCGCCAACCCACTTCTCTGGCAGTGCATGCTGCCCGGGACGGAGAAGTCAGAAAGTGGGATGATGTAACGAAGGAAAAGGACTATAGACACGTTCTGCCCGGTATACATTCCCTGATTGCCATGCCGGTGTTTGTCGCTGATCCAAAGACCGGTGTGGCCGGCTTGTACGGCGTGTGGACTATGGAAGCGCTACGAAAAAAGGCCTTCACCAAAGCGCACGTGGATGTATTGAAAGTTTTCAGCTACTTTGCAGTAAACGCTGTGGAGCGTGCGCAGAAACAGCAGGAGGTACAATCCCTGCTGGCTTGGTCTCTGCTCAATGTTAACAGCACCGTAGTGCAACACCTCCTGCCGAACCTTATCACTGGGGTGCAGAACTCGTTGTCGAGCGTTGGGCGACATATACAGGATGCAGACAGGGAGGTCCGTCAGTTAGGGGACATGGCCAGGTCTCGCGCAAATGCAGCCATGTACCGGATTGAAAACATAGAACGTGTGGCAGTGAACTATCTGGTCCGCGACGCCCTAGCAACCTTTTGGCCTCTTGCCAACACGCAGACAATACGCATACCCGAACCCAAGCTGTATCTTCCGGATAAGGTCACCGTGACCGGGAACCGGTGGGGACTACAAGAGGTGCTGCTTACCATCCTTGCTAACGCCTACAACAAACTGCTTGAAAGCCCACGCAGCCGCTTTATTCAAGTGAGCACCGATCGGGCGCGGGACGGGGGGTCGGTAATACGTATCTTCAACTCAGGAGCGCCTCTGAGCGCCGACGTGGCAGCGTATCTGAACGCACCAAATGGCTGGGAGCCCCGCTTTAGTGGCCTATCGCAGGCGCGGTTTCTCCTCGGTATCTATGGAGCAACTTTACGGGTTCGACAAAACAACGAGGATGGTGTAGAACTGGAATTATATTGGCCGCCAAATGTGCGTAAGTCACGCAAGTCGGCGACTCCCACCCCCGAGCACCGGAAGCACCTGACTTACATCCGCCAGCAAATAGCACAGCGCCGAGCGCAACAATTCCTCCCTGAGGTGGTAGAGCATTGCGACGAGTGGGAACTCCGTTACAAGCGTCTCTCCAATTACTTGCAAAATATGCAGGGCGACTTCGCGCTGCTGGAATCCTACCTGAGTCCGGACCTGGACCGGTGCTCCATAGTCGCGGTGCACGACCTCCTGCAGAGATTCCTTGAGGACATGAAACGCTGGCAGATCCATCATAAAGTAGCTATCAGCTATAACCGCCTGGGGACGAAATCAGGAGCACGCACTGAAGTTTGGGCCAATACCACGGCCCTGGCTCTGGTTCTACACAACCTCGTGAGCAATGCCATACGTGCGATCCGTACTGCAGCGGAGCGAGGCGATGCAGCAAAACTCCAGCCGCCGGCAATCACGATTGAAGCAGAGCGCCTGCCCGATGCGTTCGTCATTCGCTTCCGCAACACGGGTTCGGTCGTAGATCCCGACGTTTGGGAACTACTCACCCGACAACCTGTGCCTGACAACGTCAGCGGCAAACCCAGCGGGCATGGCATGGGCTTGTTCTTGGGCAATGTACTGATCAATAAGTGCGGTGGTAGCCTCTCACCGACTGAGAATGACCCCCAAACAGGCGTAGTCTTTACTATCCGCCTTCGCTATGCGACTGATGTGGCAACGAGGAGTAACTCATGATTCACCGTGACGGGTCCAAAGGGAAAGTCGAGCAGATTGTCTTGCTGGTGGATAACATCCCAACCGTTCTTCAAAGTTCTGCTGACAAGTTGTCCAGACGAGGGTACACAGTCTATCCTGCCAGTACGCCAGAAGAGGCGCTCGCCGTGATAGATCAGAAGCGCATTCATCTAATTATCGTCGATAACCGCCTGCGCGATGATACCGACGTAACCGATTTCAGCGGCTTCGAGCTGGTAAATGACGAGCGGCTGAAGTCGTTCACACGCTGTATCTACGCCTTCGAAGCGGAGCCTGTGGTGCATAAGCGGTGGCGTGACTTCGTGGGGACAGAACTGCCAGGGAACGTAGAAATATTCAGCAAGAAAGAGCATAAAATAGAAGATATCGTGGATGGAGCGTTTCAGTGGCCCAAGGCCCAGCCCGATGCCTGGTCGGTCGGTATCAATTTCGAGCTTCAAAAGCATATCAACTATGATCGTGGTCTGACCCCGCTCGTACTGGTGGAGTCGCTGAAGGGTGCGCCAGAGGACTTGATGCGCAAGGGCATGCTGGCCGGTGAGTTTGCCGACCTCTTTAGCCGGGCTTTTGCCGATTATGATTCATTGGTGATTGGAATGCGCGCGCGAGGAGGGGGCGGAAGCCTGGTGCTACTGATTACCCCGATGAGGGGGGATTACCCCGATGTGCCCTTGATTATTAAGTGCGGGTGGTTGAACAATATCAAGCATGAGCAGGAAAACTACCGGAACCACGTCATGCGGCGGAACCCTGGCCGCACGGCGCACCTAGTCGAGGACCAAGTATATGAAACTCAGCACTTTGGCCTGATCAAATACCTTGTAGCCGGGGAGAACGTATGGCGCACCCGCACTTTCAGCGATTTCTACCGCCAGCAGGCAAATACTGAGGATATTACTCGCGCTATAGAGCACGTATTCGGGGTCGCCACTGAAGCATGGCACCAACCCATAGCAGAGCGTCGGGAGGGCGAGTACCTGAATCGCTTCTATGAACAGCGCCTGTTGCGCGGCAGAGCGGGGCCGGCCAGCCTCTCCTCGGAAGAAATGTGGGCCAACGTAGGCACGGCGGTTCAACGGGTGATCACCCAGGCGCGGCGCCAGGGTCTACTGGCTAGCGGCACCGCCTCGATGCCTTCTATGCTCCCCTGGCGTATCGGTGGCCGTACCTACGAGACGCCAGAGCCGTTCCAATACCTTTCTCAGCTGCGCGACCAAGAGAGCACCTTATTTCCTCGTAACTATGTAACGAGCCAGGGTCATGGCGACCTGCATGGCGACAATATTCTAGTGGATGAAGATACCGACACATGGTTGATTGACTTTGAGTACACCGGTTGGGGGCCGATATTGCAAGACCCGGTGGAACTGGAAAGCTCGATTCATTTTCGTTTGTTGGACGAGAACCGCCCGGAACGGGTGCTCCAATTGGAAGCGGCATTAGGGTCGCATACCATGTTCACCGACCCGGTGCCTCCACCAGCGGAACTGTCAGCACCGCACTATGAGACCTTGCGCAAGGCCTACACGGTTATCCTCGCGTTACGATCCATTGCGGGAAACATAGGGGATGCACGTCCGGAGGATTACCTGCTAGGGTTGATCTACCACGGCTTGCGGGTCGTTATAGATGATCGCCCGCAGCTCACGGCTGACTTGCGCCCTCCCTGGTTTTTCCAGGTGCAAGCACTCTGTCTGGCCTCGTTCTGCTGCCGGCAACTCGCGGCAATCGACTCGGCGCGCCGGTCATGAGCCTCAGCCTCCTCAAATCCGGAAGATGGAAACCGGTGGATATATGCACCTGCAAATGAACGGGCCGGGCCCGAATCACACAAGGCCAACAGGTCAGGGCATACCAACTCGGCCCAGTTCTCCACGCCACCTCTTTGAGGGGCCAGACGTCCCGTCCGCAAGATCATGCCATGCGTTTCTTAGGTGCGGCAGTGCCATAAGGAACCAGCCTATTACATTCATACCGGCCGTTATGCCTGAGGATGACCTCTCTGAAAAGATAGGGCAGGTAGCAACGAGTAGCATGACGTTTATTAGTGGAGCCACGTCCTTAGGATCGCGCCTCATAATGTTTGCCGCGCACTATTGCTCGGGGCCGCTAGCGGCACGTGAAAAGGGTCTATACGTACGAAGGAAAGTAATTGATGTCTACTATTGAGCAACCAGACTTGCCGCTCAGCTTCCGGGCCGAGCTACTGGCTAGATTGTTGCCCCAGTTGCGGGCTGGAGAGTGCTGCTCATTGGTCGGCACTAGCGGTGTGGGTAAATCAAACCTCGTGCGGTTCCTGGCACGCCCCGATGTGCAAAACCACTACTGGCCAGAGCGCGCGCCTTGGATCGTGCTGGTAGACTCGCACAGCTTGGTGTTTGGTGAATGGTCCTCTGACTATATTGTGCTAGAGTTGATCTTGCATCGTCTGATCATGGAGTCTGAGCGGCGAGGACTACCCGTCGCTAAAATAAGTTGGGCAGACGATCTGCACCGGCATCTTCTCGCTCAGCCGAGCGCCCATCTGGCGCTACGCTACGTAGAACGGCTCTGCGCCTGGCTCTGCGATGAGCTAAAACATCAAGTCATCCTTGTGTTTGATCAATTCGAAGATGTATGGCAAGCGCTGTCGGCGCGCTTTTTCTTGAACCTACGTCAGTTGCGAGACCAATTCAAGTATCAACTAGTCTATCTCACCGTCAGCCGTCAGCCTCTGGTGCGCACTCGCGATGATTTGGCAGCTGTGGAGGCGTTCTGGGAGTTATTTGCTAATCATATTTACGGCCTGGGGATGTATAGTGAGGCTGATGCGCGGCTCATGATTGAGCGATTAGAGGCACGCGCCGGGGTACCTACCCCAGCCGATCAACAAGGGGTGCTTCTACAGCTTAGCGGACGGCACCCCGGACTGTTGCGCTCGCTCTTTTGGGCTACAAATCGCTCTATCACCAGCGACATGAGTCCAGTAACTCTGCTCACTTATCCTTCGGTAGTCGAAGAATGCGCAAAATTATGGAACGATCTTTCCGCTGCCGAACGGCGAGTCCTGGCCACGCTGGTCGCGGGGGGATCGCCCGATCCAGCCTTAGCCGACGCTCTGGCGGATCTGCGCCTCAAAGAGCTTGTAATAGGCGACCCTCCAAGGCCATTCTCGCCCGTCTTCGCAACTTACGTTCAGACGCACTCCGAAACTATGTCTACTGGGATTGTGGTCAATACTCGGCTCCGGCAGGTCTGGGTGGACGGCCAATTACTGGCAGAACCACTGTCACCCCTGGAGTTCGATCTGCTCGCATACCTGGCGCAACACGCTGGGAGTGTATGTCGCCGGGACGATATACTGCACGCGATATATAAAGAAGACTACCTGGAGGTCAATGACCAACGGCTCGACACTGTGTTACGTCGACTACGCGAAGCCCTAAGCAAGAACGATCATGCAGAGCGTTATCTGGTGACTCATCGTGGTGTGGGCATACAGTTGACATTAGGCCAGGTACTCACCTGATATCGCAGCCCATGATCGGCGGGATCTGATTTTGTACGTTCGAGGTTGGACGTGCTACCGCTCGTTGGTACCGGCGATTACTCTACGCTGCTACGCTGCTATGCGGCTTTGGCGACCACCGGCTGGTGTGACGTTGACGCGGGCCTGGACCCCCAAGGCTGGAGGCACTGCCGGTCTACTGGAAGCCCATGCAGGAGCGGGAGTGTGCTATGGCCCGAGTAGACCTTATGCACCTCTGATCGGAGACTAGATGAGGCAGGGATGTGGTCGGGCACCAGGCAAGCGCTGAGTTGCTGTGCCCGGCCAGCCTGACCACAAGTGGGTGACGCAAGACATGGCTAACAAGTAATAACGGCCAGCACCCAGCTTATTGAGGTGGTCAGAGTGAGGCTGCGGTCGAGTTCGGGGCTTACAGAATTACTCGTCCTAGAAACGTTGGCAACTTGAGACCTCGCGGCAATATGAAGAAGGGAGGTAAAACGTTGGATTTGAAGCAGGCACTGGCTTACACCGAAGATATCATAAGCGGAGTAACGGCAACTGAGGCTAGCATGCTGTACGACCTGGCGGTGGAGGTGCATAGCCAGGGCCTCGGCTCGGTGGTGGAGGTCGGCGCTTATACTGGCAAGAGTACGATCATCCTGAGCGCCGCAGGTCCGGTTTATTCAATCGACCATCATCGTGGAAATGCCGAACATCAACCGGGGCAGGCACGCTGCCGTTCTGGTACGTTGATAGAGGAACGCGTTGATACCTTCCCCATCTTCAAGACTAATCTCTCTCGGGCAGGATTATGGAGCCAGACAACTGCCATTGTCACTGACCATATTACGGCGCTGCAACTACTGCCAAGCAAGGCTATACCGATTGCTCTTCTCTTTGCTGATGCTGATCATAGTGAATTTGGAACGTGGCTATTGATTGAATGTTGGCGTAATAAGGTGCGCGGGGTGATGGCTTTCCATGACTATTGCGAAGATTTTCCGGGCGTCGTTGCGGCAGTAGACAGGGCAAACTTTGGTCCCCCGCTTTTCAAGGTCGATTCCTTGATCGGTTTTCGAGTTGGTAAGTAAAGCATAGACTCGCGTTGTGAGACATGTCTTTCAAGATCTCACGAACTTTAAGCTGTCGTGAGGCAGGTGGCGAGCACATCAAGTCCTACCAACCAGCAAGAGCCAGCATAGCAGAGGGGACTTTACGAAGGCGGGATCACTTTAGGACTGTGGCAAGATGCGGCATTGCCCGCATAGCGAGCGTGTCGAGAGCCAGGCTATAAACTTATATGAACTTGCTTCTTGTTACCAATACTGACCTAAATAGTGACGCACCCTGGTATCTGGCCCGCGCAGTTGCGGAGTTTGGACATTTAAACATAGTTGCCGCTATACAGAATAAGGTTGATGAGCAAACAGGAGCGTTTTCACTGGTTGAACCAGAACTGCCCCATAAACACGCTCGGTATCCCGATGCATCTTTCTACCATGTCGTTGGAGCTACCATGAGTGAGTGTGTGCAGCTCGCCCTAACAACGCCCAACTGGCTGCCACCGATCGATGTAGTACTGATCGGGGGGGAGTGTGGCAAGTGTTTCGGTACTAGCGTGTGGCTGTCCGCACATATGCAGGCGGCATTCTTTGCTTACGAACTCGGCGTTCCAGCTTTCACGCTATTCCAAATTGAAGGCACACCCCAACAGTGGAATATGCTAAGCTATGCCGCCGAGCGCCTGCTGCGTAGCATGTTAGAATTACCTCGATTGCCTCGCGTAGTGTTACGCGTCAACATCCCGAACGTGCGGCCCAATAAATGCGAGGGGTTCGCGGTAGTGAAGGCAGAAAGGTCGTTGAAGGCGGTCAGCTACCTCGATCGGGCTTCAACTCCATGGACATTTCACTCGGTCGAGGACCAGGCTCAAGACCCTGTGCCGGGGACCGACCGGTGGGCGGTCCGATTACGGCAGGTGGCTGTTACACCGTTTTGGGGCTGGGGCACTGGCGACCTGGCGGAGCAGCTTGAGACAATGGCTGTTGTGAGTACTGCTGTTGCACGCATGGGCTCTTCACGCGCTTATCGTGCTGCGGTTGTCCATACCTTGGAGCGCGAGGTTAAATATCAGTACCATTTCAAAGGGGGGGTATTATCTGCGGAGAGTGGCGCTTGCATAGAGCGTTCCGCAGCGCGGTTTGCGTACGAGGTAGATCCAATCATTGAGAAGCCGATCTTGGAGCATGCGTTCGGGCGAGTGTTGGACGTGGGATGTGGCTCTGGTCGCATCGCCGTTTACCTGATGACAGAGCGTCGTGATTACGTGACAGAAGTAGTCGGTATTGATTCTAATCCAGTCTCCTTACGGGATTATGAACAGCGATGGACGCAAGCAGTCTCAGATCGTTGTATCACACACTGCCTGGATGTCCAGTCAGATGATTTGAGCCCACTGGGACTGTTTGACACGATTCTCCTATTCGGAGACACATTGGGCATCGGAGAAAATTCTGAAGGGATGGCCAAGTTGCTTAGGCACCTACGTAAGCTAGTATCTGCGCAAGGGAGACTTATCGCCACCGGTCGTGATCCTCTCAAAACACATAACCCTGATGAGCAACTGATCAATGAGGATAATCTCCGTCATGGCTTGGGGGCGGGCGAACGCTTCTTACGGATTACCTTTGAGCACCATGATACCGGTTGGTTTCAGTTCTACTATGCAAGTCTGGAAGAGCTAAGAGAGCAGGCTACAGCTGCCGGCTGGAGATTGATGGAGCAAGGCACGTACAGCCGCGAGCCTGACCAATATGGGGTGGTCCTGGAGGCGATTTAGCTCCTTGTGTGATCACCGTAAGTCAGCAAGAATTCGATAGGCATCTCAGCAGCTTTACTGGAGTGCCCACTGTGTCCGGGGTGATCGAAACTTTCGTGATGCAGAGTAAGAGGCCGGTTTGACTGGCTCAAGTGGCTGTTCCTGTATTGGCTTTAGCTGGCCCCGCAATGATCCACTAAGCGAGGCATACTCACCAATTAGCCTGCGCGCTTAGTGGATCCTTCCATTCCACCCTCGGGCACTATGGTTGCTCTCTTTTTCAGAAAGCCTTTCAACACAACGTACTGTTTGTCATACCAGGGTCTATCTGCAAAGTGCCTCATGTGCGGGGCTTGATCCGCTTATTTCCTTCACTTTGCAGATAGGCCCTGGTGCAGCTGGTAGAAAGCATACTCATTCCACCGTCACCTGGGCGACTTTTTAACTACTTACGACCTGTGGCAGCGCAACAGCCGATGGCAGTTTAGTGCTGCGTGCTTATGACAGTGCTAATGCTTTCAATTACCGTCAGATTAGCGACATGAACATGCACAGGTCGTGTCAGTTTTGCGCCAGATAAGGACAACCCTAACGCAGTACAATGTCCTCAACAGCCGCAACCACAACCACAACCACAACCACAGCCGCAAGCCCAGTCACAGCCACGATCTTACCTACTGAGCGGAATACCTCAAGAACCTCAAGCCACTATATCAAAGGAGAATCCAGATGACTTCTAATTTTCTCTTCACCTATGTACCTCCAGCAGTAGAAGAATCACCATGTCAGTCGTTTGAAAGGAGTAAGGAGCGCTTTCAGTTTCAGCCAGCGTGGAGCTGGTCAAGGGGCCCCCCTCCTAAGTACAAATTAGATTGCTGTCGTTGGAATTCTACAGGACAAGCTACAAAAGGAGGCACCACAATGCGCACGAAATTTCTAAGTTAGCATGAGAACAAATGGACTTTCGATGCTTAGTAGGAGGTTACTAACCATAATCGGTAGACCCTACTACAAGCCATAATCATCTTGAAGCACGCCAGAAGCTTTTGGAGATGATTATGGCTTGTTTGGTGTGTGAGTGAATCCTGCTATGAAACGCCGACTTGGGTATGAAGTGGGCTGTTCTCACTATCTCTAGCAGAACGGGAGTGAGTAGGACATTGTCATTATCTTTGGCGCGATTCTCACTAACTTCGGCATCCTACACTACAACAGGACATCCGGCGCAATGTGAGCATTCGAGTTGCTGTTTGACAAGGTATATACATTAAGCTACCTTAATCTTGAGTGCTCTGCTTTGTGGATATTGAAATACCACAAGAAGGTAAAGGCAAAAGAGTGATAGTATCAGAAAACGTGGACATACAGGCCTCAGACGCGCGGGAGATGTGCTCCCAATACTCCCTGTCGCACGGCGAAGACCCGATTGGCAGCGCCGTGGTGAACGAGCACTACGTCGTCATGGAATTGCCGATGCCCTGGCCCGCCGACGCCTGGCATACGCCTCAACTGCCCTCCGGGGTGCGCGAGGTGGCACGGCTCGCTCAGGAGAACGGCCTGGACGTGCGCTCGCTCGCTATCGTGCCCGACGCCGAGTACTCGCTGGAAGGCCACACGCGCCTCTTTCACTTCCACAGGCCGGAGGGCTATTTCTCCTGTTTCGACAAGCAGGAGTTCCTGGTGCCTACCGGGTTGGTGGCGGAGCTACTGGCCGCGCTTTACTCCGGCCCTACCGCCCTTGCTGCGTTCGAGGCGTACAGGCAGGAGAGCGGGCACGTAAGGGAGATGCTTGTCTGCACCCACGGCACGCGGGACGCCTGTTGCGGCAAGTTCGGCTACCCGCTCTACGACGCCCTGCGCAACCACTACGCCCCGGCCTCGGAGGGCAGGCTGCGCGTCTGGCGGGTGAGCCATCTCGGCGGGCACCGCTTCTCGCCTACGCTGCTAGACTTCCCCGGCGGGCACTACTGGGGCCGTCTCAACGCTCAGTCAGTGGCAACACTAATGACGCAGGACCGCCCGCCGGAGAGCCTGCGCATGAACTATCGCGGTTGGGCGGGACTCGATGCGCTGTCGCAGGTCGTAGAGCGTGAGATACTTGCCTTAGAAGGCTGGCGCTGGCTCGACTACCTCAAGTCGGGCAGAGTGCTCGATGCGGGCGAGGGCAACACCTGGGCCAGGGTCCGCGTAGATTACACCAGCCCTGACGGCACCGACATAGGAGCGTACGAGGCCCTGGTGGAGAAGAGCGGCACTGTTCTCTCCATAGGCTCATGTAGGGGCAACGAGCCGCCCAAGCCCCGCGGACAGTATCGTGTAGTTGAACTGGTCAAGCTAGATAGCGGCGAGAGGAAGTAGGGTTTTTCACCGCAGAGACGCAGAGGACGCGGAGATTACGCAGAGATAGTGGTTGTTTGATAAATGGACAAGGGGAGCATCGTACTGTACGATGCTCCCCTTGCATAGAATAACCTCTATTCTTCTCTGCGCACCTTTGCGTCCTCTGCGTCTCTGCGGTGCAATACTTTGTTACCTATGCTGCCCTGGTGGTTCCGCCTAGCGAACCGTGACGCTCTTGGCGAGGTTGCGGGGCTTGTCGGGGTCCGTGCCGCGCAGGAGGGCTAGCTCGTAGGCCAGGCGCTGCGTGATGGCGGTGGCTGCCAGGTAGAAGGCTTGGCCCCGCGCAGTGACCGGTATGTGGAAGTCGAAGGCCGGGTGGTTGCGCGGGCCGATGCCTATCACCTGCGCCCCTCTTGCCTTCACCTCGCCCGCGGCGGTGAGCATGTGCGCTTCGTCCGCGCCGTCGGGTGACAGCACCAGCACAGGCGTGCCCGGCTCCACGAGCGCGATCACTCCGTGCTTCAACTCCCCGGCGGCGAAACCTTCGGCGTGGATGTACGACACCTCTTTGATCTTGAGGGCCGCCTCCAACGCCATCGCGTGCCCCATCCCCCGGCCAAGCAGGAACATGTGGTCGTGCGGAGCTACGTAGTGGGCCACGTTGCGCGCGGCGTCGAGCCTGCCGTCGGTGCCTTCGCGCAGGGCTTCTATGTCGCTCGCGGCCTCGATAAGGGTGGCCTTAGCTGCCTCGGATTCCCCGGCGATTATGCCCGCCGCCAGCATCATGTAGGCTACCTTGGCGGTGAAGGTCTTGGTGGAGAGCACGCTGCGCTCCGGCCCCGCCCCCAGCATCAGGCGGAAGCTGGCCTCGCGGGTGAGGGTCGAGCCGGGCACGTTGGTCATCGCGCCTATGGCGGCCCCACGCGCGCGGGCCTCACGCACGGCGTCGAGCACGTCTATCGTCTCGCCGCTCTGCGAGAACGCCAGCACCGCGTCGTAGCCCTTGACGAGGGGGGCGTACTTGCCGAACTCGTGCGGGTAGGCAGTGGTTACCAGCCGCCGAGCCTGGGTGGACAGCAGGTAGCTGCCGATGAGGGCGGCGTGGTAGGCGGTGCCGCAACCCACGAAGTAGATATTGCGCGATTCGGCCAGGAAGCTGGCGAGAGCGGTGGCCTGCTCCACGCCCGAATTCGCTATCTCCCGCAACAGTGCCGGTTGCTCCCAGATCTCCTTTTCGAGGAAGTGGTTGTAGCCGTTTAGCTGCGCCTGCTCGGGCCGCCAGCGCACCTGCTCAACCTCCAGCGGTAGGGGTGTGCCGGTGAGGCTGTCAATGAGGGAAGCGTGGTCGGGCCAGAGGGACACCGCCTGCCCGTCGCGCACGAACACCAGCCTGTCGGTGTGTGCCAGCAGCGCCGCCTGGTCGGAGGCTAAGTATGTGGCACCATCCCCCAACCCGACCACCAGGGGCGAGCCGTTCTTCACAGCCGCAAGCTCTCCGGTGCACACGTCGAGGGCGGCCAGGGCGTTCAGGCCGTCCAGCTTGAAGCTCACCCGGCGCAACGCCTCGGCCAGCCTGCTCTCTACGTCCAGAGGCAGAGGTCCCAGCGCCTCGTATTCTTCTTCGAGCATGTGGGCCACCACTTCCGAGTCGGTCTCAGACCGGAACTTGTGGCCGCGCGCCTTCAGCCCCTCGCGCAGAACGGCGTAGTTCTCGACAATGCCGTTGTGCACGAGGGCGAAGCGCCCGGTGCAGTCGCGGTGTGGGTGGGCGTTAGCCTCGGTGACCGCGCCGGTGGTGGCCCAGCGGGTGTGCCCCAGCGCCAGGCCGGAATGGGGCATGTCGTCGGGGGCTGCGATTAGTTTGCCGACGTCACGCACGGTGCGCACACCATCGGAGGTGCCCACGGCAATGCCCCACGAGTCGTACCCACGGTACTCCAACGTCTTGAGGCCGCTAAAAACCAGGTTGGCGGCGTCGGTGCGCTCGCCCGTATAACCAAAAATGCCACACATGTAGGTCTATCTCCTATTGGAAGAGGAAGGGGTAACACGTAACACGTAACACGTAACACGTAACACGTAACACGTAACACGTAACACGTAACACGTAACACGTAACACGTAACACATAAGAATTAGGACGCGAACGCAAAGTCCAACTACGTATCACGCGTTACGTGTTACGTGTTACGTGTTACTCACCGTTCAACGATTGGGTTGGTGAAGAAGGGGGTAAAGAGCTAAAACTCTGAAGTTTGAAGGAGATAGCACGAGCAGGTGCCCGGAGCGAAGGTGCTCCGCCACGTGCGTCCGGTTGGTGTCCTGGGGGTCGCCCTCCAGTTTTGTCCGGCGCTAACGACCGTGGTAGCCGGGAAGCCATCCGCCGAATATTTCTCTTGGCCTCCACCTCGTCAACTCACCGCCTCTACGATGAGTCCTGGCGCTACTAATCTATATGGCTCGATGTTGTGCTGCTCGCCGCCTCTTCTCTTTTGGCTGTACCTCCTCGTCTAGTCATGTGCTGTTGAGCACATCTATATGATAGCATTTTGGCTGTGTGATTACAATTACTCCTTTGTGGTGAGTATAGCTACCCATGAGAGGTATTAATGAGGCACCGGGTCCTATGGGCTTATACCTCTGTGGCTACAATCGGACCTGCTAGCCCCTCTCAAGAAGTCAGGTTCGCGTCGATAAGCGGGACTCGCGTGCTATAATCGAGGCATCAGCACACGTGTCGAGTTGGCTGGCATAGCTTCTTCCACATATGAGGACTTGTATAGTGCTCACCAAACTCCCTTTTGCCCTCTCATCCCTGTCCCTGTTCCTGGTCCTGGTGGGTTACCATACCTTGTCGTGGATGGCGGCACCGTCCTCCGTTCAGACGGAGCAGGCGCAGGGTTGTTGGGTGTCGTATGAGAGTCCGGTTCCCATCGGGTGGCGCGACGGGCTAATGGGCGTATCCGGCCTCTCAAGCAGCGATGTGTGGGCGGTCGGTTCTTATTACAGTTCCGGCAATCTGCTCACGATGCGCTTCGACGGGAGCAGGTGGTGCGTTGTAGACGCACCTCCCGATCCTGGTTTTGAGGTTGGGATGAGCACGTACCTGGAGGGCGTCGATATGGTCGCCCAGAATGATGTTTGGGCGGTCGGTAGAATAGGCTCCAGCAGGCCGTTTGACGTTTTCTATCCCGTGACGATGCACTGGGACGGCGCGCAGTGGAGCCATGAGCCTATCTCGACCACGGAGTGGTACCCTCCTTCTCTATATTCGATTTCAGCAGTCGCGGCAAACGATGTGTGGGCTGTAGGTGACAGCGGACGGGGCAGAAACGGCGATGTGTCTGCCTTCTTCCGCTGGGACGGCTCTCTCTGGCAGCGCGCTCCGGTCTCGACTAGAACCGCACTGAGCGGCTACGTGAGCGCAGTGGAGGCACTCGCCGCTGACGATGCCTGGGCCGTGGGGAACAATATCGCTCACTGGGACGGTAAGACCTGGAGCGTGGTGGTTGCAAATGTCGGGTTACTCAGCGGGCTGGCAGCTATAAGCCCCAACGACATCTGGGCTGTGGGGCGCGATGGCTCTCAGCCCCTCACGATGCACTGGGATGGTAAGACCTGGACGAAGGTACCAAACCAAATCTTGCCTGCCCACACCAATATGCTAACCTCTGTTGCCGCGATTGCAACCGATGATGTTTGGGCGATAGGCACAAACCGAGTGTACCACTGGGACGGTGTGGCGTGGCGCGAACTATCGGGTCCGGTCAATCCCGCAACAACACGTCTGCGCGAAATCACCGCCGTCGGGAACGACATCTGGATCGTCGGCCACGAGATAGCAGGGCTAAATGATCCCAGGCCGCTGAGGTCTTACATCCTGCGGCACACCAGGGGACCCTGTCAAAGCACCTCGACGCCCTCACCTTCGCCTGGTACAACCTTCACGCGGCCCGCATTAAGGCAACCTGTACCACCTGTGCCTGTGCCCGGCTCCCCAGGCCACACCTTCACCGAGACGGGGCGCACCGTTCCAGGGCTATTCCTGGATTATTGGATCGAGCATAAGGGCCTTAGCAGGTACGGGTTGCCCATTTCCGAGCCTATAGGGGAGGTGTCGGAGGTGGACGGCAAGACCTACACCGTACAGTACTTCGAGCGGGCGGTGTTCGAGTACCACCCTGAGAACCCACCCCCTCACAATGTGTTGCTGAGCCTCATAGGGGTACACGACTACCATAGAGTGTACGGCCCGAATGGTGCTCCCAATCAGAGGGTTGGCTTTAACGCCATTTATTTCCCCGAAACTGGACATTGGTTGGGTGGTATTTTCCACACGATATGGAGAAGAGAGGGTGGGCTAGCGGAATTTGGTTACCCCATTTCTGAGGAGTTTGAGGAGCTAAGTCCGCTCGATGGTAACGTATATACCGTGCAGTACTTCGAGCGCGCAGTGTTTGAGTGGCACCGGGAGCACGAGAGTCCGCATGCCGTCGAATTTTCTCACCTGGGCAGGTGGCGGTACGAGAGCCTCTACGGAGAGTTACCTCCCAGGCCACGGATTTCTACTCCGCAACTAGCTCCTTGACATTACCGCCAGCGCGTCCCCTGTAGCCGCCCCCTCAGCCGTGTTGTCGAATATGCACCAGGTCTGTACCCCATTCGCCACCCTTTCGGCTAACTTCTCCGCTATCGCTTCCAGGTAATCCGTAGGGTAAGCGGAATAGTAGATGCGCGGCGAGCCGTGTAGGCGGTAGTACACCAAACCGCCCCAACCTCCAGGCTCGGCGGCTGCGGGCACTATCGAAGGGTCGGCGGCCACGCGGGCGACCTGGTGGGCTGATAGCAAGCTTTCGGGTTCCGTTGCGAACCAGGTGGGGTGCCGGGGCTCGCAGGCAACGTCACCGCTGAACCGTTCGCGGAGGGCTTTGAAGAAGGCGTCTACCGTTTGAGCATTGAAGATGAGTGTGGGGGGTAGTTGCACCAGCAGCGGCCCCAGCGTTGGGCCGAGGTGCTCGCATTCGGAGAGGAAGACCTCTAGCTCGGTGTTAGCCTCCCTCAGACGGCGTGTGTGGGTAATGGTCTTGGGCACCTTGACCGCGAAGCGAAAGCCTTCCGGCACCGAGGCGGCCCACCGTTCGTAGGTGGTGGGTTTATGCGAGCGGTAGAACGAGGAGTTGATTTCGACGGCAGGAAAGACGCGGGCGTAACGCGCGAGGTGGGTGCCTTCTTCGGGGAAGCGCCCGGCATGTTCCTTGGGGATACTCCAGCCCGCGCAGCCTATCCGAAGGTGGTTGTTCCCTGTGTCTATGTTCTCTGGATACATGCTTATTTCCACTCTACCCATGCAACATTATTACGTCAAGGGACGTTTACATAGGATACCGGAGGAAGCCGACACTAACAAGAGTGCGCGCTCGAAGACTGTAGATAACAGGCAAGAGGGGACCATACGTTGAGCAGAGATGCCTGCAAGGTCCAGGGGGCCATCATTACGATTAGCTTACTGTTACTCTGCGCTTGTGACTCGGGGAGTCCCTCACGATCCTCTGGCGCGGATGCGGGCCTGGTAAACCAATCCGCAGTACCGGTTGTTTGCCCTACCAGTACACCGGGCACACCAGTGTTTCAATCCCAAATTCAGCCTCCTGACGTACCTGAATACCCAAACGCGCAAGACCTACAGGTTGCCACTGCTGAACTGTCTCGCCCCCTGGAGACGCCCGATCTTACTGAAACTAGTTATCACCTAACCAAAGGCATCACTCGCTTTACTACTGTAGACAGCCGCGAACGAGTCCTGGAATTCTACCGGGACAACCTTTTGAGAGCCGGGTGGAGCATCGTTGAGTATCGTTCCACAGATGACAGGTTGAGCTTTGGGTGGAGTGTAGCAGCCACGGTATCTGCGGCCCAGCGCGATATTCCTTGCGCTCCAACACCTGAGACGGGACTTCCCTCTCATGGACTGGACGTGATGGTTCTCGGTACAAGCGAGGGAACTAGAGTAGAGCTAAAGTATATCGTCTATCCAGGCCACTGAGTGGATGGACCGAAACACGCGGGAAGGTCAGCCGCCTAGCACCTCGGTTACCATCTCTTTCTGCTCTACGTCGCGCACAGGCTGTGACTGTATCGCCCACCAGCACCCAGGCATTAGCACCGACAACCCTATGACTTATGGCATCAGCGTCCACTGGCTGATCGGGTAAATTGCCCATTTCCTCATCACCTTGCCTGCTTTTGCCCTTGGATGAAGTTGTGCCCTGGGTACTTCGGAAGTATCAACGTCGAGAGATTATAGCCCGAGGCTAGCATTTTTGTGGCGCATACTATACGGGTATTGCTTTAGCGCGTAGCGTAAAGTATACTCTACCTTATCGCACCTGATGGTATGTACCAACTAGACTAAATGTAGATGTTTGAAAGGAGGTAGTGCTAGTCAAAATAGTTACTGGGGACACCATGAAGTAGGCAGATAGGTCACTGTAGTAGAACAGACTCGTTGTTGCTCATATTGCTGTATTTGCATGCAGAGGCAGTTGCAGCCTCAAAAGCTTGGCAGTAAACGACATCCATGTACCCACTCTTGTCTAACACGTTCGGACCAGCCGAGGAGGAGACCCATGGGAGCCGTACCACCAGGAAAATTTCCTGTACCTAAGGTCGTTAGGAACATAGGGGCTTTTCTTGTCGCTTTCGCAGCACTTGTAGGCTTCGTCTATATGTTCGGAACAGGTATAGTTGATACCTTTACTGCGCCGACGGATGCCCCACCAAAAGTTTACGATGAAGCATTCTTGTATGTAGCCACAGTACTAGCGGGCCTCGTTGGGGGTTTAGTTGCAGTAGGGTTTGGGCAGAAGTATGCTCTAGGTGAGTTCAAAAAAGATGACGGCACAGAGGGCACAAAGATAAAAGTGGCTTCCACGAATGACGTGACTGAGGCGACAGCTTCAGTGACCATGTTGAAGTTTGTTAGTCTGGGGAACCTGGTAATGCCGTCAATTTCAATAAATGCGAGAGCCATTCTTGCCAGTATATACACCTTAGTCTATATACTCTGCGGAGTGGGAGCAGTGTTCATTTGGGCTACCCGTGCGGCGCAAACTCCAGACCTGGTCAAGAATCTGGCTACCACATTTCTTGGTTTGGCACTACCTATTGTTATTGCCTGGTTCAGTGAGTGATAGACACTCACGGCACACGTAGGGTATAACATCAGAGAGCAATTGACAGAAGGCGAACCTGCAGCATCCATCTCTAGCATCCTACGTCAAAAGAGACGTCCCAACTGCATCTGGTGCAGCTAGGACGTCTCTTTTTTACCTTGCTAGCTATTAACTTTGCAGAAAAATATTGAGGATTCGTATCATATTACTTATATAATCACAGTAGGTGGCTCCATGCTGTCTGCCCTGGCGCTCCTGGGTGCCCCATCGCCTCCTAAGCCTCCAAACTCTGTTGGCGATGGGGCACCTTCATCAAGAATAGCCACACCAACCACATCACCGTCGCCAGAAGGACAATATACGGTAACAACGTCCACAGCCCCAAGCCCTCGGCCAGGTTGCCCGCCACCCAGGGGAAGAAGGCCGCACCGGCGCTGCCCGCGCTCGCCACGAAGCCTATGGCGCTGGGCAGCACGCGCGGCGCTACCATGCGCGACAGGACGGCTATCACAGTGGGGAAGATGGGGCCGAGGCTGAAGCCGGTGAGCCATAGACCCGCCGCTGCCGCGAGGGGCCAGGGTGGCAGCCACACCAGCAGCAACCCGGCCATGACCCCGCCCAGGCAAAGCTGGATGAGGTTGCGGTCTCCCAGCCGACTAGCAAGCCTGCCGAGCACCAACCTACCCACTGTGAGGCCCATCCAGTAGCCGCTGACGAACCAGCTTGCGGGGGTGGGGTCAACCGCGCGGTCCTCGGTGAGCAGGCTGTAGCTCCAGTTGCCCAGGCTGACCTCACCTCCGACGTACAGCAGCAGGAATATGGCGAAGATCCACACCACCCGCAGCCGGAGCGTGGCCGCGAGCACGTTGCCTCCCGTGCCCGCGCCCTCTTCGTGCCGCACCCGGCCAATGCCTCGGTATGCGAACCACATACCGGCAAGGACCAACAAAGCCACGCTGGCCCACCAGAGGTAGACCGCGTTCCAGCCGAGTCTCAGGTCGAGGAAGCCCTGGGCAACGACCGGGCCGATGAGCGCGCCCAGCCCGTAGCACGCGTGCAGGTTGTTGAGCACCGCGGTGTTGTTGGGCAGGCCCGCGATGTAGGTGTTCAGCCCCGCGTCGAGCACGCCGAAGCCGAAGAAGAAGACGACGTAGAAGGCCAGCAGCAGGAAGAAGGGCAGCCCCAGCCCTATAGACACTGCCCCGGCGATGAACGCGCCCACCCCGAGCGTGAGGAAGAGCCGGGTGCCCAGCCTCTCCACGAGCAGGCCGCTGGTGAAGGCCGCCGTGAGGTACCCCGAGGTGCCGCATAGGAAGAGCAGCGACACGGTAGACTTGTCGATCCCGTAGAACCGCTGGATGCTAGGTAGCAGCACCCCAAGGCCCCCGTCGCTCGCGCCAATCAACACAAACGCTACAAACGCTAACGCAACCCGCAGCCAGACCGCCCTATCAGCACCCATACACCTAGCATAACAGCCACACGCACGGCCCGGCAACTTTGCTGCACACCAACAGGCTCCTCTTGCGATAAAGCTTTAGAGACGGAAACGCAAAGACGCAAAGGACGCTAAGAACGCGCAGAGATTAAGTTGGTGTTTTAAGTGTAGAAAGGACCAGAGTACGTCATTACGTACCCTGATCCTCTCTCTACCCTCCAAACCCTTCGTTCTCTTTGCGGGTTCTTGGCGTCCTTTGCGTCTTTGCGTTTCCGTCCAAGTAGCCTCTTACTAGGAGCCTGTTGGATTTACTGCACGACAGCGTCTGTGTAGGCGAGCATGTCGCGGAGGCGGTAGGCGTTGTAGAGGGCCTGGCATTCGGGGTCGTTGTTGAAGTAGATGTAGGTCTCGATGCCGTTGCGGGCGTCGTTGGCTATGCGGTCGGCCCAATATTGCAGTTCGCCCTCGGTGAGGCCGATGCCCCACTGGCCGCCGTGCACGCGCAGGTAGCGGAACGGCCCCACGTCCGGCACGTCCATCGGCGTGTAGTAGCCGCCGATAGCCCGCACCAGCGAGTAGCCCGCGCTGCCGAGGATGTGGTAAATCTCCTGGCTGTACCAGGAGTAGTCGCGGAACTCGAAGGCGGCCTTGTGCCCCGGAGGCAGGTGCGAGATGAAGTTGCGCAAGCGGTCGGGGTTGGCTTTCCACCGGGGCGGCATCTGGTAGAGGTACGGCCCCTTATTGTAGCCCAGGCCCTCGGCTGCATCGAGCAGCGCGCGGACGGGTTCCTCCGGCTCGCCTAGCCGCTTGATGTGGGTGAGGTAGCGGCTCGCTTTGGTAGCGAACTGGAAGCCCTCGTGGAAGCCCGCCTGCTGCGCCCACGACTCGAAGTTCTCGCGCGTCGGCAGCCGGTAGAAACTCCGGTTGATCTCCACCGTGGGGAAGACAGTGGCGTAGTGCCGCAGCCAATCGCGCTGCTTCATCTCCGGCGGGTAGAAACAGCCGATCCAGTGCTTGTACACCCAGCCGGAGGTGCCGATCCAGATCATCGCTGCGCTCCTGAAACGTGAAACGTGAAACGTGATGCGGTTAGGGTTCTTAGCAGGTAATAGGCCAACCGTGTACCTTATGCCGCATCACGTTTCACGTTTCACGTTTCAGCCGCAACCGCCACCCTGCGCCCCAGCATGAGGGGAGCGGCGATGGCGGAGGCCAGGAGACAGAGCAGGCCCGCGACGAGTGGGGGCGTTAGTATGCCCAGGCCGTCAGCGATGAGGCTGAAGAGGAGGGGGCCTGCCGCGAAGCCGATGGAACCCGCCAGGTTGAAGCCGCCCATTGCTACGCCGCGCTGCCCCGGCCCGGCGTAATCGCCTACAAGGGCAATGGAGGGCGGGTAGAGGATGGCCCCGCACAGGCCGCCGAACGCCATGACCGCGTACAACATGTCGGGTCCCACGCGGCCCACGAGCATGAGCATCAGGCCGTAGGCGACCGTGCCCAGTAACATCGGCTTGGCCCGCCCGAACCTGTCAGCGATGATGCCGCCCACCGGGGAGAAGAGGGCGAAGCAAAAGAGGAACACCATCAGGTAGATACCGCGCTGGGCGGGGCCGAAGCCGTATACCCTGTCGGCCAGGATGGGGAACTGGCTCACAAAGAAGCCCACCGTCAGCCTGTCGAGCAGGGTAAAGGCGTAAGGTATGCCCAGGCGCGGGTGCTCGCGGAACACCAGCATCGAGCGGCGCAACGAGTAGCCGGGGGTGACCGCCTGGGTCTCTCGCACGCCCACCGTGATGACGACCAGCACGATCAGCAGCAAGGCCGCACCCACCCAGAACGGGTATGCCAGCGATATGCCCGCGAGCGCCCCACCAATCGGCGCTCCCAGGCCGTTGCCGAGCAGCATGCCCATAGTGAACACGCCCAGCGTCATGCCACGGCGGCCCGGCGGCGCTATGTCGAGGGTCATCGTCATCAGCATCGAGACCACCGCGATGCTGAATATGCCTTCGATGAAGCGGGCGGCGTAGAGCAGCCATATGTTGTCTACCAGCGGCATCAGCCCGAACATCACGCCCTGGCCGAGCAGGCCCATCATGAGGAAAGGCTTGCGCCTACCGCTCCGGTCGGAGAGCGCGCCCCAGATGAAGGCGAACGGAATGTAGGCGAGGAAGTGCATCGTCTGGAACAGGCCCTTGGCAGTGTTCTCCAGTTCCAGGTCGGCCCCGCCGTTGGGCAGCAGCCGCCCGACGAACTCCTCTAGGGGTGCGACCGGCAGGGTCAGTGTGAGCATCGCCGCGAACATGCCCGCCACCAGCAAACCCAACTGCTTAACGTCAAGCCTGGCGGGGTCCCTCTGTGCGTCATCAGGCGCTTGTGGTTGAAGTTGTGATTGTGCCTCTGCTTGCATCTTCGCGTCTCTCTTTATGCCCTTTCCCCACATGTCGTTGATCTACCTAATTACCACGAATATAACAGGTAGCAGCCTGCCTCGGCAATGGGATTGCAGCACGCATGACCCTCAATCCCCGCGCTGAATATCCTCTGCCGGATTTCAGCACCCAAGCCCCCTTTGTCATTCTGAACGCAGCGACGAATCTCGTCCCTCAGCACCCAAGGTCCGCCTTTCTCAGAGCCAGCAGTCTCCCATAGGAAAAGGGGAACACCTTCTGGTGGCACGAGATTCGTCGCTGCGTTCAGAATGACGAGGGGGCTCTTAGTCTCCGCTTCAACAGCCTCCCTACTCACCTTCTTGAGATTCTTCACTACGTTCAGGATGACAGGAGGGCGTGCTGGCCGTAATTGCCGCATTGCTGGCTTCCTTCGGACCTAGCCAAATTCGCAATTCCAATTTCCAATTTCCAAATCCGCACCCTACCTCTTATGCTATACTTTCGCATGGATTCGCCTACCGATTATCTCGCGCTTTACTATCACCCGGCTTTCTTGTTGCACGGTACCGGATACCACCCGGAGTCCCCGACGCGGTTGCGAGCTATACTCACGGCGTTGGCTGCTTACGGCATACCAGAGAGCAGTCTGCTCAGGCCGGAGCCTGTGGACCTGGAACTGCTGGGGCAGGTGCACGACCCGCGCTATATACGCAACATCGAGCAGGTGGCTAACTCGGGCGGCGGTATGTGGGACCTCGATACGGTTATATCCGGGCGGTCTTACGAGGCGGGTCTACTAGGTGCGGGGGCGGCGTGCGCGGCGGTGGACAGCGCCATGCGAGGGGTGCGGGTGCCGTTCGCGCTTGTCAGGCCGCCCGGACACCACGCGCTCTACGGTTCGGCTATGGGCTTCTGCCTGTTCAACAACGTAGCGGTGGCCGCCCAGCACGCCATACGTAGCTACGGGCTAGAGCGCGTGCTCATCGTGGACTGGGACGTGCACCATGGCAACGGCACGCAAGACTACTTTTATTCCCGCTCCGACGTGCTTTTCTTCAGCACTCACCAGCATCCCTTCTACCCCGGCACCGGCGCTATAAACGAAACGGGCGCGGGCGAGGGCACCGGCTACACGGTCAACGTACCATTGCAGGCGGGTGTTGGCGATACGGGCTACATCCAAGTGTTCGAGCAGGTGCTGGTGCCGGTGGCCCGCCGCTACCGCCCGCAGCTTATCCTCATATCGGCGGGCTACGACGCTCACATAGCCGACCCTCTAGGCGGAATGTCGGTGACCACGGCTGGATTTTCGGAGCTAGCCCGTCTCCTGCGCCAGTTGAGCGACGAGATAGAGGAGTGCGGCGGCAGACTGGCAGCCATCCTTGAGGGCGGCTATAATACTGAAGCCCTGGCCCAATCAGTGATTGCCACCATAGCCGCCCTGCAAGCTCCTCCCGGTCAACTCGCGCCCAGCGACACCCTGGAGCCTCAAGAGCAACCCGCACGCAGGCGCGGCCCGGATGTCACCAGGGTAATCGAACAAGTAAAACTGATACATCGACTCTGAAACGTGAAACGTGAAACGTGATGCGGCTGGTGTTATTTGGTACGTGAAAACGGGGCAGTTTCCACTGCGGAACCCTCTCCCACCTTGTCATTTTGAGCGCAGCGAAGAATCTCGTCTCAGCACCCATATGCCACCTTTCTTTGAGGTAGTTGGGTGCTATGGAAAAGAGCAACACAGCGGTAGAGGACGAGATTCTTCGCTGCGCTCAGAATGACAAAGACCAATAGCACCTCACCATAGAAGCAGGATGACATTCACGAACCAAGAATAGCAAACCGCATCACGTTTCACGTTTCACGCTTCAGAACCAGGAGTGACGCACAGTGGATATGCTCAGATCGGCGCGGGATGAAGACCAGCGCAAACGAGACGAGGCCCAGTTCTATACCATACAGCAGCAGTTGGACGAGCTGCGGCGGCAGCTAAGGGAAAACCTGGCCCGCCAGCAGTGGTTCGAGGAACTGTACAAGCAGAACGAGGGCAAGGTGAGCCAGTTGCAGCTTGCCCAGGACCGCCTCACCCAGGACGTGGCCCAGGCGCTGCACGCCCGCCAGATAGACGAGGGACGCACCAAGGCGCAGGTTGCCGAGCTAGCCACCCGCATCGAGGCTCCCGACAAGCAGATCCGCGACCTGCGTTCCCAGATTGGCGAGCTTGCCGAGGCGCGCAAGACCGACCGAGACAAAGAGGCCGGGGTGCAGCGCCAGATAGACGACATGCACCGCCAGATACGCGAGGTCAACTCCCACATCTCCCAGGCCGCCGAAGCCTACAAGCACCTTACTGACGTAGTGCATGAGCTTGAGGCGACCATCGCTGAGGTGCGTAAGGAAGCGCTGCATATCGGTGAGTTGCAGCGCATCGAGGAGCAGCGCCTGCGCCGCCAGGGTGTCGAGTTGCAAGAGATGTTCGAGTCGCTCCGCCAGCAATTCGGGGAGATAGCCGCCCGGTCGCAGAGGGTGGACGACGTGCGCAAGCAGCTTGGCGAGCGCATAGAGAAGATAGAGGCGCAGCTAGAGCCTATCCACGAGGTGGAGGAGACGCTGACCGACGACCTCCAGAGGATAGAGACTATGGCTAACGAGCAGTACATCGCCCAGCAGGAGCGGCTGGAGGTGGTGCGCTTGCAGCTTGAGTCTCAGGTCGGCGAAATACGCCAGCTTACCGACCAGCGCACCGACCGCACCATGACCCGCTTCAACCAGCTTGAGGAGCGGGTGCGTTCCATCGACTCGGCGCTGAGCGAGCTACCCAGCCGCTTCGAGGCTTTGGAGCGCCGCGACGAGATGATCGGTTCGGAGGCCGACACGATTGAGGAGTGGCTGGTGATGCGCCAGTTGTCCGCGCTCGAAGGCATACTCGATGACGTACGCAAACGCCGGACGGACCGGGCAGGCACAATCAGCACCGGCCAGTTCAACAGGCCCGCCCCCCAACCCGAAACCCCCGGCTCCGTCTACAACCCCTCCGGCCTCCTCCGCAGCGTCCGTGACGCCAAGCCCCCGCGCAAAGGTAGCGAAGACGAATACGAGAGCGATGAGGAATAGGTGAGTGCCGAGTACCGAGTGCCGAGTACCGAGTGGGTGTGGTAGATATGAGCGGTGAGTACCTGCCGGGGGAGCCTGAGACGGGTGATAACTCGGAACTCGGAACTCGGCACTCGGCACTCCATCGTCCCCGCAAGTCGCTGGGGCAGCACTTTCTCAAGGACCGCTCGGTGCCGCCGAGGATCGCGGTCGCGGCTGCTATAGAGCCGGACGATTGCGTGGTGGAGGTGGGGCCGGGGCTTGGGGTGCTCACCGAGGAGTTGGCGCGCAGGCTCGACCCGGAGCGTGGCAGGCTGGTGGCGGTGGAGTTGGACGACGACCTGCTGCCCGTGTTGCGAGAGCGGTTCGCGGCCATGCCCCACGTGAGCTTCGTGCACGCCGACGTGCTGGACGTGCCTCCCCAGGAGCTATCGCAAGGCCGCCCCTATAAGCTGGTGGCTAACCTCCCCTATTACATCACCTCGGCCATCCTGCGCCACTTCCTCGAAACCAGGCACAAGCCCCGTTCCCTCACCGTCATGGTGCAGAAAGAGGTAGCCGACCGCATGGTTGCCAAACCGCCGGAGATGAGCCTGCTAGCGGTGTCGGTGCAGTTCTACGGCAGGCCCAAGATCATGTTCAAGGTGCCGCCCGGCGCGTTCAACCCGCCTCCCAAGGTCGATTCCGCCGTCGTGCGGGTGGACGTATACGGCGAGGGAGAAAGCCCGGTAGAGGTGAGCAGCGAGGCGGCGTTCTTCCGGCTGGCGCAGGCGGGGTTCGGCCAGCGCAGGAAGCAACTCGCCAATACCCTCACGTCGGGGCTAGCATTGCCCAAGAGTGACATCATTGAGACTCTGCAAAAAGCGGGTGTCCAACCTACGCGGCGGGCGGAGACCCTTACGCTGGACGAGTGGGCCCGCCTCGAAAGGTTTGTAGGCGAACTCACCGGGCAGACATGATGCTAACGTTACTTGCCTACGCCAAGATAAACCTCGGCCTTGAGGTCACGGGAAAGCGCTCGGACGGCTACCACAATATCGTGTCGGTGATGCAGCTTGTGGACTTGCACGACACCCTCACCTTCTCCCCGGCGGATGACTTACGGCTGTTCAGCGACGACCCGGCTATGTTGGCGGAAGGCGATAACAACCTCGTGCTGCGTGCCGCCCATCTGTTGCGGCAGACTTCCGGTACCGGCAAGGGCGCTCATATCACCCTGGACAAGCGCATCCCCAGCGCCGCCGGGTTGGGGGGTGGGAGTAGCGACGCGGTGGCGACCTTGCTCGGCCTGTCGCGGCTGTGGGGTTTCGACCTGTCGCTTGAGGAACTGTCGCGGCTGGGGGGCATGCTCGGTTCGGACGTGCCTTTCTTCTTTGCCGGACCTACGGCGCTGGTGGAGGGCAGAGGCGAGCAGGTCACGCCGCTGGCACCTCCTCCTCGGTTTTGGGCGGTGCTCGTCTCTCAGCCCTACAACATCCCAGGCAAGACCCGCCAACTATACGCCAGCCTGACGCCGGAAGACCTGGGCGACGGCAGCAGGACCCGCGAAGTGTTGTCAGCCCTGCAACAGGGCTGCGACATAAGCTCGATGCCCCCGTTCAACTCCTTCGAGCGTGCCGCCTTCGAGGTCTTCCCCGGCCTGGACCGCGTACGCGGGCAGATGGTGGATGCCGGTGCCCCTAATGTACACCTCTCCGGCAGCGGCCCGACCCTCTATACGCTCTACTCCGAATCCTCCGCTGCTGAGGCTCAGGGGTTACATGACACCCTCGTCCATAATGGGCTGAAGGTCTATCTCGTGGAGAGCAAACAGTGACAGTCACGCTCTAAGCAGATACGCTAACATCAACGGGTTTCTTCTACAGGAGCACTCTCCCGCCCCGTCATCCTGAGCGTAGCGAAGGATCTCAAGAAAGTGGCCTTGGATCGTGTTGAACGTGTATGGCGTATGGTGTAAGGTGCTGAGCACCCGGCACAGGAACAATGCCAGCATCTGAGATCCTTCGCTACGCTCAGGATGACAGAGGGGAGTTTGGTTCCGTAAAAGAAAGGGCCGTTTGCTGTACGCTGTACACTGTATAGCAAACGGCATCACGTTTCACGTTTCACGTCTCAGCACCCATGTCATTCATCATCCACCGCAAGCCGCCATACCGAGTGTACGTTGAGGAAGGGCGTAGCCTGGCCGTCGCGCATGTGGCGGAGTTGCCAGGGTGCTTTGCCGTGGGGTCCTCGGCTGCGAAGGCCGTGCAGGCGATGCCGGGCGCGATTACGCGCTACCTGGCATGGCTCAAGAGGCACAAAGAGCCGTTGGTGCCCGAAGCCCACGTCTCACGGCCCAACATAGCCGACCTGTACGTTGCCGACGTGCTCCATGAGCCTCCGCCGACTGTAGGCGGCAGCTACGCGGCCCTGTTCGAGTTCGACAAAGAGGCCTGGAACGACGAGAAGTTGGAGCGCACCCTACGCTGGCTGGGCTACAGCCGGGCGGAACTCCTGTCGCGAATAGAGGGACTGAGCGACGAGGAGCTAAAGCAGCGCAAAATATCGCCGGACCGCACCATGTGGGACATCCTGCGCCACATAGCGAACGCCGAATACGGCTACATCAACCGGGTGACAGGTCCATTAGCGGGTAAAGAGCCGGTCACGGACGCCGAGCCTGAGGACGTGCGCGAGCGCCTGGCCGCGATAAGAGAGCTATTCCTGCGCTACGCCCGCTCCGTGCCCCTGGAGGAACGGGGCCGCATAATCCTGCCTGCCTGGGCCTCCCGCCCGGACGAACCCTGGACCCTCGCCAAAGCCGTGCGCCGCGCGCTCGAACACGAACTCGAACACGTGGGAGATTTGGGATTTAGGATTTAGGAATTCGGATTTGTTAGGAGTTCTTCTAAATCCGCAATCCGAAATCCCAATTCCCAAATCAGACGCTGTTCGCCACATCGTAGCCTTCTTCGGAGAGTGCGGCTTCCATCTCGGACATGTTGGCTTTGTCCGGGTCGTAGGTGACGGCTACGCGCTTGTTGGCTACGTCCACTATGGCGTCCTGCACGCCTTCGAACTGCTTGAGGGTAGTCTCCACAGTGTCCTTGCAGTGGTTGCAGGATATGGCGGGTATTACCAGGCTGATGTGGCGCATCGGTGTCTCCAATCGTCGTTGATTTGCGGGCGGTGTGCGTTTGCCCGGTGCACGTCATTATAGTCAAGGCGGCTACCGCTTGCCAACAAGCCGTGATTGGCAACTTCCTAAGTCATGGGCCGCAATTCGCCGTTTTGTGGTATGATATGGCGGATTGAATGGGTGCCTATACAGCCCATCGACGGCCGTAAGTGACATAGTCCGACAGCGTAGTTGGCGGCTTTAGCACGGGAGGGGTTATGCTAAGGATCGAAGGGGTTAGCAAGGTCTACGAAGATGGGACCAAGGCCCTGCACAGGGTCGACCTGGAGATACCGGACGGGCAGTTCGTGGTCATCATCGGCCTGTCGGGGTCCGGCAAGTCCACTCTACTCAGGTGTATCAACGGCCTCATCAAGCCGTCCTCGGGCAAGATATGGTTGGACGGCGACGAGGTTACCGCCGCGTCCACCGCAGAGCTGCGACGGCTCCGGCTGAAGATAGGCATGATTTTCCAGCAGTTCAACCTCGTCAAGCGTTCGTCGGTTATGACCAACGTGCTATCGGGCCGCCTCGGTTACAGGTCCACGCTGCCCACGCTATTCCATCGCTTCTCGGCGGAAGACTACCAGATGGCGTTCCGTAACCTCGAGCGCGTGGGCATCCCCCAGAAGGCGTACTCGCGTGCCGACCAGCTATCCGGCGGCCAGCAGCAACGCGTGGCTATAGCACGGGCGCTCATGCAGGAGCCTAAGCTGATGCTGGCCGACGAGCCGGTCGCCTCGCTCGACCCGGCCACCTCCCACTCGGTGATGAAGTACCTGGAGCAGATTAACAAGGAAGACGGCCTCACCGTTTTGTGCAACCTGCACTTCCTCTCGCTGGCCCGCCGCTACGCCGACCGCGTGATCGCGCTCCGCAACGACGGCGAAGGCGGCCACATCGTCTTCGACGGCCCCGCCCTGGAGATTGACGAGAAGAAGTTCCGCGACATCTATGGCGAGGACGCGGTGGAAGTGGAGATCGGCCCCGATAGGGGTAGGCTTGAGGAAGCGACCAGCGGCGCTGTTGATATCGGCGCGGGAGGGAGGTTCTAATGGCGACGATAGACAGACCCACAGTCCCGGCACCTCCCAGCGGTACCAATCTACCCTCGACTCCACAGGGCGCGCCTACCGTTTACAAGCAGCAGAAACCCTTCTTCCTCCGCTCGTGGTTCGCGCTGGTAGTGACGGTTGTGCTGGTAGTCTCCCACATCATCGGGTGGCGGGTATCGGAGATCAATCCCGGCTTGCTGGCGTCGAAGTCGGGCGACATAGGTCGCTTTATCGGTGAAGTGCTCAACCCCGCACTGATAAGCTCGGATATAAGCACTATCGAGCTACAGCTGCCCGTATCCGGGTCTGACGTTGAGGTGAATGCGGTACCCATCGAGTCCTCGGAGGTGCTGATACCCACGATTATGGCGGGCGAAGCACCCAGGGACCTTCCTCCTGATACGCCTACGTACAATGCCGGGGGCAGGGTGTCGTCCGATACTGTAATGCCGGGGCAGGAAGTAACTGTCGGCGGCACCGGCTGGCGGCCCAACACCCCAGGGCAGGTACTGTGGCGCAGCACCGGGCAGAGCGCCTCAGTGCAGACGCTCGGTACCTTTACCGCCGACGCACAGGGCAACTTTGAAGTCAGGGTGGCTGTGCCTACTGACCCGGAGCGCGTGATCAGTACGTCCGGCTTCGCCAACACGCTGGCGCTGCGGCAGACCTGGGACGTTGGCAGCCCTTACCCTAGCGAGGCGTTGCGGTTGTCGTGGGAGAAGATCGTGGAGACGGTCTTCCTGGCGCTGATGGGCACAACCTTCGCGGTGGTCCTCAGCATACCTCTCAGCTTCCTGGCCTCCCGCAACCTGATGTCCCACACTATACTGGGCAACGGTGTGTATTACGTGACCCGCACCGTGCTCAACATCTTGCGCTCGATTGAGGTGGTAATCTGGGCAGTGATATTCGCGGCCACGGTGGGCCTCGGCCCATTCGCGGGTATGCTGGCGCTGGTGGTGCACTCTATCGCCTCGCTCGGTAAGCTCTACTCGGAGGCCATAGAGTCCATCGACCCCGGCCCTGTGGAGGCGCTCACGGCCACCGGGGCCAACCGCTTGCAGGTGATCATGTACGCCGTCGTGCCGCAGTTCATCCCGCAGTTCCTGTCGTTCACGATGTACCGCTGGGACATCAACGTGCGTATGTCCACGGTTATAGGCATCGTGGGCGGTGGCGGTATCGGCTTCATCCTGATCCAGTACATCAACCTGCTCAGGTGGTCCGAGGCAGGCACGGCCATCTGGATCATAGCCATCGTGGTTATCTTGATGGACTGGATTTCGTCCATGGTGCGCAAGGCGGTGATTTAGGTCTGAAACGTAGTTCTGAAACGTGAAACGTGAAACGTGATGCGGTAAGGGTCATTTAGTCCCAAAAACAGAGAATGGCGGCTCAACGAACACGAGCCGCCATTCTCTGTTTTTGCGTACCAGACTACGATAGCCGCATCACGTTTCACGTTTCACGTTTCAGACTTCTATCTCCATGCCCTCGTACCCTAGCTCTATGGACGTGTCCAGTTCCCTGGCAAGGGCGGCGACTTCTTCGCGGATGCGGTCTTCGTGGTAGGGGTTGATGTGGATGCAGACGACGCGGGGGAAGTAGCCCTGGAGTGCGTAGTAGGCGCGCAGCTCACCGCCTAGCGAACGGGGGGTCAGATGTCCGAACCTATAGGCGAACTCTTCGTATTCGCTGGACATCGTGGTTTCGACTATGAGCAGGTCAGGGCGGATGTGGCCCCAACTTGGAGCGCCGTGGCCCCTCGTGTCGGCGGTATAGAACATAGAGGCGTCGCCGTCGGAGATGAAGTAGCCTTGTGTGGGCACGGTGTGGCTTACCTCGACGGGCAGCACTTCGTAGTCGAGCACACTGAGGTACTGGCCTGATGTGGCGCTGTGGAAGACTAGCGGGTGGCGGCTGCCGGTCGAGTGGGTCATGGCGGGCCAGGTGACGTCGTTGAAGACGTGGGTTTCGAGCACCTCCCGCGTATGGTCCATACAGTAGAGGTCCAGGCCCTTTGCGTGCCAGCGGTTATGCATGAAGCCCGGCAGGTCCTTGATGTGGTCGTGGTGCTGGTGGGTGATAAGGGCGGCGTCTATGGCTACCTGCTCCTCCAGCGAGAGCGACGCGGTAAGCCCCCCGGCGTCAATCACCAGCCGCCCATCGACCAGTATGGAGGTGAACCTGATCTTGTCGCTCTCCCCCTGGTGCGCGCCCAGTATCTTCACCTTCATATCGTCGCCTTCTCCCTTAGTGATGCATTGGAGACGAAAACGCAAAGACGCAAAGGACGCAAAGAACGCGCAAAGAAGATGATGGTATTTCTATTTTGAAAGCAGCATGTTGCTGCAAACGCTGCTTTGCTCCCAACCAATTTTCAACAATCCTAATC
>JALZHG010000036.1 GCA_030914045.1 Chloroflexota bacterium | reverse complement strand
CCTTTGTACTCTGGGTGGTACTCGAAACGGGCGCGCTCGAAGTACTGGACGGTGTATTCTTTGCCGTCGGTGGGGCTGATTTCCCGGATTTCCTCGGAGAGGGGGTAGCCGAACTGCGCCAGGCCGCCGTTGCGCTCCCAGTAGCCGAGGAAGCCGAAATGCAGCGAGTGGCGGGTCTCCGGGAAGTAAACGTGGCCGGGCGACGACTCGAAAGGCGCGACGCCTGCAAAGGTGCGGCCCCTGGTGAGGTCGGCACCCAGCCTGCCAAGCAGCACGTTATAGGGCGGCTGGTTTTCCGGGTGTAGCTCGAAGCGGTTGCGCTCGAAGTACTGTACTGTGTAGCCGCCTTCCGTGAACGCCTCGGTAAGTGGGTAGCCGAAGATAGCCAGCCCGCCATGCGCCTGCCAGTACTTGAGGAACTCGCCCGTCAGGTTGTGCCCGGTCTGCGGGAAGTAGACCGTGTTGGGGTCCGCCTGCGCGGGCGCTTGCTCCACGGCCCTGGGCACGACCGAGAGGCGGTAGCTGTACAGCGGTGCCAGGTTGATCTTGAGCCAGTCGCCGTTCAGCGTGGGTTGCGAAGGCACGGAAGGCCGTCCGCCAGGGTCGTTACCTGTGAGCACCACCTTGCCCAGGTCCTGCGTGGTGATGCCGAAGATGGTCGGCAGGTGTAACTCGGTGGTGGCTACGTCGGTGGCGAACAGGGTAATGGTGCCGCCCCTGGTGCCCACCACAAGCTGCGAGGGTGCGTTAGCCTGGAAGGTCAAGTTGGTGCTGGTGTAGACCTTGCCGCCAGCCACCAGCGCATCATGGGCCTTGTACGCGAAGTTGACCGCCGACGAGGCCTCAGACCGAAAATCGGAGAAGGTGCCCGGCGAGTGCCTGCCGAATAGGTCCGACAGGTGGCGCAGGGCGTAGGCCGTGAGCTTGGGCTTGCCGTCGTTGTCGAACAGGCCGTAGGAGTTCTCGGCTGGATTGTCGCCCGCCGGGAAGTTGTTGAGCATCCACTTGGCCCCGCCCGCGAAGCCCCGGCTGTACAGGTAAGCCCAGACTGCGCTCTCAAGATTGGCGGTGGTGCGCGGGTCGTAGCCTGTTACGCCGCTGCCGTTGCGCACGGCCCCCGGATAGCCGAACTCTTCCAGCATCACGGGCTGCCCCGCGAAGGTGCGCCGCAAGTTCTCCAGCACGAGGAAGGTGCCGTTCAGGCCTGCATAGCCGTGCGAGGTGAAGCGGTGCACCGACTGGAAGTCAAGCTGGCGGTTGGAGGGCATCTTCGCCAGCACCACGTTGCTGTAGCCGGTGGTGATGGGCCTGCCGGGGTCCGCGCTACGCACGCCGGATATTTGCGAGGAAACCCAGGCACGCAGCGTCTCGTCCAGAGCGCGCAGGTAAGGTGCCCAGGAGGCGGCCTCCGGCGAGTCGAGGTAGTCCAGCGTCGTGGTGTTGGGGTGGTCCCTCACCCAGGCGGCCCCGGCGTTTAACAACTCTAGGTATAGCTTGTAGTAGTTGGCTACCGAATATGCCTGGTCCTCGGTCATGCGGGCGGGAATGACGGAACGGCCCTCGCTGCTCTGCCTGTAGCTCGCAAGGTCGGCCCTCGTCACGCGCTCGCCGTACGTCGAGACGGTGTCGGGCATCTGCAACGGTACGGTCAGGCCGACACTGGAGTAAATAGCGCCTATAACGTCGCTGAACTGCGGCTCGTTCTTCACGTCATACGCCAGTATCGACGGCTCCTGCGCCAGGTGGGCGGCTATCTTGCCGTTCAGAGCGGCGGCCCTGGCAAGGTCCGGCTCGGCCCAGTCGGTGAAGGTGACAATCAGGTAGAGGTTGTGCTTGCGGGCGAGCGAAGTGACCGCGTCCAGCTTGGAGAAGTCTCCGGCGTTGATGTCGTCGCGCAGGGGCTTCTGGACGAAGATGCGCAGGGTGTTGATGCCAAAGGCGCTGGCACGCGAGAAGTCCTGCTCGATTAGCCCGATGTCGAATTTGTCGTCCTCCCACATCAGCCAGGCACGGTCCACAGGCCCCTCGTAATTGGCTCCAACCACAAACAGCGGCTCGCCGCCACGCGGGGCGATCCATAGGGGCTGTGGCAACTCCTCGGCGGCCTGGGGTGTGGCGATGTTCACCTGCCGCGCGGAGGCGGGTATGAGGCTCGTGGCAAGTAGCACGAGCATGGTGAAGATGGGGAGAAAGATGCGCTTTGGGGTGGTTGGGGGTTTTCTGTGGTGCATGAGCGATACCCTGTGCCTATGAGCCTGTTCGTGTTAGCAGTTCTACATAGTTGCGCCGCTTGTGAGAATAACGCGCCTACAGGCATGCGGTTGCACAAGCCGCACAGACGGCAAGGACTGGGAGCGAAGCAGGTCATGCTCCCCTCCCAGTCCTCGGCGCGCCCGGCCTCGGTGCCGCTACACGGGTATCCAGTAGCCGCAGAACTCTTCGTCAAGCCCCCGGCAGGATACCTCCTGTAGTTCGAGCGCCCGGCCCGTGGCCCACTCGATCCCAGCGGCCAGGAAGCCGGTGGTCACGTTGCAGTGGGCGTTGGTCAGGCGACCGTAGCAGTAGGGGCAGGTCTCGATGCCGAACAGGTAGCCGCCCTCTCGCTCCTCGAAGTAGGCTTCCATTCCCATGCGGGCGTGCGCGTCGGCAAGCTCCATGAGGATGGTGCGCAGCTTCTTGTCGGGCGACATGAGCTTGAAGGTGATGCCTTTCATGGCTACCATCTTGCCCTTCATGGCAAGCTCCTGCCGGAACATCTCGCGACCTACCTTGTACTCCATCGAGTCGACCGCGTGGGTGTAGAACTCCTCCATCGCTTCCGAGAAGGCAGAGAAGCGGGTGTAGTTGATGGCGGGCGTCTCGTCGGGTTCGAGGTCCAGGCCCTCAAGCTCCTCCAACTCGGCCATGCGCAGCATCGCCGCCAGGCCGCTGGCACCCGTTACCTTGTCCACCGCTTTCATCAGGTTGTGAAGGGCGATGTTGGTGACGAAGCGCGGGGCTAGCTCATCGTCGGTCTCCAGCACCTCTTCGCGGTACTGGCGGTCGTTGACGGGCGCGGCCTGGGGGTTGCGCTGAAGCCGGTCCAGCGTCTCACCGGACACCGGCGCGGTCGGCATGTTGGCGCGAGCTACCCGAGTGTTCGGGATGTTCGCGGCCACCGAAGTCCAGCTTGCGGGCTGCTGGGACTGCTCGCCGGAGCGGGGCAGGGGCACGGCGGTGCCTACCGAGGCGGCACCGGACTGGCCCTTGATCAGGTTGAGGAGCGGCTTGGGCTTGGAGGTCTGCCAGTAGGGTTTTACCCGCTCGGCGGCGGCCCGGGCCTCATCGATTTCCTTCTGCCGCGAGTCCAGCCACTCGATACCACGTAGCGCTCTCGCGTTGTGCGGCTCGATACGCAGGGTGCGCTCCAGACAGTAACGCACCTGCTCGGGCTGGTCCACGACGCCTGACAACCAGAGCCAACCCTCGGCGTTGCCGGGGTCGAGGTAGACCACGTGGGCCAACGTCTCGCGGGCCAACTCCCGCTGACCGCTCATGGCTGCCTGCTTGCCCCGCACCAGCAGGTCGGCTATAGAAGGCATTTGGTTCGATTGGGCCTGTAACATCTCCGTGCTCCCCTACTCTGGCTCCTGGGTTCTTAGCTGTAGGCTTGCGCTTCCAGCGAACAACCCGTCCTGCTCACCCTGCCACTTCCCTGATCGGTGTAACACCTGCTGGTTTTGTGCCTGCGAGGTCGTTACAAGATCATATTAGCACACAGGATGGGACTTGTGCGGATTATGCGCATAACGTGGGGAAAGGCGGTGGATGTACGGTGGAGCGAGGCGGATTCGTGCGTAGCGGTAGCCGGGGAGGGCATGCTGATTGTGGAAAAGTAAAAGGGATGCTGATGCGGCATCCCTCTTACTTTTGCGTCTTATTAGCGGTGTAACCTTTGACGTGTAACCTGATAACTCAACGAGATGCTTTACCATCCAATCTGAGCGTGTCCGATTCGTCGCGATGCGTACCAGTGGTGTGGCGCAAGGTGAATTTGGCACCATTGCGGATTACATGGTCAATTGCCCTGGCATGGCCGAGGCCCAACCCGTAGTCCGCCTTGAGCCAGGCGATTATGTCTTTGGATGCGGTCAGGTTCTTTTCCTTTGCCTCCGCAATGAAATCGTTCGGTGTTTTGCCTGTTAGTTCTTCTACCTTGTCCAGGTATGCTTGGAATGACATTGTTCTCCCCCTTCTAACTACTCTCACAATGGCCTAGGGTCAATCTTGTGCCTGCTCCTCAAAGTGGGTGTTCCTCTTTGGGAAGGGCTATTTAGAAGAGGACTTCTAGCTAGGGCCTACACTGGTGCGACGGAAGCGCAGGCGTTTCTTCTCTGTCAGCCGCTCAACAAGCCCTTTTGCCTCAAGGTCCAGCCGCACACATATGGAGTACCAGCGGACGGTCTTGACCTCTGGAAATAGCTGCTGTGGCACTTGCGGGGCCACCGCTTCCACGATCTCGGGCCAGGTAAGCCCTGCACCCTCTGAGGGGAGGACCTTGAGCAGCGCTTCTGCCATTGAGGCATATCGCTCAGGGTTTACACGTGTGTTCGATGTGCCTGTGTTTGGGCTTGCAGTTAGCATGAGGGTCTCCCGAAGCTTCTCTTCCAGGGCTATCGTATGCTTCCGAGGAAATCCAGCACCAACCTGTTGAACTCCTCCGGCCTCTCCATGTTGGGCACGTGCGCGGTTCCTTCAATAACCACCTTCCGAGCGCCGGAGATGCCGCCCGCATATGCATCAGCCATCGCGTGCGCGCCGGATGTATCATACTCGCCTACCAGCACCAGCGCCGGCACCTTTATCTCACCGAGCCGCCCGGCTGCCGGGGGGTCGAGCACGATGGGCTGGCCGCTCCCGTAGGGCTTGCGGTAGTTGTCGATGCACATCTGGCGCACCTTCTCTCGCACCTGCTGGTCGCCCTGCCCACCAGGACGCCCAAAGCCGTCCACCCACACCCTTACATCGAGGTCGGCCACGCGCTCCCAGTCTTCCCTTGTTTCGGCTTCCTCCCCCTCCTCGAAGGCCTGCTTCTCCTCAGGGGTTGGACCGGCTTCGTTTTCCCAGCCACCAATACCCGCCCCCACCAGCACCAGCGCGTCAACCATCTCAGGGTGCTCCAGGGTATAGTCGGTCGCGATCTGGCCGCCGCGAGACACGGCGATGATGTAGGTCTTGTCCACGCCGAGGTGGGTGAGCAGGTCGTGGATGTCCTGGCGGTTGCTGTAGCCCCGGTCGAGCAGTGGGGTGTTGCCGTAGCCGCGCAGGTCGTAGCGGATCACACGGTAGCGGCTGGAGAACTCGTCCCATTGGTCGTCCCACATGCGGTGGTCGGCAATGCCCGCGTGGACGAGCAAGAGCGCGTGGCCCTTCCCCGCCACTTCGTAGTAGAGCGGCCCACCCTCTGCCTCTATGGTGCCGCTGGTCGCCTGGCCTGAGTTGTTCATCGAGTAGCCTCCTGGGCCTTTGCGAGTTAGTTCCTCTTCAAGATGAGGCGTACGAAATCATGTAACGCCAGAGTGCTGCGCCTCAAGTTCCGAGACGAGCCGCTTTGGTGCCACCGCGCGGTAGCTCTCCTCTATCCATTCCAGCAGCATATCGAGGGGCACGCTGTCGTCCGGCGTCAACTCGGCGCTAATCCAGCCATGCTTGCCCAGACCATAAGCGGCGGCCTTGGCGAAGGACATCATAACCGCATATGGGCTGGTCTCAGGTAGTTTTACCCCCAGGTAGAGCCGCTTGTCGAGGTGTTCGGGCAGACCGAAGAACACAAAGATCTTCTTGTTGACCTTGACGACACTCTCGCCCCAGGGGTGGTCCTCGTATGCGCCCGGCAGGCTGAGCGCGTACGCCTTTAGCTTCTCGTGGGCCTGGCGAAGGTCGTCGCTCATGATTGCTCCTTGTGCGTAAGGCCGACGAACGGTTATTATCTGCCCTTCAGGGACCACATATAGGACCAGCCATCCATGTCCGGCGGCGTGATGCCTTGCTGGGTGAGTATGGTGGCGATGTGAGAGCGGTGCTCGGTCGCGTGGTTGATGGCCTGGAGCAAGATGATGCCGGTGGAGAATTCGACTTTTTCACCCTCCCACTCCACCTGTAGCGTATCGGACTCCTGCACGCCGGGCGCGTCTTGGATGAGGCCTTCCCCCGTGAACCGCATCGCTTCGGTGAGCTGCTCCAGGGTTGGCACTTCGCCCCATCCGGTGCGGTCCACTTCCTTGCCGGTGAGCCTGCGATAGTAACCGGCCTCCGCACGCGCCATGTGGACTAGAGTATCGCGCACGGTCCCGTAGGTGCCTGGAACGGTGGCGTTCAGCACGGCGTCGTCCAGGTCGCGACAGGCCTCCATCAGCCGCATGTTGGCCCAGAGGTTGTGCTGAAACATCGTCTCGAGTGCTTGCAAGTGAGGCTCCTTCCCTATGCTCGACGCGCCCATGTAAGGACGAACTGCCAACTACCGGCCCACTATAACATAGCCGTTGCCGTCGGGGTCCTTGAACTGGGCCTGCACGCCCCAGGGCTGCTCATTGGGGTCTTCGGTGATCTCGACGCCCTTGGAGCGCATGTCCTCGACGGTGCCCCTGACGTCGTCGGAGTAGAAGGAAACGCTGCTGAATTGGCCCGGCTGCACGCCTGGTTCAGCGGCCTTGTAAAGGTTGATGGTAGTCTGGCCGTCGGGTGCCTTGACTTCGATCCACCGCTCGCCTTCTCCGAAAGGCACGTCCGTAGTCTTCTCGAAGCCGAGCTTGTTGACGAAGAAGTCTATCGCCCTGTCCTGGTCGGTGACGTTGACGGAAACGACGGAAACGTAGTTGAGTGCCACTGTCTTGCTCCTTGTGGGGTATGCGTTGGAGGGTTTCAGGGGCGGAGTAGTAGAACGTTTGTTCTATAGCATTATAGCTGAGACAGTGGTAGAAAGCAATGGTTCACCCATAAGTATCTGCTATGGCAGATGCCAATTGAATAGTGCTGCTATAAAAGGTCGCTCATAGTGTTGGACAGAGTGGTGCAACTAAGCAGGCCTCCTAATGGTCCCAAGAATCTGACCAATAACTAGTAAGGATCCAATAACGATTGAACCTATAGCTAGGCTCTGGTTAGCAGTGTCTAAGACTGCCCATACAAGACCAGCAACAATAAGGAGGCTTGAGTAGTACAAGCCATGCCTATTAGGATGACCTGCCAACCACGTCCAAGACAACACAATCGGTAGAAGGGTGATAGCCGCGACACCTTCAACTCCGACAATCAAGGCTAGCCAAATCCGGTCAATTCTAGGGATCAAGAAGAAACCAAGGGTGTTCGCAGCTAAGACTATAGCAACCAAAGTAACCGCTAGCAATCTATTCTGCTGTATAGACCTATCGGCCGCTACGCTTAACTTACTTATTTGCTGTTTAGTATCTCGATCCTGTTGCTCAGTTTGTGACTCAAGATTGGAAACCCGTTCCAAGACAGCTTGCATCTCATCGTAGGCATTCTTCTTAGACTCTGCAATCACCAATTGTTGTTGGTCAAGTTCTCCCTTCAATTTGACCGATTCTTCTTTCTGCGCGTCTAATTCGGTTTGAGCCGCTTCTAATTGCGCACGCAAGAGGGCATTGTCACGTTGCAACTGTATGTTATCATCTGCAATTGCACTTTCAATTAGTGCTGCAAATTCCTCGGATTCCTCATCTACCTGGCTTAATGCCTCGGCAAGAACCTTGTTCGCAAGCAAACGGGCAGCTTGTTCCTCATTCATGCTCTTGTATTCGGCCAAATAGGACAGAACCTTGGAGCAAACATCGCTGTAGTCAGTTCCCAAGACGCGGAACTCGGGTATTGCAAAGGTTTCTACGAAGCGCCTGTTAAAATCATCAGTTGCTGGAACGAACGGACGTAGAAGTTGTAAGAATTGGTTAGGTAACACCACCATGCCAAGTGTAGAGCCCTTGCGTAGTTGCTGCCAATCGAAACTATACAGGTAGTAATCTGTAGACAGGAAGAACGCACCAGCATTTAAGGCAGAAGACGTGGGTTTACGTAGTTTTGTTACCGTTTGCAATACGGTCATGTCATGATCTATTGCTTCATAGGGCTTAGGCCCAGATCGTTTATGCCTACGGATGTAGTCATCATAATCGGCTATAAGAAGGTATCTCTCATGGTCAAGCTCTGGGGTCGCAGCAAGAGTGGAATAAGACCTAAATCCGTATCCAGATAGTAATGTCGGTAAGTCTTCGTATTTCGACAGAAACACATCAGCACTCACGGGCGTGATTGCATTTCGCTCATGATACCGTAACTCCAAACCAGAAAAGTATCCTTCACGTATTGCAGCACGACTAGCCCATTGCGGCCACCTGTGGCTTCTCAAGCGGTTTCCAATACCACTGATCGTCCTTTGAAGTTCCGCGAGTGTGGCTTCATGATAGTACAGCTTGAAGGGAAGTTTTCTTTCATTTATGACGTCTATAAGCTCCTGAGAGACATCCTTCAGGGGATTTGAAGTCAGGTCTAGTATCCCAAAGATAAAATTGGTGTCTAGAAAAAGAAACAGAGTAGATAGGGATTTCGATAAGAATGCCGACGTAGCGCGATCAACTGTTAGAGCGAAGAACGTAAATGTAGCATCTAAATGTTGAGCCACATAACGGATTCTGGCAGGAGTATTTGTGTGAAAGAATTCACGGATGGCACGCTCCGCTGTGCCCCGAGACACAGTTGTACATTCTTCACATAGAGCTTCTTCTAGATATACCGAGAGCTGCTTCTTGTTTTCCTCAGTAAGCGGGAAAGAGGGGTCGAGTAGGCGAATCGTTTCAGCGCCATGACGCCGGAACGCCTTTGCCATGTAGGTACGCAGGCAGTTCCAGAGTTCATCCTGCCAACCGTCATCTTGCTCCGTCGCCCAGGTAGCCACGGTTGTTAACCATTCGTTTTTGACGGAGACTTCAAGTTGGCGAGCACCCTCAATTCGATCTCCAATCTCTAAACGCACAGAAGGAGATAACGCAAACACTGCCGATTTACTCGGCTTGAGGAGTCGGCCTGCTGTGATATGCCTATCAACAGATGCCTGGATCAATGATGGACTCAGAGAGAGACCATACTGTGTTCGTATAGCTTCACGAATATTGTTAGCGTGTAAAGGTGCGAATGTAGCATCTATCACAAACACAGTTAGGACCAGATCATCAACAACCTCCCTGGTCTTGTTGCTTTGTGATAGCACCACCATGTGTGCTAGTCTATTGAAAACTATTGAATAGTCCTGCTCCGTGGGCATATATCGTGCCTTTCTTTATCTCGTTGCGGGTTCTAATAGGCATCAGCCAAGACATCTAGGAATCTCCATCAAAAGCAACAGAACAGTGGGATGGTTCCCCATCCCACTGTTGAACCGAAGTCTTTGGACCTGTTCTAACTACTAACTACAACCAGTCGTGCTCCCGCAGCTATCGCACTTCAAGCAGGTACCGTTGCGCACCAGGGTGAAGTTGCCGCATTCCGGACAGCCTTCGCCTTCGTAGCCCTTGAGCTTGGCTTCGGCGGCCTGCTCGCTCCGGGTCGGCTCGGCCTTGACCATCACCATCGTCTGCGTCAGCACGGCGGTTGGGGCCTCTACCTTAGTGGCTTCGGCGTGGCCGTTGGTGTGGCTGTGCCCGTTCCCGTTGGTGTGCCCGTTGCCGTTGCCGTTACCGTTGCCGTTCTTCAGCGGCTGAAGGTGCGGCGACGTGCCCGTGACGGTAGTGGGGCCGATGTTCACCTGGGGCTTCTTGGTCAGGTCGGGCACCGTGTCGCCCCGGTTCGCCTCGTAGCCCTCCGGCAGGTGAGCCAGGTCGAGCCGGTCGAGGTAGCAGATGGCTAGCTCGCGGAAGATGTAGTCGATCACCGAAGTGGCGTTCTTGATGTGGTCGTTGCCCATCACGCGCCCGCTCGGCTCGAACCGGGTGAGGATGAAGGCGTCCGCGTACTCCTCCAGCGGCACGCCGTACTGCAAGCCCAGCGATACCGCTATCGCGAAGCAGTTCATCACCGACCGGAAGGCCGCGCCCTCCTTGTGCATGTCGATGAAGATCTCGCCCAGCCGCCCGTCCTCGTACTCGCCGGTGCGCACGTAGACGTTGTGCCCCGCTATCGTGGCCTTCTGGGTGTAGCCGGAGCGGCGGTTGGGCAGCTTCAGGCGGCGAACTTCTTGCACAGCCGACTCCGCACCCACAGCCGCAAGCTGCTGCACGCGCTGGGTGAGCGGAATGCCGCCCGCCGTCTCTTCCTCTTCCTCCTCTTCCTCTTCAAGCCCGCCGATGGAGTTGAGGGGCTGGCTAAGCTTGGAGCCGTCGCGGTAGATCGCCACGGCCTTGAGCATCAGCCGCCACGACTTCATATAGACGTCTTCTACCTCGCCTATCGTGGTGTCGCTGGGCATGTTGATCGTCTTGGAGATAGCGCCGGAGATGAACGGCTGCGCCGCCGCCATCATGTGCAGATGCGAAGAAGGACTGAGGAAGCGGGTGCCGATGCGTCCGCAGCGGTTGGCGCAGTCGAACACGGGCAGGTGCTCGTCCTGCAAGTGCGGCGCGCCCTCCACCGTCATCGTGCCGCAGACGTAGTCGTTGGCGAGCGAGATTTCGGCCCTGCTGAAGCCGAGCTGCGGCAGGATGCCCTCGCGGCTGCTGATCTGCTCGTCGGTCAGGCCCAGCGTCTCGCGGCAGAACTCCTCGCCCAGCACGAACGGGCTGAACGCGAAGCTGACATCGAAGGCCGAAGGCATGGCGGCTTCCGCGCGTGCGATAGCCTCATCATCGAAGCCCACCGCACGTAGCGCCTCGTGGTCGATTGCGGGCGAGTTGGCGAGCGTCTTGTGCCCCACGACGTAGTTGACTATATCCTCTATCTGCTCGGGGCTGTAGCCTAGGTACTGCAACGCAGGCGGCACCGATTGGTTGATGATCTTGAAGTAGCCGCCACCCGCCAGCTTCTTGAACTTCACCAGCGCGAAGTCAGGCTCGATGCCGGTGGTGTCGCAGTCCATCACCAGGCCGATGGTGCCGGTGGGTGCGATAACGGTCACCTGCGCGTTGCGGTAGCCGGACTTCTCTCCCAGTTCCAGCGCCTCGTCCCACGCCTGCTTGGCCGCGGCATGTAGACCGGCGGGGCAATGCGCGGGGGAGATACCGGACGGCTTGACGGTGAGGTCCTCGTACTCCTTGTCGGCGGCATAGTGCGCGGCGCGGCGATGGTTGCGGATCACCCGCAGCATCGGCTCGCGGTTGGCCTCGTATCGCTCGAAGGGGCCTAGCTCCGATGCGACCTCGGCGGAGGTGGTGTAAGCCACGCCCGTCATAATCGCGGAGATTGCGCCGCACAGCGCGTAAGCCTTCGGGGAGTCATAGGGGATGCCGAGCCGCATGAGCAGCGCGCCCAGGTTGGCGTAGCCGAGACCCAGGGTGCGGTAGCGGTGCGACAGGAGCGCGATTTCGGCGCTGGGGTACTGCGCCATCGCCACGCTGATTTCTAGCACCAGCGTCCACAGGCGGTTGGCGTGCCGGAAAGCCTCTATGTCGAGCACCTTGTCGGGGTCGTTGCCCAGGAAGTGCATCAGGTTGAGCGAGGCCAGGTTGCAGGCCGTATCGTCCAGGAACATGTACTCGGAGCACGGGTTCGAGCCGTTGATGCGACCGTCGTTGGGGCAGGTGTGCCACTCGTTGATGGTGGTGTCGAACTGCACGCCGGGGTCCGCCGAGGCCCATGCCGCCTTGCCGATGCGGTCCCACAGGTTGCGGGCCTTGACCGTCTTGGCCGTCTTGCCATCGGTGCGGCGGGTTAGCTCCCAGTCGAGGTCTTTCTGCACCGCGTCCACGAAGCCGTTGGACATGCGCACCGAGTTGTTGGCGTTCTGGCCGCTGACCGTGAAGTAAGCCTCGCTCTCCCAATCGGAGTCGTAGATGGGGAAGTCGAAGGTGGTGTCGCCCTGCTCGGCAAGGCCAATGGCGCGGGCGATGATGCCGTCCGGCAGACCCGCCTGGCGAGCCGCCCGTACCGCCTTCTTGTACGCCTTGGTCTTGGCAGGCTTGTCGGCCTCGGTGGCCTGGTCCATGTCGTGCCACGCCTGCATGATCGCGTTGAGGTTCTTGCGGCACTGGATGGAGCCTGCCACCAGGGCGGCCACCTTCTGCTCCTCGGCCACCTTCCAGTCGATGAACTTCTCGATGTCGGGGTGGTCGATGTCCACGATCACCATCTTGGCCGCGCGGCGAGTGGTGCCGCCCGACTTGATAGCGCCCGCCGCCCGGTCACCGATCTTGAGGAACGACAGCAAGCCGCTGGAGCGCCCGCCGCCCGACAGGCTCTCGTTCTCACCCCTGAGCGCCGAGAAGTTGGAGCCGGTGCCGGAGCCGTACTTGAAGATGCGGGCCTCGCGCACCCACAGGTCCATGATGCCGCCGGGGTTCACCAGGTCGTCCTGCACCGACTGTATGAAGCAGGCGTGGGGCTGGGGCCGCTCGTAAGCCGAGGTGGACTTCTTCAGCTCGCCCGCTACAGGGTCGAAATAGTAGTGTCCCTGGGCGGGTCCGGAGATGCCGTAGGCCCAGTGCAGGCCCGTGTTGAACCACTGGGGAGAGTTAGGGGCGGCGTACTGCGCGGCGAGCATGAAGCACATCTCGTCGTAGAAGTGGCGCGCGTCGTCCTCGGAGGTGAAGTAGTTGCCCTTCCAGCCCCAATAGGTCCAGCAGCCCGCGAGGCGGTGAAACACCTGGCGCGAGTCTAGCTCGCCGCCGTACCGCTCGTTTTCGGGCAGGCTGGCAAGCGCGGCCTCGTCCGGCTCGGAGCGCCAGAGCCACTCCGGCACGCTCTCCTCAGGCACCTTCTTGAGCACGGCGGCTACACCGGCGCGGCGGAAATACTTCTGGGCCAGGATGTCGGTGGCGACCTGCGACCAGGTGTCAGGCACCATTACGTTCTCGGCTTTGAACACCGTCGTGCCGTCCGGGTTGTTGATCTTGGACGTCCGGGGCACGAAGTTCAGCTTTACGTAGGGGTCCGTGGTGTCGGTGAAATGGCGTGGTATGTGCATTCGAGACTCCTTGAAGCCCATTGCGGGCTTGCCTTTCTTTTTTTGCCTGCCGCTATCCCTGACCTTTCTAGATTCCATATCCTTACCTTTACCCTTGCCGTTCCGGTTATCGGTCCCGTACCCGTTATGCCTTGGCCTTATTCGGCTTATCGGGCTTGCCGTTCGCTTCGGGTATGCCTGTGATGTTGCCCTCAGATGCGCCTTCAGGCTCGGCGGCCGTCCCCTGGTCGTGGGAGCCGTACATTGCCTCGCGCATCTCCTCTAGGTCGGCGAAGTTGCGGTAGACGGAGGCGTAACGGATATACGCCACTTCGTCCAGGTCTCGCAGCTTCTGCATCACCAGCTCCCCTACCTGCGTAGAGGGCACCTCCGAAGCGCCCAGGTTGAAGAGTTGTGCCTCGATGTCGTTCACCGCCGCCTCGAGTTGGTCGGCAGACACCTTGCGCTTGGTAAGGGCCAGCGCCATGCCCTGGCGCAGCTTTTCCCGGCTGTACTCTTCCCGCCTGCCGTCCCGCTTGACCAGGCTCACGCCGATACGCTCAATACGCTCGAACGTGGTGAACCGGCGCTTGCAGTGCTTGCACTGGCGTCGTCGCTTCACCACCTCACCGTCTGCTGCCAGGCGGCTGTCGGTGACTTGCGTATCTTCGTGGTGGCAATAGGGACACTTCATAAAATCTCCATCCTGGGTGAATTAGCCACTATATATTGTGTCATGCAGAGTCTGCACCCAAGATGTTGTGCAGGGTCATATTATGTCACAATATGCGTTGAGTCAATACGGTTATGCACAACATTTGGTAGTTTGTGGAAACCCTCAGAGCTGTTTCCACAACATGTAGTATAGTTTTACACATCCATTATACACATTTAGAACCTTTGTGCTAGGTACCGCAGTCGTATCTTAGGATCGTGACTTGCCCAGAACAAAAAGAGAGTGCTCCGGTTAAGGAGCACTCTCTTTTGAGGAGGAGGGTTGTTGTCTAGTGATTAGTTGTGACTTCGGGCTTTGAGCCTGGTCCGCAACACCAGGCCCGCGCCCACGGCTATAGCACTGAACCCGACTGTTACCAGCAGCAGGCTTGTAGCATCAAAGCTGCCCGACTTCGGCATGCCAACCGACGGCTCTAAGGCGGTTACGATCGGCTGCTCTAGCGTATGGAGCACCAGGTTCACCGCGCTCCAGGCTTCTATAGCGCCGGGGTTGTTGGCTTCCGGGTAGACGCGGGTCTCGACCTGAAGGACCGGACCACCGCCACGAGGCGTTACGTAGAACACCCGCTGGGTCGAGTCGCCGCCGGACCAGTCAACCTGGAAGACCAGCGACCTCTCCAGGCCGTAGAACGTAGCTGATTCGGGCTGCGTGTTCGGCCCACCCACGCCATTCGCCGCCTCGCGAGCCGCAATATCGGCCTGCATGCGGTCGTAACCCCAAGCGTCGAACTCAACGCCTGCCTGCTCTCCCAGTTCTACAATCGTAATGTCATAAGCCGGGCCGTGGAACATGTCGGTGTCAATCTGTGGGCCTGTGATGAGCAGTCCCCGCTTCGCACCGTCGGTTGGCACTATCGTCGCGCCGTCGGGATACTCGAACCTGGCGAACTGGCTCTTGAACTCCTTGCGCTCCACGTTCAGGCGGTTGATGGCGTTCTGCCCGTTCACCCCGGTGTAGGGGTCTTCAAAGTCGAACAGCTTGTCCGGTGCGCCCGCACGCTCGCCAGGAGGAAATGCCGTGCCGGGACCACCTACGCCCACCCACTGCCCACCCTGCTTGTGAAGGATAACGGTAGCGATGTCGGTGGGGTTCTTCTCCAGGTCCGCGTATACGCGAGCGGTGGCATAATCGCCAACAACTCGCGCGATCTCGACGTGTTCGATGAAAACTCCGGGTGCCTGCTGGGCGACGTGTCGCTCCGCGGCGGCCTTTAGTCCGGCTCCCGAGTCGGCGGCTTGTGCCGCGTGGGTGAGTGTGGGGAATAGCGCCAGCCCGGCGACGGCGAACGCCGCCAGTGGTTTCACAAGGTCTTTAGGACGCATTGTTTTTGAGGAACCTTTCTAGTTCGTGCTTTACTTTAAATGGCATGTCTTTATATGCTGCCCTAATCTTACCCAGAACAATCCCCGAATCTCATCGGCCATACGCGGCAACGTCTCACGCAACCTTTGCAATACTGAGAGTAGGCCATTAGACGCACCGCGAAAAAGACAGAAACATATCACGCGTGGGACGCCAAAGCACACCAGGAACATGAGGACTACGATGCAGGTGGTAAAGCCATCCGGTTGTACTGAAGAACCAAGCCTCCCCTGTCATCCTGAGCGTAGCGAAGGATCTCAAGAAGGCGGATAGGGGTGCTGTTGAATAATGCTAGCGATGCCGCAAATGTTCGACTGTCGAGCAAGGCCAGTATCTGAGCTCCTTCGCTACGCTCAGAGGGTGTCTAATAAAGGGGTGGAGAGTGGAAGGGAGGAGCGAGGACAAGGGTTATTATAGGTGAGCGGACCTCTAGAGCAGGCTCTACGGACACATCGGGTGCTCTCCCCTGTGCTCCTTCCAACCTGTATAACCTGGTTCTTGTGCCTAAATCTACCCCTTACCTTTATTAGACACCCTCTCAGGATGACAGAGGGGGAGTCAGGATGACAGAGCTGGGCTTGGTACTGAGGATTGATGGACTGAGTATATGCGAAAGGGCACGACGCATCGTGCCCCTGCAAACATTAATCTAGACGCTACTCTTGGCGTCCTTAGCCTGAGGTGGTTCCGCCGCTTTCCTGCCTGCGGCTAACCCTGTTCCGGCTCCAGCAGCCCGTAGTCGCCATCGTTGCGCCTGTAAATTACCCCCACGCGCTCCTGGTCGGAGTTCCAGAAGACGTAGAAGTTGTGGCCCAGCAGCTCCATGTGCTCGATGGCCTCTTCCGGATCCATCGGCTGCATCCTGAACCGCTTCACCCGCACTATCGCGCCTTCATCGTCATCCTTGCTGCCGGCCTTGCCATTGCCCCCGTATGTCTCGGAGGCGGGTCTGGCGGGCGCGGCCATCTCGATCACGCTCGGCTCTTCGGTGGAGACGTTCAGCGTGGCGGCGCTCCTGCCAAGGCCCTGCGCGCCCTTCTTGCGGCGGGTCATACGCGTCTTGCGGCGCTCGAGCTGCTTCTCGATATGGGCTAGCGCCTGGTCCACCGAGGTCAGCAGTTCGTCGTGCGCTACCTCCGAGCGAATGATATTATGTCTAGTGTGCAGGGTGACCTGAGATACGTATTGGAAGCGTTGCGCGTTGAGGCGGGTCGGTTGCTGCGACAGCACAACCTCGGTAGACTCCAGGTCTTCTACATGCCGGCCGAGCCTGCTGACGTGCTTGCGGATGTGCTCTTCGTTGTTTGGCTCAAGCTTGAAGTTCTTGGATCGGATATTTACAGACATGGAAGCCTCCGTGGAAGGAAAGTGAGGGAACAAAAAAGGGCCGGACTACGGACGCACCGACCGAGTTAGACGTTGGGAGCTAACTCGATCTTCAGCGTTCATAGTGCGGTCCTTCCGGTGCGCGTGGAGGGATTCGAACCCCCGACGCAGGGCTTAGGACGCCCTCGCTCTATCCCCTGAGCTACACGCGCAGTTGAGGTGCGTTAATTATACTCTAGCGGGTGCGCCCATTTCAAGGAGCACGCGCCTCTCGCGTATGTCGTACTCCCCGCCGGAAGCCAGCACCGCCACCTGCAACGGCCCCACCGAAATGGGCGTACCGGGGAAGGTGCCATGCGCCGTGTTCACCGCCGCGTGCGAGGCGTCCACGAAGTAGACCACCCCGGTGCCCCACACGGTGGCGTGGCCGTGGCAGTCGAGCAGCACGCAGGTGTTCTCGTCGATGCCCACGCCCAGGGCCGCCGGGTGCTCGGCCACCGAGGCCGCGAGACGCGGGAAGCGGCCCCTCGCACCAAAATGGGTATCTATGATGATGTCGTCGCCCGCCCAGCCGAGGCCGTTGGACATTTGCACCATGCCCATGCGCAACTCCCCGGTGCCGCCACCCGCCACCACCATCGGGCGTCCCATCGCTGTCGCGCCCGCGCTGGTACCCGCCACCACAGCACCCCGCCCGTAGGAGTCCATGATGGCCCTTTCGGCGGTGGATCGGTCGAGCACCTGCGTGAGGGCGTACTGGTCGCCCCCCGTGATGAATATGCCCGCCGCGCGGCTCAAGAGGTCCATCGTGTGCGGGTCCATGGCATCTTCGTGGTTGCTGAGAGCAGGCGAGTGGATGCGGGCCGGGTCGTAGCCGTAGCGCGTGAAGATGCGGACGTACTCCTTCTCCAGGATGTCGGGGTGGCGGGTGGCGGTGGTAACCAGCACGATGTCGCGCTGCTCCGAATGCCGCTCGGTGCGCTCCACCAGTTGCAGGAACAGCTTGGCGAGTGTGCCGGTGTGATCCAGCCGGTCCGCCCCGCCGATTATCATCAGGTAGCCTGGCAGTTCCCACGCCACGTCCGCCATGGAGGGCGCACCCTTCGATAGTCCCTTCTGTTTTCGCCCGTTGTTAGAACTCATTACGTCCCCGGCCCAACCTTGCTAGAATTTGCGTGCGCCCACCCACAAACTACATCGTGCGAACTTTATTGCTCCGACTCCCCGTCGAGCGCCACGCCCTCTTTCGGCCTGACCTCTTCTCCGCGTCCCGTGCCGTTGCCGTCGGAGCCATGCCAGGGGGAGCCTACGCTTTCCTGGGCGGCGGTATCGGCAATCGCCTGGATGCGGGCGTATTCCTCGGTGTTGGCCGTCCTCGGCAATTCACGGAAGAAGCTCGACTGGTGCTCGTCCGACAGCACCCTGCCCACGCTCTTCACCAGCGCGATGGCCTCGTCTACGTGGTCGATGAACAGCACCACCAGGTCGCCGTCGCGGGCCATTTCGAGCGCCTGGATGGAGGCTTCACGCTCATCCACGCACACGGTTATGGGCAGCGTGGGCCGGGCGCGGCGTATGGTATCCTCCATCAACTGCGCCACCTCGCCACGCTCCCGGCCCCGCAGGTCCTCATCCTCGCGGATGATGATGTGGTCGAAGGTGTTGGCCGCTACGACCGCTAGCTCCTGTATGTCGGCGTCACGGCGGTCGCCCGGCGAGGCCACCACGCCTATGGACTTGCGCGGCTTCATCTGACGGATGGCTCCCTGCACCGCCCGTAGCGCGTGAGGGTTGTGCCCGTAGTCGATAATTACCCGCGCCTTGCCGATGTTGAACAGGTTGAAGCGGCCGGGCGCGCTCTTCTCGTCGGTCTGGAAGGTGCGCAGGCCGAGCTTGATCGAATCGACGGCAACGCCCGCGCCCCAGGTGGCCGCTGCCGCCGCCAGCACGTTCTGCACCTGGAACGGTATGAGGCCGCCATAGGTCGCCGGGATGTCGGAGGTGCGCATCAGCAGGTGCTCCTCCGAGCCTTCGGCCAGCACTATCACGTCGTTGCTCGTGTAGACCGCCTTGCCGCTGTTCGCCAGGTGAGCGGCCAGCGCGGGTGCCGCCGGGTCCAGGCTGAAGAAGATGATTTTGCCGGGGCAGTGCTCGGCCATCGCCACCACCAGGGGGTCTTCGGCGTTCAGCACCCCGTAGCCGTCCTTGCTCACGCTCTCTATCACCACGCGCTTGACGCGGGCCAGCTTCTCAGCCGTCTCGATGCCTTCCATGCCCAGGTGGTCGTTGGCAACATTGAGCGCCACGCTCACGGTAGAGCGGTCCCAGGCGAGGCCGGAACGCAGGATGCCGCCCCGCGCGGTTTCGAGCACCGCCACCTCGACCAACGGGTGTTGCAGCACCGACTCCGCGCTGCGCGGTCCCGCTGAGTCGCCCTTCACCCGGCGCACGCCGTTGAAGTAGATGCCGTCGGTGGTGGTCATGCCCACGAATTTGCGCATGGTCGAGTAAATGTGCGCGATCATGCGGGTCACCGTGGTCTTGCCGTTGGTGCCCGTAATGGCAATCAGGGGCACGCGGGCGGGGGTGTTCTCCGGGAAGAGCATGTCCACGATGGCCTCACCCACCGGGCGCGACTTGCCCTCGGAGGGGTAGACATGCATGCGCAGGCCCGGCGCGGCGTTCACCTCTACGATGCCGCCGTTCTGCTCCTGCAAGGGACGCTTGATGCTCTCGCACACCACGTCCACGCCTGCTATGTCCAGGCCAATAGTGCTGGCTGCCAGCACCGCCACAGCTGCGTTGTCGGGGTGCACCACGTCGGTAACGTCGATAGCGGTGCCGCCGGTGGAGAGATTGGAGTTGTCGCGCAGGTAGACCACCTGCCCTGCGAGGGGCACGCTGTCCCAGCTATAGCCCTGCTTACCCAACGTCAGTTCCGCCGCCGCGTCCATCTTGATGCGGGTTAGTGCCGAGGCGTGCCCGGCCCCGCGCCGTGGGTCTTCGTTCACCCGCACCACAAGCTCGCGCATGTTGCTGCGACCATCACCCACCACCTGAGGGGGTCGGCGTTGCGCAACCGCTACCAGCTTGCCGTTGACCACCAGCATGCGGTGGTCGGTGCCGCTCAAGTAGCGCTCCACAATCACGTCGTCAGAATGTTCCTGGGCTAGCTCGAAGGCCGCCCGCACCTGCTCCTCTGTGGTGAGGTTGACGCTTACCGCCTTGCCCTGGTTGCCGTCGAACGGCTTGAGCACCACGGGGCCGCCGAGGTCCTGCGCCGCGCGCCAGGCGTCGTCGGCGTTGTCCACCACCTCGCCTTCGGGCACGGGCACGCCCACCTTCGACAGCAGGTCCTTGGTCAATTCCTTGTCGGAAGCGATTTCGACGCCTATGTTGGCGGTGAAGGAGGTCTCGGCGGCTTGTATCCTGCGGGCGAAGCGGCCATGCCCCAACTGCACAAGGGCGGCCTTGTTGAGGCGCATCCAGGGGATGCCCCTCTTGCGGGCGGCGTCCACAATCGTCTGGGTGGAGGGGCCGAGCATGTTATCCTCGGCGGTCTCCCTGATCTGCCCTATGCGCTCGGCAAGGTTGAAGTCTAGCGGTTGCCCCTCGGCCAGCTTCTCGGCAACCTCGATTGCCAGGTATGTGGCCTCTTTGGCGGCGTCGGCGTCCCGGTAGTCAACGACGATGCGGTACTCGCCGTAGTGCCCGGTGCCGCGTGTGCGTCCGAAGCCCACGTCCAGCCCCGCCAGCGTCTGTAGCTCCAGGATGATGTGCTCGATAATGTGGCCCATGTAGGTGCCCCGGCGCAGCCTTTCGAGGAAGCCGCCCGGCTGGCCCTCGGAGCAGCGATGGTCCCACAGGCTGGGTATGGCTTCCACCAGGCGCTCGGTGAAGCCAGGGAGTTTGTCGGAGGGGAGTTCCTCGTACTTGCCTATGTGGGTGAGTATCTCAAGCACGGGCCTGTACGCCCAGATGTTCGCCCCGGTAAGCACCTTTATCTTCTTGACCTGAATTTCGCTCATTCCTCGTCCTCTCGGCAGATGGTGACACTGTTCGCACAGGGTATGCCGCAGCACACCCACGTTAAAGCATGCACCGTCGCGAGGCTTTCCTGGTATCATACCAGATGCCTGGCGGCAGTGAAAAGTAAATCACCCTACAGCAAGACTCGTGCACCGCCCCCTAAGTTGGCATGGCCCCTGCTACTTTACATGTAGGAAAGCGGTCGCAGAAGAGAGGAATAGAAGGAGGCCCCATAATGAAAATAGAGATACTTTACTGCCAGGAGTGAAACTACGGACCTCGTGCCGTCCGTGTGGCGGAAGAAATCATAGAGGCATATGGCGACGACCTGGAGACCATCACGCTCGTAAGAGGCGGTAAGGGCCGCTTCGAGGTTACGGCGGACGGACAGGAAGTCTACTCCAAGTCGAGGACCAAGCGGCATGCTGAACCGGGGGAAGTGGTAGACAACCTGGGTAAGCTGCTGAACGGTAAAGGGCTCGCTGGTTTGACACCAGAGATGCCCATGAGTACAGGGCTATAGATCGTCAGAAGCAATGCCGTAAATAGCAGTGTTGGTATAGCGCACCTAAGTCGGACCTTGTCATTTCGAACGTAGTGAGAAATCTCGTCCCTTAGCAGAAAGTTTCCTCTTACTTTCGGTACTTTGTAACTGAAAGAAAGGTGCTATTTGGGTGCAGAGGGACGAGATTTCTCACTACGTTCGAAATGACAAGGGTTGAGGCTTTGGGTGCAGTAGGAAAGGTGATACTTGGGGTGGTGAGGGACGAGATTCTTCACTGCGTTCAGAATGACAGGGACCACCTTTGGGTGCTCGTCTCCTCTATTTGAAGCCCAAGACATTGTCTTTTGCTTCAAAGACCAAGCTGCCGACCGTATAGCCTGGTCCCTTTTGCAACCCTCGAAACCACAATCCTCTTGCCGCGTCCTTGGCGTCTCAGCGTCTTGGCGTTTATACAATTAATCGGCCACAGCTACCATAGCTACCATCTCTGAGAGAAAAGGTTTATAGTAGCTTATACAACAGGCATGGGAGAGATAGATGGCAGAGCTATCGCTGTTGGGGCTATTCGCGCACCCCGACGATGAGCAATTGATGAGCGGCACGTTCGCCAAAGCCGCGGCGGAGGGCATCCGCACCGGGCTGCTGTGCGCGACACGGGGCGAATACGGCGAGATAGCTGACCCTGCCCTCGCCACGCCTGAGACGTTGGGGCACGCCCGCGAGCTTGAACTGAGGGCGGCCTGCGCGGTGGTCGGTATAAAGTACCTCTACTTCCTCGACTACAAAGACTCCGGCTGGTTCGACCGGCCCGAGAACCAGGCCCCCGACGCCTTTAGCAACGCCGACCCCGAAGAAGCCGTCGAAAGGCTCGTCAGGATCATCAGGGAGTTCAAGCCTACCGTGATGGTGACGTTCGATCCGGGCGGCGGCTACGGCCACCTGGACCACGTCCAGATATGGCGCTTCTCTATGGAGGCGTTTGAGGCAGCAGCCGACCCGGCGCGCTACCCCGACGCGGGCGAAGCCTGGCAGACACAGCGACTCTTCTACAACAGCTTCCCTCGCAGCCAGATGGAGAAGTTCCGTGAAGCGATGGAGAATATGGACCTGCAAAGCAGCTACCGCGACCTGAGCTTCGAGCAAAAGGGGCTGTCCGACGAGGAAATCACCAACGTGGTAGACGTGCGCGAGTGGGTGGCCTTCAAGGAGAAGAGCCTGAGCATGCACGCCACCCAGATGGACCCCAACAGCTTATTCAAGAAGTTGCCAGGCGACATGCTGATGGAGTTGCGGGCCACGGAACACTTCAGCCTGGCAAAGGGCACTCCCCTGCCGGACACACCGGACGCAAGGGGAGATTTGTTCGCGGGGCTGCGTTAGACACAGAGAGGAGGCATCAACTATGTGCGGTGGTGTGATATTTCCTTATAAGAGGGTATACGCCGAGGCCCTATCGGAGATGTACTCGCCGGAGGAAATCGCTGAGTTCGAGCGCACGGGGCAGGTGAAGTCGGTCTACTGGCAACGCGCGGAGCCGGTGCTCCCGGTGCAGACCGAAGCGGAGCAGGAAGACGGCTCGCCCGGTATCACGTTGGTGCGATGGGGCAACCGCGACAAGGCGGCACCCTTCCCGCAAACCGGCTGGGCGCGGATTGACAGCATCGAGGCGGGCAAGTGGTCCCACCTGAAGCCGAAGCCGGTGGTCATCCCTGTATCTTACGGCGTAGAGAAGGGCAAGTGGTTCCCCATCGAGAGCGGCATCATGGGCGTGCTGGTGGAGCGCAAGGGTGAGGAGCGTGTCTACATGCTCACCGACGAGGCCACGCCCGAGTTCCTGGGCGTCACCAAGCACGAGCGGATGCCGGTGTTGCAGGGGCAGGATGACTTCCGCTGGCTGGACGGCGAGCCTTCCCTTGCTGGCACGGTTCCTGCGACTCAGGGGAATCCCTAATTTTTGCACCCGAAGGACAACATACATGTCAGGCCCCAATAAACCCAACACACCGAAGGCGGAACGCAAAGCTTCCAGCCCCACCCACAGAAAAAGACCAGTACCTGCCCCGCAGGAGATACAGGCGCAGAACCCGCGGCTGAGGCCGAATATGACCCTCAACCGCGCCGCGCAGATGGGCGCACCCACGGAGGACGAGCAGCTACTACAGCGCCCGGCCCCCGAAAAGGAAGACTTTACCAGGTCCGACACATGGCGCGTGTTGCGGATAATGGGCGAGTTCGTCAACGGGTTCGACACCCTGGCCCACGTCGGCGCGGCCGTCACCATGTTCGGCTCGGCGCGCACCTCAGAAGACGACCCGATGTACTGGACGGCGGTCGAACTGGCGCGCACGCTGGCCGAGGAAGGTTTTGCCATCATCACGGGGGGCGGGCCGGGCGCGATGGAGGCGGCGAACCGGGGTGCGAAGGAAGCCAACGGCATCTCCATCGGCTGCAACATCGAGCTACCGTTCGAGCAGGGCACCAACGCCTACGTCGATATTTCCATCAACTTCCGCTACTTCTTCGTGCGCAAGACGATGTTCATGAAGTACTCGGAGGCGTTCGTAATCTTTCCCGGCGGTTTCGGGACGATGGACGAGCTATTCGAGGCGTTGACGCTGATCCAGACGGGCAAGGTAAGCAACTTCCCCATCATCCTGTTCGGCAGGAGCTACTGGGGCGGGCTGATGGACTGGATCAAGAGCACCATGCTGGTAGAGAAGAAGATCTCGCCCGAAGACCTCAACCTGCTGGTCGTGACCGACTCGGTGGAAGAGGCGCGCAACCACATCATCGCCTGCTACAACGAGCGGTGCTGGGTGGCGGGCGACGCATCGGAGGCCGCGCAGATCGCCCAGCTACTGGACGAGCCGGGCGAACTCAGCCTGCTGAGGGGCAACGGCAAAGGCAAGACAGCCGATGTGGCGCACAAGGACCCGGTCAGCCCCGAGAAGGGCGACGCGCAGTAAGCACGAAAAGGGGGCTGGATAGACAATATCCAGCCCCTACTTAGTCGGGGTGAGAGGATTCGAACCTCTGACCTCATCGTCCCGAACGATGCGCGCTGCCGGGCTGCGCTACACCCCGTCGAACCACTGATTATACCAGAGATCTGCACGTGATGTCAAAATTCTCAAGACTCCACATGAGGCTCAAACGAAACCCACTATCTGCCTGATGTGGATTCGCGGCTCGGCAGTAGGACTTGCGAAGGCACTAACACGCCTCGGCATGTATTAGCATGCCAGTGCTACAATACTAGACGAGGAACTTGACCACAGTCGAGGCAATCTGCTGGGCGATAGGTAGCACAGCAGGAAGAACGCCGGCAATGTTAGCCGCTGCCTTCTTGAGGCTTTCAAGGCTGAAATTAACTACTTCTTTGTCCGGCTTGGGGCTGCCGACCTCTGCTACTATTGTCTCCATACGTTTGGAGACTGTCTCGGCATCCGCCACCTTATCAGGAGCTTTCTCTGGCACTTGCCCTAAAAGCTCACTAAGTTGTTGGGTAAGTTGAACCAGTTGGTCCTTTGTGGCCTGATCAGCACCAGGCAGAGCGTTGATTTGCTGTACCGTACCGTCCAGACGCGATTTGATGTTGACAATCGAATTGGTGATACTACCGGAAATCGTGATGTCGTCTCCCGTGTCTACCTTCTCTGCGTTCTCCACGGTTACCTCCTTTGTATTCTGCACAATAATCTCCTCGGCGTTGTCTACCATTACGTTGCCAGCGAGGATACCAACTCTGTATTTGATCTTACGAAGCACGTTGGGCCGGATACCGAGGCCCTCAATCCTACCCAGGAGCTGCAGAGTACGTCCGGGACTCATTCGATCCACCGAGGCACGGGCAATTTCTGCAACCTCAAGATTGTATTTCTGCTCAGATTTAGCTTCAAGCCTTCCAATTCTAGTCGTTACATCGTGGAGGTAGCGTTGAAGGTACTCTGATGCCTTCTGATCAGGACTGACCTGGATATGCTCATCGGCTATGTTGTTCAAAACATGCAATAGACATTCTTGTTCGGCGTGCAATCGCATCAGATAAAGCCTCAAAGTCCTTGCACTCTCCAGATTTGAGCCAGACTTGATGCTTAAGATCCACATTGGAACTTCTTTGCCATTGTAGGGTACGAAGCAATGGGAGAGCTGCAGGCCGTTCCAGTCATTAGGCAAGAGGACAGGCCTAACTTGGAAGGGAATTGCTAGCTGCTGTACCTGCTCACCCGGTCGCTGCTCCAAGAATAGCATGGGCTTGCCTGAGCCAACAGACCACTCCGGCCAGGCAGCTTTGTATGAGGCGGCAGTGGTGGCAATTGAGTACAGCCGAGCTAACAAGTCTCCGGCCCTACCCAATTCAACTTGCTTGGCCTTACCAGGAGACTCCCAAATGCGCACGGGCAGCTTGAGAAAGTGATTTATTAGCCTTCCGGTTTCCTGCTTGGAAAGGCCTATGTAGGCCCGATATCTGGTAGCTACACCCACCTCATATTTGCCCACAGCATACCCGTCGAAGTAAAAGCGCCGGTACGCGCAAGTAAGTGGGACCTCCAATCGCTTTTCCGGTATACCGAAAGTCAGATCAGAGCCGAATCGCAACGCCCGACGGGCTTCACAGATTTCGTTCTCCCCTACCCAGCTATTTATTCCACCTCCTCTGCGCCTTTTGATGCCTCCAAAATAACGCATGAAATCCTCATCAGCCTTTGGCGTGGGCCAATGTGGCCTTTTCAACCCGCCAGTGCTGCCGACGAAGCGTCTTGAGTCAGCGATAGGAAATTGAATGGATAGGAGCATAAGGATTTCAGAAATGAAATTGCTCCCACTGATTAACAGACGGGAGCAAGAGCGTACCACGCTAAACACGTAGAACGTTTCCTACTTTTCCCACACGGGGAGGACGTTCGCGTAACGAACCGCCCTCTCCGCGTGAGAAAAGCAGTCTCGCGCCCAGAAGTAGTCCGAAGCGACTCCTGGACGCATCTATTATAAAACAATGACTGTGCGACTGTCAAGGTCTAAGTTGGCGAATGAGAACAATTGCTCACAGTCTAAGTGCTCATAAAGCTGCGGATTGTCTCCCTGCGGGGTTGCTCAGCACCTGAGGCTGGACACTAGACGGAGGCGCCTTTGCCGCAGAGTAGAAGGACATTAGCAACAGGTTGTATTCGGGCGGGTTCAGTGCGGTACAACTGGAGTTGTAGGCTATCAGTTGCTTGACAGGCCAGGCGGCGATTTGCTATAATTTCCTGTCACGCCGAAGTGGCGAAATGGCAGACGCGCTACGTTCAGGGCGTAGTGACCGCAGGGTCATGGGAGTTCGAGTCTCCCCTTCGGCACCCACAGCTGGAATGTTCTGATTCTACGCACGAGATGGAGGCTCTTGGAGCCTCCATTGTCATTTTCATCACCGTTCTATCACCGGGTACTATAGAGCCTTACCCAAACTGCTGTTGTCCTCATCTAGTTCCTGATTGTCTAGCAGCGCACCCAACCCTACAGCCGCTTCCCTCTGCATCTCCTCTGAGACGTGCGCGTAGTGATCCAGGGTGATGTCGATGTTCGCTTGCCCCAGCCGCTCCGACACTATCTTGGGGTTGACGTTGTTCCTCATCAGCAAAGTAGCATGGGTATGCCGCAGGTCGTGAAAGCAGATAGCCGGCACGCCCGCCTGCTTGATGAGCATACGAAATGACGACCTATCGCATGACCTCCACCAATACTCCATGCTACAATAGCTTGCCGGCACAGATGCTCAAACAATGGAAGTCCCCTTGAACTACCAGACCCCACAAGCTGAAAGCTCTATCTTGGTAGTGGACGACGAAAAGACCCTGCGTGACATGCTTGAGTACAACCTCCGCCGCGAGGGCTACAGGGTGTTCGTCGCCACTGATGGGAATGAAGCCATCAAGATGGCATACTCCGAGCGGCCCGACCTTATCATCCTGGACATAATGCTGCCTGGGATGAACGGCTTCGAGGTATGCCGCGCTATCCGCAAAGAGCTTACCACTCCCATCCTCATGCTCTCTGCACGTGAGGAGGAGATCGATAAGGTGCTCGGCTTGGAACTGGGTGCAGATGATTACCTGACCAAACCCTTTGGGCTGCGTGAGTTACTAGCACGGGTTGGGGCAATGCTGCGACGGTCGGAAATGTTGCGAAGTGGCAGGCAGAAGCCCGGTAGCACGAGCGTAGAGGCAGCCCGGAGCAACCTGGTGGCGGGTGACCTGATTGTAAACCTGGAACAGCGCACGGTGACACACAGCGGCAAGCCTGTAGAACTAAAGCCAAAGGAATTTGACTTGTTGGCCTTCCTGGCTGCCCACCCCATGCAGGTCTTCTCGCGTGACACGCTGCTCGACAGGGTGTGGGGCGTCGATTTCGTGGTCGGCGCGCGTACGGTCGATGTGCACGTGCGCTGGCTGCGGTCCAAGCTTGAGCATGACCCTGCCAACCCGCAGCTAATCCAAACTGTCTACGGGGTAGGCTACAGGTTCAACCAACCTGTGACACTCACACCTTCCGGGCCACGGTAGGAACAAGCTATGCTCTCGCGCACCTGGACACGCATCGCACTCAGCTACGCTGTGCTGGTGCTAATTACGGGCGGCATCCTGGCGCTGTTGCTCGGCGGGGAGTTCGAGAGCCGCGAAGAAGCAACATTGCGTGCCCGTCTCGCCGATCAAGCCCGGTCCGTAGCATATGAGGCGGCTCCACGGCTTGCGGCCTCTGCGCCCGCCACAGATACCAACCAACTGGCGCACGACCTGGGAGCTCTCTTTGGCACCAGGGTCACTCTCATTGCGCTAGATGGCACTGTGATTGGTGACTCAGAGGAGACTGTTTCCGATCTACCTAACGTAGAAAACCACGCAGGGCGTCCCGAAGTTGTCCAGGCACTGACGCAGCCGGGCACCGTGGGCATGGATAGCCGCCTCAGCGTCACCGTGAATCGGCGTTTGCTCTACGTAGCCGTGGCGATCACGGACCCATCGGATCCCACAAGGGCGATTGGAGTGGCTCGTGTTGCCTACCCACTTACCTCGGTAGAGCAGGCGCAGAACGCCTTGTGGCGCAATTTGCTCATTGCCGCGCTGTTGGTGAGCTTGCCGACGGCGCTGTTGGGTACCTTGCTGGCACGCTCCATAGTTGGCCCGCTCACGACGCTACGGGAGGTGGCACATCGACTCGGCAGGGGAGACCTCACGGCACGCGCACCGGAGCCAGGCGGGGAGATCGGCGAATTGAGTCGCGAGTTCAACGCCATGTCGGACCAACTCAGCAGCACCATTGAGCAGCGTACTTCCGAGCGAAACCAGATGGCCGCGGTGCTGTCCCACATGCACGATGGCATCCTTATCACGGACGCCCAGGGCCATGTTGAGGGTATCAACGCCGCTGCGTCCCGCCTGCTGGAGACCCCCACCGACGGAGCAACGGGCCACGCCTTGATAGAGGTGACACACAGCCACGAGTTGCACCAGGCATTGCGGAACGTGCTGTCCGAGCGGGCTGGGCAGCAACGGTTGGAGGTGACAATTGGCAGACGTAAGCTCGCTGCCGTGATCACAGCCGTGCCTGGGGAAAGCGGCAGCGGCGGACCTACCGGGCTGGTGGTGTTGCAAGACGTAACCGAGCTACACAGGTTGGAGCGTGCCCGGCGAGACTTCGTGGCAAATATAGGGCACGAACTTCGCACGCCGCTCGCCTCCATCAAGTTGCTGGTGGAAACCCTTACCCACTCAGTGCGCGATGACCCTGAGGCCACACAGGACTTCTTGAACCGCATAGACGTAGAGGTGGACGGCCTGACGCAGTTGGTGCGAGAGCTACTGGAGCTATCCAGGTTGGAGTCGGGGCAGGTGCCGATGGAACGCCAGGCGGTCGATCTGCCTGCACTGCTGGAAAGGGCTGCCTCAAGGTTGCGCGCCCAGGCCGAGCGCCACGATATCAGCATAGACGTGGAAGCGCAATCACCTCTACCCACTGCCTACGCCGATACGAACCGTGTAGAGCAGGTACTCGTCAATCTGCTACACAACGCCATCAAGTTCAACCATCCGGGTGGGAGAATCACGGTGCGAGCGGAAGATGCGCAGGATGGGTGGCTCCGGGCGAGCGTGGAAGATACCGGAGCAGGCATACCTCCCGACGACCTGCCCCGCATCTTCGAACGCTTCTACAAGGTAGATAAGGCGCGTACCGGCGGGCGCGAGCGCGAAGGCGGCACGGGGCTTGGCCTTGCGGTCGCCAGGCACATCGTGCAGGCTCATGGCGGCCGTATCTGGGCGGAAAGCGTCTACGGCTCAGGCTCAACCTTCTACTTCACTCTTCCCACCATCGATTCAACCAACCGTTAACAAGTCGTTAACACTTCCCTAATCCTCTGTTAAAAGCAGCCTCTCATAATGTGGGTGTACCACTAGGAGAGGCATTTTTGCGCTTGGACGCATATGAGGAGGAAGTGTTGAAGTCATTTGGAAATACAAAGCTCAGTCTATTTATGGCAGCAGGCTTATTGTCAGTGTCAATATTGAGCGCATGCGGCGGAGAAACGGGCACCCAACCTACGGCCAACACGGGGCAGGAAGGCACACAAGTCACCGCACCGGAAGTGCAACCGCCCGCCAACGCAGATGAGCTAAAGGGCTTGAGCGGGCAGATACTTATAGACGGGTCAAGCACCGTGTACCCCATCACATCTGCTGCGGCTGAGGAGTTCAACCAGTACGCGCCGAACGTCCGCATACCGGTGGGTGTATCGGGCACGGGTGGCGGTTTCAAGAAGTTCTGCGCGGGTGAGACGGACATCCAGGACGCCTCGCGGCCAATCTCCACCAGCGAAGTAGAGGCCTGCGCGGCGGAGAACATCGAGTACATCGAGCTGCCGGTGGCATACGACGGCCTGGCGGTAGTGGTAAACCCGCAGAACGACTGGGTGGACCACCTCACGCTTGCCGAGTTGAAGAAGATCTGGGAGCCAGAAGCCCAGGGCAAGATCACCAACTGGAACCAGGTGCGCGAGGGCTTCCCCGATAGGGAACTCAAGCTCTACGGGGCGGGCACGGACTCGGGTACCTTCGACTACTTCACAGAGGCGGTGGTCGGCAAGGCCAAGTCGAGCCGGGGCGACTACCAGGCCTCTGAGGATGACAACGTGCTGGTGCAGGGCGTGTCCGGTGACGTCGCTTCCCTGGGCTACTTCGGGTACGCCTACGTAGTGGAGAACCCCGGCAAGCTGAAGGCCGTGCCGGTGGACAATGGCGACGGCAAGCCCGTAGCTCCCTCCATCGAGAGCGTGAAGGACGGCAGCTATCAACCCTTGTCCCGCCCGCTATTCCTGTACGTGAGAAAGGAAGCGGCGGCGCGCCCAGAAGTCAAGGCGTTCGTGGACTTCTACCTCAGCAAGAGCTTTACCCCCCTGGTGCAATCGAGGGAAGTAGGATACATAGCGCTGCCCGACGAGCTTTACACGGCGATTGACGAGCGCTTTCAGTCAGGAACAACCGGCACGCTCTTTCCCAACGGCGCGGAGGTTGGAGCTACGCTGGACAGGTACACCAAGTAGATAGCGTTATACCGGGTGCTGCTGGCTGCGTGAGGGGTGACTTCACGCGGCCAGTGGTGCTTGCCATTTGGAGCAGTGTATGGCACAGGAAGCAATAAGCAAGGACGCCTTCCCTGGGCAGTTCCCCAACAGGAGCACACTTGGCCGGAAGTCCACCAGGGACGTAAGGGAAGCTATCATCCGCGCGCTGCTGTTCATGTCGGCCACGATTTCGCTGCTTACCACGTTCGGCATCGCGATAGCCCTCTTCAGCGAGGCCTTGCAGTTCTTCCAGCGCGTGCCTCTTACGGAGTTCCTGGGCAGCACCGAGTGGACCCCCCTCTTCGAGAACCAGAAGTTCGGCATCTGGGCGCTGGTATCGGCCACGGTTACCACCTCGGTGATAGCTATGCTCATAGCCGTGCCGCTTGGACTGCTGGCGGCGGTCTACCTGAGCGAGTTCGCCTCGCGCCGCGCCCGAGAGACATTGAAGCCTGCCCTGGAAATACTGGCGGGGGTGCCCACGGTCGTCTATGGCTTCTTCGCCCTCCTGGTGGTTACTCCCTTCTTGAAGAACTTCATCCCAGGGCTATCTACTTACAACGCCCTCAGTGCGGGCCTCATCATGGGCATCATGATCCTACCCCTGGTGGCTTCGTTGAGCGAGGACGCTATGTCGTCGGTGCCTATGGCTTTGCGCGAGGGCGCTTACGGGCTGGGTTCGACGCGATTTGAGGTGGCGTGGAGAGTGGTCTTCCCCGCGGCGCTGTCGGGCATTGTGGCTGCCGTGATACTCGGGCTGTCGCGGGCGGTGGGCGAGACGATGATAGTAGCCATCGCCGCCGGACAGAACCCTAACTTCAGTTTCAACCCGACGGAGTCTATGGCTACCATGACCTCCTACATCGTGCAGGTGAGCCTGGGCGACACGCCAGCCGGGTCGCTGGCCTACCAGACGATCTTTGCGGTGGGGGCGACCCTGTTCGTGATGACCTTCACCATGAACGCCTTCAGCCAGTGGTTCGTGCGCAAGTTCCGCGAGGTGTACGACTGATGCGCGCTACCAACACCCTACCTGTAAAACCCCGCGTGCCTGCCGTCATCAAAGTGTTCAAGCCCCGGATGAGGGCGCGCAAAGCCAGGAGCTATATATTCACTACCTTCGGCATATTGAGCATTCTGCTTGCGTTGGGGGTGCTCGTAACGCTCATAACGGATGTTGTAACGCGGGGCTTGCCCTGGCTCGACTGGCAATTCCTTACCAGTTTCGACTCGCGCTTCCCCGAGAGGGCGGGTATCAAGGCAGCCATTTACGGCACGGCCTTCATGATGTTCTTCACAATCTTGATTTCGCTGCCGCTGGGCATCATGTCGGCCATCTACCTTGAGGAGTATTCCACCGACAGCCGTTTGAACAGGTTCATCGAGTTGAACATCTCCAACCTCGCGGGGGTGCCCTCCATCATCTACGGTTTGCTGGGCTTGCAGGTGTTCGTGCGCTGGTTCGCACTTGAGCGTAGTGTGCTGGCCGGAGCGTTCACTATGGCCCTGCTGGTCATGCCGACCATCATCGTGGCGTCCCGCGAGGCCATCCGCGCGGTGCCATCCAGCATCCGCGACGCCTCGTACGCGGTTGGAGCCACGCGCTGGCAGACGGTATGGCATCACGTCCTGCCCAACGCCTTTGCGGGCGTGCTGACGGGCAACATTCTGGCGGCTTCACGCGCTATCGGCGAGACCGCGCCCCTCATCACGATTGGCGCGCTAACGTTCGTGCTCTTTACCCCTGACAACCCGATGGACACTTTCACGGTGCTGCCCATCGTCCTGTTCAACTGGGTATCCAAGCCCCAGGCGGAGTTCCACGACATAGCGGCGGCGGGCATTGTGGTGCTGCTGCTTGTCTTGCTTACCATGAACTCTTTCGCTATTATCCTACGCACTCGCCTCCGCAGGCGCCAGTAAGGAAAGTAAATATGATTGCTTTAGAAAAACCATCAAGCGAAACACAGACGGCCCGCAACCCTGCTACGCTGTCCGGCGATACACCACGAGGCACCACCTACCACAACATGCAGGAGACGAACATAGTGGTGGAGATTCAGGACCTCAGCCTGTGGTATGGCCCGACACGCGCGCTCACCGACGTGTCACTCAAGTTCCCCCGCAACAAGATCACAGCGTTGATTGGCCCCTCGGGCTGCGGCAAGAGCACGTTGTTGCGTTCCATCAACCGCATGAACGACCTCATCAAGGGAGCGCGTACAGAGGGGCGGGTCTTACTGGAAGGCAGCGACATCTACAGCCGAGGAGTCGACCCGGTGGAGGTGCGCCGCAGGGTGGGCATGGTCTTCCAGAAGCCCAATCCGTTCCCGCGTTCTATCAAGGAGAACATCTTGTACGGTGCCAAGATAAACGGCTACCAGGGGAACCAGGTCGACCTTGTAGAGTGGTCGTTGAGGCAGGCGGCGCTGTGGGATGAGGTAAAGGACAACCTCAATAAGAGCGGACTAGCCCTTTCGGGCGGGCAGCAACAGCGCCTATGCATCGCCCGCGCCATCGCGCTGCAGCCAGACGTGCTGCTAATGGACGAGCCTGCCTCTGCACTGGACCCAATCTCCACCCTCAAAATCGAGGACCTGATGCAGGACCTGGTAAAGAATTACACTATAGTGATCGTGACCCACAACATGCAGCAGGCCGCCCGCGTCTCCCACTACACCGGTTTCATGCTCTCGGACGAAAAGACGCGCGGTCAATTGGTCGAGTTCGGCCCATCGTCAGAGATTTTCTCCATCCCCAGGGACAAGCGCACGGAAGACTACATCACGGGCCGGTTTGGCTAAACCTCAGGAGGCGATAACATGCCTAGAGACCAATTCCACCTTGAGCTACAGAATCTGCAGGAAGAGTTACTCGTAATGTCGAGCATGGTGGAGAAGGCCATTGAACGGTCAGTGACCTCTTTGAAGACGCGGGACTCGGCGCTGGCGGAGGAAGTCATCGGCGAGGACCGGGCCATCAACCAGCAACGCTTCGAGATAGAGGAGGGGTGCCTGCTGTTGATCGCCAGGCAGCAGCCGATGGCCTCCGACCTGCGCGTGCTCGCGGCCATTCTGAACATCATCACCGACCTGGAGCGCATGGGCGACCACGCGGCGGGCATCGCCAGGATTACGCTCATGGTGGGGAACGAGCCGCCCCTGAAGCCCCTCATCGACATACCTCGTATGGCAGAGATAGCCGGGGAGATGCTGCGCGGCAGCCTCAAAGCTTTCCTGGAGCGGAACGTGGCCGAGGCGCAGCGCATCGCCAACAGGGACGATGAAGTAGATAAGCTCTATAACCAGGTTTACCGAGAACTGCTCACCTTTATGATGGCCGATCCCGGTACCATAAATCGAGCCACTCACTTGCTGTGGGCCGCTCACAACCTGGAACGCATCGCTGACCGTGTCACCAACATCTGCGAGCGAGTGCTGTTTCTGGTAACCGGCAGGATGGTGGAGATGAAGTCCAATTTCGATGAGGTAACTGAAAGCTGAACCTGCTGCAAGCAGCATTAACAGAAAGGTCTGTACGTGTTGGGCGCGGTATGTGGCTACGGAATGGGAATTGCGATTTCGGTGAGGGTGGCGTAATCTCCGAGCGCCGCGCCGTCGGGGGCATAGGCGGGTAGTCGCTCTTGCGTCACCGAGTTGTACATGCCCGTGACTAGCCGGTACGTTCCAGGGGCTGCCGTGCTGCTTATGGGTATCTCGACCGTATCCGCGATGGTTTCGCCAGGCTGCCAGACCACAGTGGGTTTGAAGCCACGTTGCGGCTCGTCGTCCTTCTGCCCCACCTTATCGCCGCGCGCGTCGAGGATGTGTGTGAACACGGTGTAGCGTTCGTAGATGCGCTCCGTCGCCCGCCAGTACAGCGTCAGGTTCAGCGCATCTCCAGGTTGTGCGGTCTCGGGCGACAGGGTGTACCCCACAAGCAGGATGCTGCTGCCGAACCGCCTGTTGACCTCGTACGCCATGATTGGTGTGTCCACCTGCGTCTTGCGGCCCACGACCTGCCACAGCACACTCTCGGCATCAGAACCTGATGTGCCGTGGCCGCGCACTTCCGCCTCGAAGCGGCTCACCACGGCTTCGTAGCGCCCCAGCAGGAGCACCTGACGTCCCTCCGCGAGCCACCGGTCTACCTGCGCTCCGTCCTCCCGGTAGGCGCTGTCGAGGGGCGCGGCGATAAAGTCGGGCCGCCAGCCTTCCACCCGCTGTAGGTAGAGGGCTTCGTTTAGCTCGTACCAGTCGCCTATCAGGATGGTGCCGCCGGGCGCGTCCTCTAGCTCCTGCTTGACCGTTTTCCAGTAGCCCTGGCGCTCGAGGTTGCTGTAGTCCACCCTCACGCCCTTGCTCGCAAGGCTCTGTGGGGCTGCGAAGGAGGTAAGTATCACGGCGAACAAGAGGACCAGCCCCTGCGCGACTCGCCTGGTAGCCACGCTTTCCGTATTGTTTCTCAGCCGGGAAAGGGCCGCTACCAGCAGCTTCAACAGGGCCGCGAAGGCTGGGCCCGTTATGACACCCCACATGAAGATAGGCACCGCAAGGTAATCGACTATGTCGAATATCTGGTATATGGATGCGAAAGCGATGCCGAGAGCAAAGGCGAGCACAGCCACCCATGCCGTTCCCATTTTGACCTCTTCGAACGCGAGCTGTGGAGGCCCCGGCCCGGCGCTTCTCCTCCGTGCGCGCCACCTCCGAGCGATCTCGAAGGCAAGGACCGCAAGCCCTACCAGGCCGAGGACGAAGAAGACAGCACCCTGCGGCCCGTTGAATACCTGCCCGGCAAGCAGTTGCCTGACGCGGCCCAGCAAAGCCCCGCCGGTGCCGAGGTCCATCATGGAGAGGGCCGACTCGCCCGCCACGTGCTCCAGGAAGCCCTCCCAGGTGTTGGTGTACCAGGGCGTGGTATTGGCCCTGAGCGGCAGGTAGACGTACGTCGCGAACGGCAGAAGCAGTAGCAGCACCGAGAGGGGGATTTTAGCCCACCGAACGCGCATGCCGCCTTTCATTCGCCGCATGTAGCCGGAGAGCGCGTAAAGTGCAAGCATCGACACATAGAGCAAGGCGGTACGGTGGTGGCTGAGGGCGAAACCGAGCACAAGCGCCAGGACAGGCAGAGCCAGTTGCCCACAGGTCCAGAGGGCTACCGCGAGCAACGACAGCCCCACGAGCAGCGTGTGCAGGCTGTTCACCTCCGCCACGCTGGCCTGCGACCAGGGTATCGGCAGGACAGCATAGAGAGCCGCCGAACACACCCCTGCCACCGAACTGCCAGTAACGTGCCGGACGAGGGCGTAAAGCACCCACACCGCAAGGGCCGCGAAGACCGCGGACAGGAAGTTCATCCGGTAAGCGGGGTCGCCCAGAGGAAAGAGAGTTATCCAGGCGCGGCCGGCGAGCAGGTATAACGGGTAGCCGGTCGGGTGGGCCACCGCCAGAGAATAAGCGGCCTGCTGGAATTCCGGGCTGTCCAGGGTGCCGCCGAGCGAGGGTGGCAGGGTGCGAGAGTACAGGAGAAGCGAGCCGAGACCTAGCGCAGGACCAACCAGGCGCTCCAGGCTTTTCGAGGTGTCAGGTGTACGCTCGTTGCTCATTACGGTCGAAGGGACCTCTTTACTGGATATGCAAGTGAATAGCTCGCCCGCCAATTATGCACCGTGAGAATCGTTCCGGCAAGAACGAGGCTTTCCAGAGCGAGCCTACAGCATGGGAATGAATACCACTGAAGCGGTAATGTGGGCTTGCCACCAGCCACGGCTGTGTCAGAGTCGGAGAGCAGGAACCACACTCCCATCCTGTCATCCTTCGCTACGCTCAGGACCAGGTGGGTAGGCGAGAGTCCTCAAC
>JALZHG010000540.1 GCA_030914045.1 Chloroflexota bacterium | reverse complement strand
CTCGGTGCCGGCTCGCGCGTCGGCGGTGGCCCGGCCAGATAGCGGCGCACGGTCTTGCGGTCACGACCGGTGTGCCGCGCGATCGCAGACACCGACCAGCCCCGCCGCGCAAGCGCGTGGATCTCCACATCGTCCTCCTCAGTCAGCATCCCTCCGGGGCCTCCATCCAGATCGCAGGCGTGAGAACCAGCGACCCTGGAGGGGGCCCCCACAGAACCCGCGCACGGTAACTCGCTGCGCTCCGGCCCTACGGGCCTACGCTCCGCGAGCTACCGCGACACAGACGTCAGGGGTGAGGATCTCTCGCGACCAGATGTGAGGAGGATTCGCGATCGCCTCCACTGAGGGACGCAGCCTCACTCGAGGCGCTCCAGCGCGCTGAGGTCGGGCGGTCCATGCGGCGCACCGCACAGCTCCGACGTTTCCGTGCGCCCCGGCGGTCACCGCTGCTATGTGTGTTAGACGCGGCATTCCGTCCGGCGTGTCGCGTTCAATACGCAACTCGCCGGCAGCCAGGACCGTCATCTGGCCGCGTCTAACACGAAGGGCGGCAAGCACGGCCCCGACGTGCCAGCGTCCGCTGCTTCCGAACCGCGTCTAACGCAAAGCGTGCAAATCTGCGCCGTTGCTACCTGAAGGCCTGTCTGTCAGAGGAGCGGTCCGTTGCCGGACCCGATCACGACCACAGGCGCAGCCGATACCAGCCGGTCGAACCCACGGAGAGACATTCGCGGGCACAACAGCTGTCAAGCCGGCCTGGGTGCAGGACAAATCCTTGCGCAGGGGGACACGCGAACGGACAAGTGACCGGACGCCGGCTCACGATGCCCTCCGCTTGCGGCCCACCGGCACGTCGGCCGGCTGGAGCCGATGACGCGCATCGACCTCAGCCGGGCTGACGCCGTAGCGAGCAGCTGAGGCCGCACGCAGAGCTGAACCATCGCTGGCGCCTTGCCCAGCGGCATCGTCCTGATTGTCACGCTCGGTGCCACATCACTCGGGCTGAGCCCGATGCGGGCCACGGCCTCGTAGGCCAACGCCAACTCGCCCAGCTCTTCGGCGGTGATGCCGGGCAGATCGCGGGCCAACGTTCGTGCGATCGTCGGCGTGCTGCCGAAAGACGACACGGGTCGCCACGTTCGTCAGCGCAGCCTCGCGCACCGGCTTCGGCAATCGCCCGAAACGAGCCGACGTGATTCCCTCCACCGCGTCCTACACCCAACCCTAGGGACGCGAATTTGATCAGTCGGCCAAGGCTCTCCTTGACCCGGGGCGGGGGCACTGACTAGGATTACGGTGCGTTTGCGCGGGGCGCGAGTCCCGAAGTGGTCAACGTGACAGGAGGGAGCGTGAGCGTTTGCAGGCCGATGCTGTGTTATCAGGCGATGCCATCATTGGCTCGGAGCTCGCACGCGCGGTCAAGGCGGGGTGCACCGAGTGGAAGCATATTTGTGGCACATCGCTGGCGCGATCCCCGCGATCGCGCTCGCGATCGGTCACGGCGCTGACGGCTTGGTGGAGCCGCTCAGCTACGACGCCTCGACGATTAACGATCGCGGGGTCCCGCTTGGCCTCGACCTCCCCATCAGCACAGCGACTAGCGACAGATATGTTCCTATGAGTAAAGGAGACAAGGAGTATGCTGCGTTTTACTAAGCACTATGGTTCGACCTGCTCAGCTCTATCAAGCGTTGTGCTCACCCCCGGTGGTTGCACTTCCTGCCCGACTTCATCCACCTCTTGTTCCTCCTGCTGCTGATATAGCTCCCTGCTAGCCGAACATTGCACACGACGCAGGACGATGGGCACGCCCGTGAGTGAGCGACAACCAGCTACCGGTAAAGAGAGATCGCTAATGGCCACCAGGCAGCTAAATGCAAAGTTGGTAATGTGCAGTATCCCCACCACAAACTCAGCGGCCGCGCAGCAATTCTATAACACGCTGCTTGGGGGAGACGATTTCGCCCGAACGCTCAATGGCCAGATCGAGTCATATTATCGACCCATCAGTAAGGATGGTCTGACCCTGACGATCACTGCCCGTCAGACTGATAGGAGCTACGTAAGGCGATCCGACGATCGTGAATGACTCCGACACGATTACTCAGTGAGCGAGATGCACTCCCGACGGCTAAAGGTCATTTACAACCCGGCCGCGGTCGAGTTCCAGCAGAATCCATTTCCGACTTTGCACCATCTGCGGGAACAGGACCCGGTTCATCTCACGCGGCAAGGATGGGTGTTGACGCGCTACGCCGACTGCGCCGAGGTGTTGGCGAGTCGACAGTTTGGGATGCGGGGCATCGAGGACATGCTTCGCAGACAGATGGGCCCTGGGCCAGCGCTTGAGTTTATCGCCAAGCGCTTTCATTCGTATGACC
>JALZHG010000539.1 GCA_030914045.1 Chloroflexota bacterium | reverse complement strand
CTTGCTCGCTAGCGGGCTGGGCGTGCTCGCTAGCGTGGTGGACGAAGAGCATGGAATGGGCCTTTGGGCAACGCTACCCCTGGGAAAGGAGCTGCCCTTGCTATACACCGGCCTGACGGTGGTGGGCGTGGCCACGCTCCTCAAGGACGCGCCACGGCTTCTGGGAGCGTTGGTGCTTGCGTCGGGTGCCCTGGGTTGGGCTTCCTTGCTCACCGACCCCGGCTTCTCTGGGGGTCCTGGTGCCGATGGGATCGCTCCACGTCGCATTCGCTGCGTTGTTTTGCCTGAGTTGGGTGGTGTGGGGAGGGGTGCTCTTTAGCGAGGCCTCATAACCTCGTGTGGCAGAAGCCCTAGGTGCTGGTGTCGATATAGTCCAAGTGAACTTCCGAGAACTCCGTAAAGAAACTGTCTGAAAAGGGGTGCGGGCGATGCCCCGAGCGTGGATTTGGGCAGTACAGCGTTCACCATAATGATTGAACCGGCATCGAGTAGCCGCAATGCTCGAAGAAAGCACGGGCGTCCCTGGAGCTGACCGCAGACAGCGCCAAACCGATCGCCTCGACCAAGGCTTCTTTCGTCCTGGCTTCGGCCTTACGCACGAGCCTCTTGATCTTCGAGAACGCTTCCTCGATGGGATTGAGATCCGGAGAGTAGGATGGCAGGTAGACGAGCTGGCAACCTCGCTGCTCGATCAACTCTCTTACCCTCTGTCCCTTGTGAGCGCTCAGGTTGTCCATCACAATCACCTGACCCTTACGCAGCTCAGGAGCCAGAACTTGCTCGACGTAAGCTTCGAAGACCACAGAAGTGGTCGTGCCCTCCACGGTAAGCGATGGTCCCATCCCTTCTATGCTCATGCTCGAGAGCACTGTGGTGTTCGCTCCCCGGTTGCGAGGCACCGAGCAATGTGCCCTCTTACCCTTCTTGGCCCAAGCGTACAAAGGAGACAACGAGATGTTCGTGCCCATCTCATCGACGAACACCAGCCGAATAGCCTCCAGTTGCTCGGCGACCATCACTCTCCAGGCCGCCCTCAAGAATTCGTCGCGTTCCAGCGCCCCCACTGTCCGTTTTTTTGGGAGAAACCAAGCCGCTTCATCAACCTCCTTACGGTGGAGTCGCTAAGAGAAGTGCCGCTTAGGTGCTCCAAAAAGCGGCGTCTTTGAGAGATGGTGTCCGCTGGGCGCTCCTCTACATGCCTTTCGAGAAGAGCTCGGGATGTCTCGTCTGCCTTGCGGGGCCGTCCGGGGCTCTTTCTAGGCTCAAGGGAGCCTCCTTCTCTGGCGGTTCTCGAGTAGCGCTTGACCGAGGAGAGGCTCACATCGAAAAGGTGTGCAGCCTGAGCTTTGGGTATGCCTCGCTCGATAGCGGCTACTATCTTCTTGCGGAGGTCTTCTGAGTAGGCTTTCATCCTCCCATGATCCCCTACAGGTCAACCTTTATGCTCACTGCTGTATAAACAAAATGGGCCATCTTTGCTGTTACTTGGGAGTTGCTAGTTCGTTGCAATAACCCGCACAACAGTCCCGATCGTAAGCGATAGGCCCACCACAAAGGGGGGCCCAAGGTGTCGGACCGCGGCTATGCGGACTTCCGAGAATTCGTCTTCTGAGACTGTCTGAAAACTCGCTCGGAGGGGCCTTGACCGTGGGTTTTGGTGGCACAACACGGCAAAGACAGGGTCGCTTTGCTTATTTTCACCAGTTCGTAAGGTTCCGGTTTGGGAATATTGAGAGTTTTCAGACAGTCTCTCTATTCACTTGGGTGAATGGAGCCGCATCGCGGAAGTTCGACCCAAGGTTAGGTGGGACTTGCCTCCTTCGAGTGCTCAGGCTCGGGGATGGCGCCCAACTGCTGCATCAGTCCGAACAAGTCAAGCTTGACCAAGTGCTCCTCCACCTTGCCGTCTACCACGCGGTTGAACCTTTTGATTCGTCGGCAGGTACGACCTGCCGAGCGTCGCATGGAAGCGCAGCAGCAACATCTCCATGCGCGACGCCTAGGATAAGTTCACCTTCGGGTGGCAGAACGCTCCAGGGTAAGGAGGGTGATGTCGTCCTCTTGCTCCCACTCCTCTCCGGTGAAACGCCCCAGCTCCTCCATCAAGGCGGCGCTCAGGCCCCTCCCACTCTCCAAGCCTTCGCCCAGGAGGTCCCGAAGGCGAGGGGTTCCGAACATCTCGCCTTGGGGGTTATGCGCCTCTATGAGCCCGTCGGTGTAGAAGAGCACTCCCTCCCCAGAGGCTAGGACGGCCTCTTTCTCCTCGTAGATCATCCCCGGCATAAGCCCCAGGGGCATCCCCCTAGCCTTGAGTTCGCTCGCCGCATCTTCGCGGCGGCGGCAAGGGGGGTTGTGGCCTGCGTTGGCGTATACAAGATGACCG
>JALZHG010000207.1 GCA_030914045.1 Chloroflexota bacterium | reverse complement strand
GTAGGGGCAGGTCCCTGTGCCTGCCCTTGTTGGAAGACGTACCAGGTGCTGATCTCTACCAGGGCAGGCACAGGGACCTGCCCCTACGATCTCGTCAGGAAATGAAACTTATTTGCAAGACGATCCACTGAGCACCAGGAGACTAAATATGTGGTTCTTGGTTAGTCCAACATCACGCGTACCGGTCTTTTTCCGCGCACTCGCGTTGGCGACCGTGTGCGGAGTCTTGTTCCCAAAGCTCCGTACTAAAGCTGATGCAACGAGTGGCGGTATCATTGCCTTAGAGTTCGCGGGTAACCTGAACAAGGCAGAGACTATTAAGAGCGCCTGGGTAGCGGAGTTCGGAAACCTGGAACGCGCACGGCGTTCTATATTCGTCGATTTTCCCTTTATACTTGCTTACTCGACAGCACTGGGGCTGGCTTGCGTCCTGGGACACGAGTTGTACCAGTCGCGAAAATTCGGGGTAGGTCTCGGGCTACCCTGGATAGGTCGGCTGTTTGCCTGGGGCGCGACCGTCGCGGGCTTGCTGGATGTAACTGAGAACCTGTCGCTGATGGTGGTTCTGCGCGGCACGAAGGACGAGAAATGGCCGCAGCTCGCCTACGCCTGCGCGGCCCTCAAGTTCGCACTCCTGTTTGCTGCCATATGCTATGCCGTGCCGTGGCTCGTTCTGTCTATCCTCGGCTGGATTGCTAATGTGTTACGTAGCTTTGGGTTCCTGAAAGCCTAACACGCTACTTACCCGTATGGCACGCAGGCTCACCGCTTCTCCCACACCAGGCGCACTCCCAGCCCCACCAGCAGCAGACCCGTAGCCCGCTCGATGTTGCGCTTGACGCGAGGTCGGTTCATGATTGCGCCGAGCCTGCTGAGGAAGTAGGCGTATAGCATCAGCCAGATTATGCCCTCGGCTGCGTGTATCAGGCTCATGAGCAGCGATCTAGCGACCACAGGGTCTCCGGGCGACATGAACTGCGGCAGGAAAGTCAGGTAGAAGAGGGCCACCTTGGGGTTGAGCAGGTTGTTTAGCAGCCCCTCAACGTAGGAGCGCAGGTAGAGTCGCCTCGTCTCGGCGCGGGAGAGCGCCGGTGGTTGTGCGGCTTCCACGCCTGCCTGCTGATCGTGCTTGCCGCCGCCCTTGCCCGCGCTGACAATGGTGCGCACCCCGAGGTAGATCAAGTACCCGGCACCCAGCAGCTTCACCGTCTCGAAGGCCAGCGCCGACTGGCTCAGTATCACCGACAGCCCCACAGCCGACAGGAAGGCGTGTATCGGCAGCCCTGTGATTATCCCCAGCGTGGTCATGAAGGCCGCGTTGCGCCCGCGACTGAGCGCGCTCCTCGCCACGAGCGCCATGTCCACCCCTGGCGTGATCGTCAGTACCGCCGAAACAAGTACAAAGGCCCATAGTTTAGCGTCCATATAGAACCCCCGCATGCGGCGCTCTTGAAGGCCGCCCAGCCGCTTGACTTTGCACCGAAAGCATGATATAATTTACATGTAAACTATTTACATGTAATCTACTACACAGTAGATACAGAGTCCGGTCCGCTTCAGCTCAATCATGGCATAAACACCGCAGTGGAAGCAACCCGGTCAAACCACCAATATCAGATTGGAGATACAAACCCACATGGACATTCCACAGAGCCACTCCGACCTACTTGAATCGAAGGCATTGGCCCACGTCGCCACAATTGGCCCCAAGGGCGAGCCACAGAACAACCCCGTATGGTTCGGCTGGGACGGCAAACACATCCTCTTCAGCCAGACCAAGACCCGCCAGAAGTTCCAGAACGTGCAGCGCGACCCCCGCGTCTCCCTCTCGATTGTAGACCCGGAGAACCCATACCGGTACATCGAGGTCCGGGGCAAGGTTGCCCGCATCGAAGAGGACCCCAACAACGAATTCATTAACTCAATGGCTAAGAAGTACATGGGCCAAGATGTCTACCCCTGGCACAACCCCGCCGATGAGCGTGTAGTGGTAGTTGTAGAGCCGGAACGCACAAGCAGAATGGGATAGCGGACGACGGACGATAGACTAGGGACGATGGCATTTTGGCCGTCGTCCTTTGTTATTCCCACAGGTCTTCGTAGGTCTCGCGCTTGCGGATGAGGCGGGCTTCGGTGCCTGTGACTAACACCTCGGCGGGGCGGGGGCGGGCGTTGTACTGAGACGACATCGAGTAGCCGTACGCGCCCGCCTGGCCTATTGCTAACACATCGCCGGGCTTCGCCTCCCCTATCTGCCGGGTACGGGCCAGCACGTCGGAGGACTCGCACACGGGGCCGACTACATCCATAGGCTGCCCTTGTTCCAGTTGGCTCTCGTCCAGCGGCCACACGGGGTGCCACGCACCGTAGAGGGCCGGGCGTAGCAGGTCATTCATGCCCGCGTCTACAATCGCCAGCAGGTTAGGCGCTCCTCCTTCGGACATGCCGGGCGTCTCCTTGATATACGTTACGCTTGTAATGAGCGCACCCGCAGGTCCGACCAGGAAGCGCCCCGGCTCCAGTATCAGGTGCAGCTTGCGCCCGGACAGGAGGGGGCGCAGGCCCGCCGCAAGCTCCTCCGGCCCCTCTGGCTCTTCTTCCGGCCTGTACTGGATGCCCAGCCCGCCGCCTATATCGAGTTCCGTAAGCCTGATGCCTTCAGCAGCGAGCGCATCCCATAGCTCCAGCAGGCGCTCGACCGCGGCAAGCACCGGTTGCACTCGCTGTAGCTGAGAGCCTATGTGCGCGTGCAGGCCTACAGGGGTAAGCGAGGGGACTGAAGCCGCCCACTTTATCATATCGAGGGCTTCAGAGGGGCCGACCCCGAACTTGTTGGCTTTCGTGCCTGTGGTGATGTACGGGTGGGTGCCCGCCTCCACGTCAGGGTTCACCCGCACGGCTACGGGCGCGATCTTGCCCATTGCTGCCGCTACTTCCGCCAAAGCCTCAAGCTCGCCCCTCGATTCTACGTGGAAGGAGCGCACCCCGGCGTCCAGGGCTTCGGCTATCTCGTTGCGGGTCTTACCCACACCGGCGAACACGATGCGCTCTCCGGGGAAGCCCATGCGCCGCGCCAGGTAGACTTCACCACCCGACACCACGTCCGCCCCCGCGCCCAGACTTGCCAGCAAACCGCCTAACGTGGGGTTGGCGTTGGCCTTGAGGGCGTAGCAGACCAGCACTTCGTCAGCGAGGCCGTGCATGCTGCGCTGGAGGCGGCTGTACTGGCGGTGCAGGACGTCGCTGCTGTAAGCGTAGAGGGGCGTGCCGAACTGCCGGGCTAGCTCCTCCACGGGCACATCTTCAACGTGCAAGCGCCCATGTTTGTAGGCCAGTGCGCTCGTTTGCCAGTTCCAGGCCAATCGCTGCCTCCTGTGTGTTGCCGCATCAATGGGCGCAGTATACCAGAGTCCGTAGAGCAGAGTTATCTGGTCGCCGGGCGTCGTCCTTCGCACCATGTTGCAAACCGCCGCTAGTGCCCGGCGTCGTCCTTTGCATGATGCTGAATACGCTTTCACCAGCCGGGCGTCTGCTGGCGACCCGGCTGGAACCTGCCAACCCACAATGTGCCTTGACGCTTGGGCGTGGATGCGTACAATAAGGTATGTACGCTCCCCGGTTTGCGCTCGCGTCCTGTGACTCGCGCAATAACACCTAGCCGAGGCAGCCCTACATGACATTCAACGAGGAATACCCAGGAGGACAAAGATGGCTCACGAACTACCGCCTCTGCCTTACGACTACAACGCGCTCGAACCCTACATTGACGAAGAGACGATGCACCTGCATCACGATAAGCACCACCAGGCCTATATAAACAACCTGAACACCGCGCTTGCCAACTACCCCGACCTGCAAGACAAGAGCGCCGAGGAGCTTATACGCGACCTGAACAGCGTGCCCGAGGCGATCCGCCCGGCGGTGCGCAACAACGGTGGCGGCCACGTCAACCACACCATGTTCTGGGAGATCATGGGTCCGAACGGAGGCGGCGAGCCGACCGGCGCGCTGGCGGACGCTATCAACGAGAGCTTCGGCAGCTTTGACGCCTTCAAGCAGCAGTTCAACGAGGCCGGTACGAAGCGCTTCGGCTCCGGCTGGGCCTGGCTCGTGCGCGGCTCCGACGGGAAGCTCTCCGTCACCAGCACCGCCAACCAGGACAACCCCATGTCGGAGGGCCAGTACCCGGTAATGGGCAACGACGTGTGGGAGCACGCCTACTACCTCAAGTACCAGAACCGCCGCCCTGACTACCTGGCCGCGTGGTGGAACGTGGTCAACTGGGACGCCGTCAGCCAGAGGTTCGAGCAGGCCGAGCAGCAGTAGGCTGGTCTGCTTACAAATCACAAACAAGAAGGTCGGCTGGACCACAGCCGACCTTCTTGTTTGTTGCCGCCTAGTAGCTATGCTTCCGCAACTGGTACCTATCAGCAAACTCACGTAAGCTGGTAAACTAGCTTAACGAACCCGAAACATACACCGCGCAGGAGCAATAAGGCATCTGAAAAGCCCGCATGCGTAGAAGGAGCAACACCCAATGGCAACGAACCCAGAAATGGTTATCTTGCAAGCTGAGCCCCTGGAAGGTTGCGACCCTGTCGTGGGCCTCGCCCTCTGGGTGCTTCAGGACTCCCGCCGCAGAACGCTCGGTGAGTTGGAAGCACTGCGCGAAGAGTGGCTCGATCTTGAGCCTCCAATGGGCCACAATACCATCCGCTCTATCCTCTATCACATGGGTTCCAGCGAGGTCCACTGGCTGTATACGGTGCTACAGCAGGAACCCCCCGCGAATATGAAGGCGCTCTTCCCGGACGATGACCGGAACGAAACCGGCAACCTCGCAAGGCTACAAGGCGAAGGTCTGGACGCCTACCTGGAGAAGATGGCGTCCGCCCGCCAGCACTTCATAGACATTTACAAAGCCATGTCCGCTGAAGAGTTTCGCGAGTTGCGTCCCATCACCCACTGGACCGGCGAGACGCACCACATAACCCCGGAGCGCGTCCTCTACCACCTCGTGAACCACGACGCCGAACATCGTGGTGAGCTAGTTATGATCATCCAGCACTTCAAAGAGCAGGGCGAAACCAGGTGAACTGTACAAGAAACACACCGTGGGGTGGGTGTCTTTCTCATATGCCCTGGTTACGGAGAGGCCTGTAGTTCAGCGGGGGGCCTGAGCAACTCGGGTGGGGCGGCAAGCGGCCCGCTGAGGCTACCCATGAAAGCGATCAAGTTGTCTATCTCGGCGGACGAGAGACCTAGTGGCTCCAACTCGGAGTGGCCCACCGGCCCCTGCTTTGCCTCGTTGTAGTGCCTCAACACATCGGTCAGGCTGGCGAATTGTCCGGCATGCATGTAGGGGGCTGTCTGCGCGATATTGCGCAGGCTGGGCGGTCTGAAAGCGCCATCCAACTGCTCGCCACTCCTGACCACGAACCGAAGCTCGGCGCAGTCTTCCGCTTTGGCGTCGCTCCAGCGGCTCAGGCAGTTGAACTCGTCCTCCAGCACCTGCTGCACTCCCGTCAGCCTGCCGTGGTCGGTTGGCAGCCCTTCGGCGGCCGGTACGCCGGTGTTGTGGAAGGCGGTGCCCATGAGCAGCGGGCCGTTGTGGCAGTTAATGCACTGGGCCTCCGAAATGAACAGCTTTGCGCCGGCTACCTCACTAGGACTGAGCAACTCTCGCATGGCCTTGTCATCGTTCTTCAAGAGGGCTTCCACATAGCGGTCGAAGCGCGAAGGACCGGGCATGATCTTGCGCTCGTAGGCTGCAATAGCTTTGCCCATGTTGGAGTACACACGAGTAATGGCATCACGGTCGTCATCAGTCATCCCCTTCCAGGCGGCTGCGGCCACAGGGTCCTCGACAGGCCCTGCGGTGTCGGGGAAGCGGGTGCGGTCGGAGAAGTCCGGCAGTGGGCCGAACAGGGCTTCGTACTCGGTGCGGTAGAACTTGTCTATCAGGTGCGCGTATTGGGTGCGAGTTCCTCCGTGCTCAACAGGGCTTTCGAGGGGGCCGAGAGCCTGCGCCCACAGGCTGTCCTTGCGCCCATCCCAGAAAAGCCAGGGGCTATAAGCCGTGCCCACTATCGTCATCGTCTTGCGAGTCGTGGTGCCCACTCCTTTGGCGAGGGGCAGATTGTCGTTGAAGTTGCGCCCCGGTATGTGGCATGTG
>JALZHG010000538.1 GCA_030914045.1 Chloroflexota bacterium | reverse complement strand
GTGCAGCGACGCCAGGCACTCGTTCCGCGAAGATCGCCCTCTCGCATGCTGCCTCGTCGCAGAAGAACCTTCGGACGTGGAGGCGGACAGTAACGGGGACTCCCTGCCAGGGAAGATCAGCAAGCGTCCTCGTGTAGCGAGAGTGGACCCTTGCGGATTGCTTCCCGCACACTGGGCAACGAGCTGTACTGGCCGAGGTTTTCGCAACGAGGATGATGTTTGCGTCGGCACGGACGTCGGCACGGATCCCGATGAGATCCAGCAGCTTGGGAGCAGGTAGCACGGTGCGGGAGTCTGGCATGGGCGACCTCGATGATCTAAGGCTCTTCTCTGCGCCCTGGCCAACACCGAGCCCATAATTGGCGCACAACGCAAGGAGGCGCAGAGTCTGCAGTGGTTCCTATCTGAGTCCAGCTGGGATCCCAAACAGATAAACCGGCGTAGGGTGGAGCTAATGCTCCAAGACACAAAGACTGCCCCGAACGCAGACAGCGTGCTTGTCATAGACGAGCACGGGGACCGCAAATGGGGCAAGCACACTGCCCACGTGGGGGTAGGCAGTGGCTGGCCAACATCGGCAAGACCGACAGCGGAGTGGTCAGCGTAACTAGCCTGCTTGCCGACGAGAAGCTCTACTGGCCTATTGCCTTTGAGCCTTATACCCCGGCGCACCACTTCGAGGGCGGCAAAGAGGACCCGGAGTTGCGCACCAAGCTGAAGATAGCCTCCGAGCTCGTGGAACGGGCTGTCGAGATTGAGGTGTCCTTCAGGGCGGTGGTTGCGGATTCGTTCTACGGTGAAGACGAGGAGTTCAAGCAGTCTTTAGCGGAGCTGGGGGTAGGTTATGTACTGGCTTTGAAGCCCTCGCATGCCTGGTGGCACAAGATAGGCGAGATAGGCTCGCCGTGGGAGGCGGCGGTGGCTGCCAGCGAAGCTTGGGAGGACGAGCGGCATCCCGGGGATTGGGTGAAGGTAGTGCGTTCTTTCAGGGATAGACACGAGGAGGTGTGGTGGGCCTTAGAGGTGGACATGGGACCCTACGGCCCCGAAAGAGCCCGGCGGGCTGTTGTGGCCACCACTGATCCCAAAGAGTTGCCTGAGAAAGCTACCTGGTATCTGGTGAGTAACCTACCTCATCGTGACTACTCCGAGCTGGCCGCCGAGAGCGAGCTCGCCCCAGCCCCCCTTTCAGAGATCGTGCGCTTGTATGGACTGAGGATGTGGGTGGAACAGAATCCCTATGAATATGTCAAGCCGCAGACGGTGTCTTGAACGTCGTCCCGTCGCGCAGCATTGCCCAAAGGACGTTGACCCTCCTCCTAGCGAGCGCGATCAAAGCCTGGGTATGCTTCTTGCCCTCACGCCTTTTGCGGTCGTAGAAGGCTCTGGATTGCGGGGCGCTGCGTAGACTGGCAAACGCCGACTGATAGAAGACCCGCTTGAGGACCTTGTTTCCGCCACGCATGCGGCGATCATTGCCGATCCGTTTGCCGGAATCGTGGGCGGCCGGGACCAGTCCGGCGTAGGCGGCGAGCTTGTCGGAGCTCTCGAAAGCGGAGAGATCCCCCGTCTCCACCAAAAACTCGGCGCCGAGGATCGGACCCATCCCCGGTAGGCTGGCGAGGATCTTCGCCTCCGGGCGAGCGAAGAAACGCTGCCGGAGTTCCCCGTCGAGAGCTTCGACTCTCTCCTTAACATCGAGTGCCTCACCAGCGAGGTCGACGACGATACGGGCGGCAACGTCCTCTGCGGGCAGGGTGGCGCTTTGAGCCTTGGCCGCGGCGAGGGCTTTCTCAGCGAGGGCGTCCGCCCCTTTAACACCGCGGTTTTTTAGGAAGGAGGTGAGCCGTTTGCGGCCCATCCTGCGTATGGAGGCGGGGGTCTGGTAGTGGGCGACCAGCGTGAGGGCGCCTCTCCTGTTCAGGTCGAGAGCTCGCTCCAGCGCCGGGAACAGGGCCAGAAGCGTCTCCCTGAGGCGGGTGACACTTCTGGTCCGGTCGGCGACAAGGTCGCGCCTTCGGGCGAGGAGAAGCTGAAGTTCAGCGAGATCACCTTCGCTGGCGGTGAGCCCGCCGAGGTCGCTTCTCATTCGAGCCTGATCGGCGATGACGTGGGCATCTCGGGCGTCGGTCTTGGACTCCCCACGGTAGGCATCGCGGGCCCGATCCACGGTCAAGCCAGGGATGTAGAGGACTCTCTGGTCTCGCTCCCACAAAAGCGCCAACAAGAGCGCCGCGCTTCCACCAGGCTGGTCGGTAGCCCACACGACGTCCTCGGCCATGGAGAGGACCTCGTCGATGAGCTTCAAGAGATCCACCTCGTCGTTTTCGACCTTGCAGGAGAGCATCTCCGTACCCGAAGCATCGAGCACGCAAGCCCAGTGGAACTC
>JALZHG010000537.1 GCA_030914045.1 Chloroflexota bacterium | reverse complement strand
ACGCCGACCAACCCCTACAAGCCGGTGTCGCACGTTGCCACGGGGGGGCCGTTTCGTTACACCCGCAACCCCGGTTACCTTTCGATGGCGATGATCTATACGGGGATCGCCGCCCGCGCGAACGCGCTGTGGGCCATCCTTCTTCTGCCGGTCGCGCTGCTTGTGATCCAGCGCGGCGTCATCGAGCGCGAGGAGCGCTACTTGGAGCGCAAGTTCGGCGAAGAGTACCTGAGCTACAAAGCTCAAGTGAGGCGTTGGATCTAAGCGGGCAGCTCTAGCTCTATTCAGTGGAGTGCGTGGAGAAACTGTCTGATAAATGCGGAAGGAAGGGGACGATGGCTTACGCTTCGGCCCATGATGACTTATCCTACCGACCTTTCCGACGCCGAGTTCAGACACATCGAGCCGCACCTTCCCGCTGCTAACCAAAGAGGACGCCCCAAGATGCACGCTCCGCGCGAGATCTTAAACGCAGTCTTCTACGTGCTAAAGAGCGGTTGCCCCTGGCGGCTGTTGCCCCGCGAGTTCCCGCCCTGGAGGAGCGTCTACCACTGGTTCAGGAGCTGGCGTATCGACGGCACCTTCGAGCGGCTCAACGCCGAGCTGCGCGAGGCTTTGCGGGCGCGACTCGGCACGAACCCGCAGCCCAGCGCAGCGATAGTGGACTCCCAGACGACCAAGACTACCGGGGTGGGAGGCACTGAGCGCGGCTTCGACCCCGCAAAGAAGGTGCAAGGCAGGAAGCGCCACCTCCTTGTGGACACCGAAGGCCTGGTGATGAAGGTGCGGGTGCACAGCGCCAGGGTGCCCGACGCCGACGGCATCAAACTGCTGCTGTACCCGGTGCGGGATCGCTTTCCGCGCCTTTGTAAGTTGTGGGTCGACGCGGGCTACCAAGGGAGGGGCATGAGGTGGACCGAGGAGGTGATGGGCGTGAGCGTCGAGGTCGTGCGCAAGCCCCAAAAGCCGGTGCCAGAAGAGGTAGCCAAGGTTTGGGCCAGGGAGTGGGCCAAGGAAGGCAAACAGGTGGACTGGCACAGGCTCCTGCCATGGCGAGGCTTCAAGGTACTGCCCCGTAGATGGGTGGTGGAGAGGACCTTCTCGTGGTTGGGACAAAACAGGAGGATGAGCAAGGACTACGAGAGGCTACCGGAGAGCTCGGAGGCGTTCGTCTATGCGGCGATGAGCCGCCTCATGGTGAGGAGGCTGGCCCGTGCTTGAGAATTATCAGACAGTTTCTGGAAGAGGTGTTCTCGGAAGTTCACTGGGCGGAGAGATGGGTTGGATGGCGGATGCGCCATACCCTACGGCGGCTCCTGGGCCGATCGGACCGGGGCCGAGCGTGGTGGAAGCGAGCGTCGCGGGGCTAGTCCTTCTCCAACTCCTCCAGCAGCACCGCGACGTAGCGCACCGCCGACCAAGTTACGAGGATCATCATCGGCTCCGAGGGGACGTCCTCGACGCGAGAGGCGGTGAGGCGGACCATGTCCTCCGTGTGCCGCAGCACCACGCCCCGCTGGTCCCAGTCCTCTAGGACGCCGAACAAGGGATCAGGGTCCCCGTGGACGTGCACCTGGACGACCTTACCAACCCACGCCTCTACCCAGCCCGGCAGCCCACCGCGCTCCGCCATGCCCACCTCCGTCTAAGATCTCCCGACTCTGGAGCATTGTCCCAGGTTTGGTTATTCACCGAAGTGCCTGGAGAGACTGTTTGGAAAATCAGCATAGCCCCCAGTTCGGGTTCCCTCAGTGAGCAAAAGGGGGTGAAGAAGCTCCATTTTGCCGTCTTCAGGCACCAAACATACACCTTCGAGAACCTCTTTAGCGGTTTTCCAAACAGTCTCTCCACGCACTTTGGTGAATAAGGGTGAGAGAAAGGGCCGAGGCTGCTAGACCCCGGCCCTTGTTAACTACGTGGCGCTAACCGTTAGAAGGGGTCACCCAACACACGCGAAGCCGCACTCTGGAGGAGGAGCGGAGGCAACGCTCCTCTCTACCGTCTTCTGGGGTCCCGTATCCCATCGCAGCAGGTAGTTGTGGGGGTAGCGAGCCCTGGTCTAGGAGGAGGACAGGTGGCGGGCCTGCGCCTTCACGTGAGGTTTCTTTTCCACGTAACGACTGTACCATGCTCCCCGAGGGGGACCGGCGCATCACTCAAATGAACTATTTATTGAAACTTTCTTGACGAACTTCCGAGATCGTATAGCTTCCTGTTCGGCTTTATCTAGAATCAATGCGTTAGGGAAGGGTTCGAACTCAATTAGCGCTCACCCGCGCCTGATCCGGTGGCGCTCAACGAACTCCCGTAGGTCAGAGTCAGTGATGCGCGCGTTGAGTACCATAGCTGCGGCGATGGCTGATGATCTTGAACGTGACCCTAACTATGGTGTG
>JALZHG010000536.1 GCA_030914045.1 Chloroflexota bacterium | reverse complement strand
TCATAGTGGTGCTCCCCTTCTTGAGGCCTTTGCGGGTTTTACTGGTGTTGCCGTTCTTGATCCGGGCGGTCAGGGGGCTGGAGCGTGTCCTGGGTCCCTACAAAGCCGCGTACGTCCTTGTGTTGTGGCTTCTGACCGTCTTCACCGGCGCGGGGTTCGTCTTGCTCTTCGAGGAAGGTTCCGGCGGGACTATAAACGGGTTCTGGGAAGCTTTGTGGTGGGCGGTCACTACCATAACCACGGTGGGCTACGGGGACACTTACCCGGTAACGTCTGCCGGCAGGGTAGTGGCCGTCCTGGTGATGCTGGTCGGCATCGTCCTCTTCGGCGTTCTCACGGCCGGGGTTGCTGCCTACTTCGTGGAGAGGGTTGAGGAGCAGGATGAGAAGGTACAGACCGATAAGCTCGACCTCGTACTGAAGAGGCTCGACGAGCAGGAAGAGCGAAACAAAAAGGTGGACCTGCTCCTCGAAAGGCTGGAGGAGATCGAGAGGCGTCTCGAGGGGCGCAATGGACGCTCTGGCGGGGACTGAGCCGGAGGACGTGAGGGACGAGGTTTACCGGCGTTGCGGGGTTACGCAACCCTAAATCTGTAAACCGAACTGGGTTGGCATTCCGGGCTGTGCTAACCAAGGGCGGCGGCCAGGGGTTTGAATTGCTGCGAAGATAGACCGTTACACGGCCTTCAAAATAAAAAACAATCTGGGCTGAGATTCCACGCCTGGCTCGCCGGAGGAGTCCCTGAGGTGGAACCGACACTGGTCTAGCTATTACGCGCTCGAGGCCTGTTCACCCAACTGCTTGCAAGGGATTTTCTCAGAAGTTCACCTGCACGAGCCCTAACATTGCTGGCGGGTTTCGGGCCTTGCGAGAGGCAGAGGTGAAGTAGGGAGGACTATTACCTCTAGGTAGCCCCGCCTGTTATGGAATTCGGGTCGAATACTACGCTGTGTGCTTTTCCCGTTCTCTTGGCTTGGTACATCGCCAGGTCCGCAGCACGCACCAACTTTTCTGAGGGCCCCTGATCGCCTACTACGATGCCAATGCTTGCAGAGGTGTACAGTCTGTAGCCATGAACATCGAGGGGGACGCGCAGTTGCGACTGAAAGCGCTCTGCGACTCCAAGCGCGCCGCTGGCATCGGATACGTCCTCCAGCAGGACGACGAACTCATCCCCGCCGATCCGTGCAGCTACGTCTGCCTCTCTCAAGCACCCCTTCAAGCGCTTGGCCACTTCACGAAGCACCCGATCCCCCTCTTGGTGGCCTAAGGAGTCGTTTATGAGCTTGAAGTCGTCGAGGTCTATGAACAGCACCGCCACCTTGCTGTTCTGGCGCCTTGCGCGAGCCAGGGCGCGTCTTAGGTGTTCGTAGAATGATGCTTGGTTGTGCAGATCGGTGAGGGAGTCGTGGGAGGCCCTGTGCTCCAGCTGCTCTTCCAAAGCCCTCCGTTGGTCCACCCAGCGCTCCAGGTCCTCATTACGCGAGCGCAGCTGTTCCTCGACTCTTTTGTGGCTCTCGATGAGCCGTTCATTAGCACTTTTGCGGCTCCGGGCGAGCCAGCTGACTATCAGGCCCGTCGCGAGAAAGATGCCCAACCTTAGGGTTTCTTCCATCCCACCGAGCAGCGCGTTCTGAGGTGGCAGGAAGAAGAAGTCGCTCGCCAGGGCTGAGAGGACGGTGGCCACCAACCCCGGCCCCAGCCCGCCGTACAGAGCGCTTATGGCCACGGCAGCGATGAACAAGAAGAAGGTGCTGTGCTCCATGAGGGGTCTTAAGAGCAACATCAGCACGAGCGCCAGAACGCTGAGCACTACGGCTAGCCCGTACCAGCGCGGGAGAGGGGCCACCGACCGGAGGTAGCTAGCAGACGTTGGCGAAGGAGATCGCTCCACAACTTTGTGGTGAGCTTGCCTCGATCGCATAGAAGATTAGTATACGAAGATCTAAGAGAATAACCTGTTCACCCAACTAGGTGGAAGGGGTTTTCTCGGAAGTTCGGCGCACCAAAGTAAGAGCTTCACCTCTGTTCTTAGGCCCCCGTCCTCGGCTCTGCGACGGCTATCGCTCCAAGCTGCTGGAGGATGCCTAGGTGGTCCCAGCTAGAAGCTATGACGTCCGAGATCTTGCCTTCGGAGAGGCGCAGGGTAGTGGTCCCCATCCATGTCACCTCTCTGCCTGTCGGCGCGATGCTGCCCGCAGGGCTCTGCCACTCTCCCTGGTGGGTTCCGCTCCCGGTCCAGACGGTGGCGACCTTGTTCTCCTCGGCGATCTGGTCCTCGATGGTGAGCTGGTAGTCTGGGAAGGCAGTGAGCAGCCTGTGGGTGACTCCCCTTGTTGGTTCGAGCAGGTCGGAGACCATGATCTCCTCTAGGATGCTGTGCTCTCGGCTGGTG